>JAGWBO010000067.1:8784-9170 GCA_021295855.1 Pseudomonadales bacterium | reverse complement strand
CGCGTCTACGGCATGCCCTATGCCGAGTGGAAAGAGAAGTACCAACTCGACGCGACGCCAGAGCAACTGGCAAAAATGCAACAACAAGCAGATCATCACTGATTCGCCTTCTGGCGCATGACAGAATCTGATCAAACTAGCGATCGAGTCGGTCGTCTAACAAGGTTTTGGCGAGAGTGGCGAGGATTCATCTACTTCGTCATCGCCATGATCCTGTTTCGCTCGGTGATCGCCGACTGGAACCAAGTGCCATCAGGCAGTATGGAACCCAACATCATGGTTGGGGACCGCATTGTCGTGGACAAGATCAGTTATGACTTACGCGTCCCTTTTACCCTCACGCGAATTCACCAATGGAGCGATCCACAACGTGGCGACGTCATCAC
>JAGWBO010000067.1:0-8684 GCA_021295855.1 Pseudomonadales bacterium | reverse complement strand
CGATAGTGAAACCGCGGAAGAGCTGTCATCACAGCTCCACCAACGGAGCTTGAGAACCCATCGCTTACTCGAAGAGTCATTGCTCGGCAGTACGCGAGTCATCATGGAGTCACGCGGCAGGGGGAACTCAATGACCCGTTCCTTCGGCCCTGTTCAAGTTCCTGCCGACTCGTATTTCGTGATGGGCGATAACCGGGATAACAGTAAAGATTCGAGGGAGTTCGGCTTCCTTGAACGCGACCGAGTACTCGGTCGCGCTTACGCAATTGCGTTCTCCGTCGATACAAGCAAGTACTACTTGCCACGCCCAAGCCGATTCTTTACTGATTTAGAGTAGTCACTCTCGAAGTTGAATCGGTAACATTTTGATGACGGTACTGGTCTAACCTGCCGCATTGTTACACGATTAGGACGATTTCTTGCCTCGATTAATCCGATTACTAGTCGGCGTCTGCGTTGTCTCTCTCACCAGTTCGATGGTCGCAGAGACCGGGACCACCTTTCTGCCGACGCTCGAACCGTTACCTGTTCATCCACGTGCTGCGCGGTTCATCGTCGACCAGGTACGGAGCAATCACCTAATTCGGAATGCGCCGTTGGACGATGAAGCTTCCTCGCAGATTTTCGATCGTTATCTCGAGGTTCTTGATAGACGCAAGCAGTTTTATCTAGCAAGTGATATTGCGGAGTTCGAAACTTTCCGATACGAATTCGACAATGCTCTAAAACGTGGTCGGCTCGAGCTTGCATTCAGCATGGTCAATCGGCTACAGAATCGACGTGACTCGCGGTATGAATGGATCCTGAATCGGTTAGAGCGAGGCATTGAGTCCTTCGATCTGAATAGTAGTGTTGAGCTACCGCTCGATGCAGATAACTTGGAGTGGCCGATCGACAGCGCAGAAGCAGATTTGCGTTGGGAACACAACCTTACCGATTCCGTCATCCACATGCGACTGAATAAGCGCGAACCGGATGAGATCATTGATTTGCTCACGAAGCGCTACATCAATCGTCGCAATCAGAACCGACAGTTCACTTCAGAAGAAGCGTTTGCCAGCTACATCAACTCGTTTACGCATATCTACGACCCACACACCGTTTACTTCTCGCCACGTGACGCTGAGGACTTTCACATGTCCATGCGAATGTCGCTTGAAGGAATCGGCGCACTGCTCGGTACAGAGGACGAATATATCAAGGTTATCAGCCTTGTAAAAGGTGGACCGGCGGAACTCGACGGTGAACTCAAGGCCGCAGACCGAATCGTAGCTGTAGGTCAGGATCCTGATGGACCAATGATCGATGTAGTTGGGCGACGCATCCAGGATGTCGTTGATCTAATCCGCGGCCCGAGGGGAACGATCGTTCGCTTAGAGGTGCTAGAACCTGTGAGTTCTGGCAGCACCTCAAAAATCGTGTCGATCACGCGGGATCGCGTGAAACTAGAAGAAACCGCGGCGAAGAAGAAAGTGTTTTCACTTCAACACGAAGGCGTTGAGCGAAAGATTGGCGTCATCGAGCTACCGAAGATGTACGCAGACCTCGCTGGAGAACAACGCGGTGAAGATAACTATCGAAGCGCAACTCGCGATGTCGCGAACTTACTCGACGAACTCAAAGAAGAGAACATCGATGGCTTGATCCTAGATCTTCGCCACAACGGTGGCGGGTCGCTTCCAGAAGCCCTCAAACTCGTCGGTTTGTTTATCGAAACCGGGCCTACGGTTGTAGTCAAAGGACTTGGTCGAAAACGGCAGGTCATGAAGGACAACGACAAGACCATCGCGTACGATGGTCCGTTAGCTGTTCTCGTGAATCGAAGTTCTGCCTCCGCATCCGAGATTTTTGCAGGTGCAATTCAGGACTATGGTCGCGGATTAGTGTTAGGTACTCGTACCTACGGTAAAGGTTCAATTCAGTCTATTCTCTCGTTAAACCACGGACAACTAAAGATCACGCAAGGCAAGTACTATCGCATAACGGGAGAAACCACCCAGCACAACGGCGTGACCCCCGACATTGAGTTCCCGGAGTTAATTGATTCGGAAGCAGTCGGCGAGAGTTCCTATCAGAACTCCTTGGACCTTGATGCACTAGAACCTGCGGAATTCGAAGTGATGGCTGACATCAAGGGCATCGTCGATGTCCTGACGGAGCGACATGAGCAACGTACGAAAGACGATCCTCATTTCGTCTACTACCGTCGTCTTGAAGAGCGGATGAATCACAATCGCGAGATTTCGCACATTTCCCTCAATGAAGATGAGAGACAGGCGCGACGCGAGGAAAGTGCTGCTTGGCGACTTAGCACTGAGAACGACTACTTGCGTGCGTTAGGCGAAGAACCAGTCGCGACCATCGATCAGTTGGATGAGGTCATGCGCGAACTACCCGACAAGCGCGATAACCAAGTTGATGGTATGGTGGAAGAATCCGGTCGGATTCTCATCGACTACATTAACTTTAATCCGACGTTAGCCTACCGAGACGGTGCTACCGCCGCGTTGGAGAACTAAAGAACGAATTCCAAAGCGCGAGAATCGATGTTCTCGCGCAACTTCTCCTTGAAGGTCGCGAACGGCAAGGTCGTCTGTGCTCGTACGCCGTAACGGCGTAATGTGACCTCGTTTGTTTCGACTTCCCGTTCTCCCACAATCAATAGGTTCGGGATCTTGCGCATCGTTCCTTCCCGAATCTTCTTCGATACCGTGTCGCTCATTGAACCCAATTCTGCGCGCACAAAATCCGATCGCAGTTCGTTGACGATCTGCTGGGCGTACGCGTCAAATTGCTCTGACACCGTAAGCACTCGTACTTGAATAGGCGCAAGCCAAGTCGGAAAGGCTCCGCCAAAGTGCTCGATTAGAAAGGCTACAAATCGTTCGTGCGTCGAGAAAGGTGCGCGATGGATGCAATAAGGCACGTGCTCCTCACCGTCGGGACCGATGTATTTCAGGTCTAAACGCTTCGGAATGGCGAAGTCGAGCTGAACCGTGCTAACTGACTCCTCACGCCCCGTTACGGTCGGAAACTGCACGTCAATCTTGGGTCCGTAGAACGCTGCTTCACCTTTCGCTTCAACGTAGTCGAGGTCGAGTTCATCAAGGATTTTTCTCAATATCGCTTGTGACGCTTCCCAAGCTTCGGGTTCATCAACATATTTGTTTTTACCTTGTGGATCTTCAGGATCCCAACAGCTCAAGCGTAGCGAGTAGTCCTTCAAGCCAAGAATCGAGTATGCGCGATCGTATAGCGCGATCACATTTCGAAATTCGTCGGCAATCTGATCTTCAGTGCAATAGATATGCGCGTCATTCATGCACATCCCTCTGACTCGAAGCAGTCCACCAACCGCCCCTGAGTCTTCAAAGCGATAGACGTGACCGTACTCCGCCAAACGCAACGGCAACTCTCGATAGCTTCGAAGCGATGACGCGAAAATCTTGTGGTGATGCGGGCAGTTCATCGGCCTGAGCACGTAGGCTTCCTTTACGGTTTCACCGTGTTCAGTCTCCTCGACCAACTCCATAGGTGGGTACATGTCATCTGCGTAATAAGGCAAATGCCCCGTCCGATAGAACAGGTCCTGCTTCGCGATGTGCGGCGTCGCAACGCGTTGATAACCATCGATAAATTCCAACTCACACGCTAACTTCTCGAGCTCATCTCGTATGACGGTGCCGTTTGGCAACCATAACGGCAGACCACGACCAATTTCGTTATCAATCGTGTATATGTCAAGTTCGCGCCCCAGTTTCTTGTGGTCTCGTTCTAGCGCAAGTTCGTACGCCTCCACATGGGCGTCTAGCGCGGTTTTATCCTCGAACGCCCATGCGTAAATTCGTGTCATCATCGTATTTCGAGAATCACCTCGCCAATACGCACCAGCGACGCTTCTTAGTTTGAACGCATCGCGCGGGATTTCCTTGGTGGTGTCAACGTGTGGCCCTTCACACATATCCACGAAAGGTCCGTTCCGATAAAACGAAAGAGCGTCAATACCGTTTTTTTCACACAGCTCCTCAGCGTACTCGCGCTTATACGGTTCGCCCATTTCGTCGATACGAGCAAGTGCTTCATCCTTCGGTAGCTCCTCGTGATAAAACCGTTGCCCTTTCTTAAGGATTCGACGCATTTGACGTTCGAGTTCCGGAAAGTCTGCCTCGGTAATCGGCTCCGGCAGTACAAAGTCATAGTAGAAACCGTCCGATATCGGAGGTCCAAAACCTAGCGTCGCGCCTTCCCGTATCTCAAGTACTGCTTGCGCTAGGACATGTGCCAAACTGTGTCTTATCCGATACAGTGAGTCGTGCGTGCTGGCGTCGATTTCGCCAGAATGTTCAAACGGCATTGGTCTCTAGATCACTACTGCGGTCAAGCCGCCTCGTCGATGATGTTGTTCAAGACGTATTGAAGGATGCCGCCGCAGCGGAAGTACTCAATTTCGTTGTCTGTATCGAGGCAACTCAGGACACGGTGTTCGTCCTTCGACCCGTAAGCGCGATGGATGACCATCTTCAACTCTTGTCTCGGCCTAATTTCCGTCTGTCCATCCAAAAAGCCAATAGAGACCGTTTCTGATCCATCCAATGCAAGGGTTTTACGTGATTCTCCTTCACCGAATAGCAACGGCAGCACACCCATTCCTACAAGATTGGACCGGTGAATACGTTCGAAACTCTCGGCAATCACTGCCTTCACGCCAAGCAACCGAGTCCCCTTTGCGGCCCAGTCACGACTCGAACCGGTACCGTATTCCTTGCCAGCAAAAACAACCAGCGGGGTACCTTCGCGTTCATATCGCATCGCGGCGTCATAAATCGAGACTAGGTCGCCAGTTGGTGCATGCTTGGTGTAGCCACCTTCAACGTCGGTTAGCATCTCGTTTCTGATTCGGATATTCGCTAAGGTGCCACGCATCATGACTTCGTGGTTCCCGCGACGAGAGCCATACGAGTTGAAATCAATGACTTGCACGCCGTTCTGCTGAAGATATTCCCCTGCCGGGCTCGCAGGTTGGATGGCGCCAGCTGGCGAAATGTGATCAGTCGTCACGGAATCACCAAGAACCGCCAGAACCTTAGCTTCGTCGATGACGACGCTTTGATCAAGATCTCCACCCACCGTAAAGAACGGCGGTTGTTTAATGTAGGTTGACTCGTCCCAGCCATAGGTGTCGGATTCATCCACCGAGATCTCTCGCCACGCGTCCGGACCGGTAAAGACGTCACTGTATTGGCTCGAAAACATGGAGGCGGTAACACGTCCAACCACATCCTCAACATCTTTCGAACTTGGCCAAATATCCCGAAGAAAAACGTCGTTGCCATCCGAGTCTTGACCGAGAGGTTCTTCCGTTAGGTCGATTCGTGTAGTACCCGCGATTGCAAACGCAACGACCAACGGCGGCGACGCCAACCAGTTCGCGCGGACCTCTTGATGCACGCGACCTTCAAAATTGCGGTTACCGGAAAGGACAGCCGAAACGGTCAAATCACCTTTTGCGATTGCGCCAGAGATTGCTTCTGGCAATGGACCTGAATTGCCGATGCAAGTTGTGCATCCATAGCCTACGAGGTTGAAGCCAACTTGATCTAGTGCTGATTGAAGGTCAGTTTCCTCAAGATATTCTGTTACGACTTTGGAACCCGGCGCTAACGATGTCTTTACCCAAGGTTTTACCTTTAGTCCTCGATCCAAAGCGTTTCGGGCAACTAACCCGGCCGCTAACATCACCGCAGGATTCGACGTGTTTGTACAAGACGTGATCGCGGCAATGACAACATCGCCATGCTTTAACTCGTAGTCCTCGCCTTCGATCGGAACTCCACCCTCCTCAGACGAAACACCGCTCAAGGCAGCTGCTTGATCAAACGCCTCCTTAATTCCCGATAGCGTGACGCGGTCCTGCGGTCGTTTCGGCCCCGCAAGGGAGGGAACAACACTATTTAGATCGAGGTGAAGCAATTCCGAAAACTCAGGTTCGTTTTCTTCGTCAAGCCACATGCCCTGCTGCTTCGCATAGGCTTCGGCCAAAGCGATCGTTTCAGCAGGTCGAGATGAAAGCTTTAGATAACGGATTGTTTCCTGGTCTACCGGAAAGAATCCACACGTCGCACCGTATTCTGGCGCCATATTTGCGATCGTTGCGCGGTCCGCCAGCGAAAGGTGCTTGACGGCTGGTCCAAAGAACTCTACGAACTTACCAACGACACCGTGTGCGCGAAGCATTTCAACGACTCGCAATACTAAGTCGGTCGCCGTGACACCTTCTGATAGTTCACCAGTCAATCGCACACCTACTACCCTAGGCACAAGCATTGAGATCGGTTGTCCCAACATCGCCGCCTCAGCTTCGATGCCGCCAACACCCCACCCTAATACTCCGAGTCCATTGACCATCGTGGTGTGACTGTCCGTGCCTACGAGCGTATCTGGATACGCGGCTGTCTTGCCATCTTCTTCTCTCGTCCAAACGACTCGAGATAAATACTCTAGATTAACCTGATGGCAAATGCCTGTACCAGGTGGTACTACACGGAAATTGTCGAACGCCTGTTGGCCCCACCTGAGGAATCTATATCGTTCGCCATTCCTCCCCATTTCCGCCTCGACATTTGCAGCGAATGCACTAGACGATCCGAAATGGTCAACCATCACAGAGTGATCGATCACTAAGTCAACAGGAGTTAATGGATTGATCAACAATGGGTCCGCACCCGCAGCAACTGTAGCGCCCCTCATCGCGGCAAGATCCGCGACAGCAGGTACACCCGTGAAATCCTGCATTAATACACGAGCCGGACGATACGCAATTTCGGAAGCATCAGCGCTACTCGAACTCCAACTACCGAGCGTCTCGATATCACTTCGATTTACCGAATTACCATCCTCAAAACGCAGAAGGTTCTCAAATAAGACCTTAAGAGATACAGGCAATCTGGATACATCACCTGCGCCATTCTGACAGGCAAGGTTTAAGTCAAAATAGTCGTATTCGCGATCATTAAGCACGAGACTTGAACGACACTTAAATGAGTCTATACTCACTTGAGATCCTTTGGATTGTGTAAATTCGCTCGATAGCCGCCTATCTTCTAGGTAGCACACGTTAGCGGATGCGCGCGAATTGTACGAACTCTACGTGATGATTACGTTGTTTTGTGTTCTCGCGTTTCTTACTCTAATATAAACATCATTTGATTGTGATTAGATGCTGTTTCGTAGTTAGTTTCGAAATCAAACTAAACCCGCCGCACTAGGGCACTTTTAAACCAGAAATGAAGTAGTCTATTGCTAAATTCGAACTAAATAACATTATGTCGGATCAATTTGTATATTAGCTTGACGGAAATTTACATTTTGATATAAAACTAATAAGGCCGGAACCAGCATTTGATACGCAATACTTGCTTTGTACTTAGACTCTCAATTCGCGGCTACGATAA
This sequence comes from Pseudomonadales bacterium, assembly GCA_021295855.1. Taxonomy (GTDB): domain Bacteria; phylum Pseudomonadota; class Gammaproteobacteria; order Pseudomonadales; family Azotimanducaceae; genus Bin55. The sequence goes on along the minus strand of JAGWBO010000067.1, from coordinate 1,233 downwards.
GGCTTTAGTAATTAATCTATTTAATGTTGAAGTCTCGCAATCCTAAGAATCGGCGTAATGCTGACGTAATCTAAAAGGCATGCGCTCGTTAGGTTTAATTTGAACACACATCACGCAAGACGTCGTTTTAGATTAGCTCGCTGTTTTTCTTGCCGCTCTTTCAGCAAACAAATCCTCATAGTGAGTCGTTAGTTTCGATGCGCCGTAGAATCCTCTTACCATCATGCGCGGTATTGGCTGATAGTTCCGAGTAATTGTGTGCATTACGGCGCCGTTGACGAAATATGCGTCACCTGGCTCTCCGGTCAATTCAACAACTCTAAGGTCGACACCGTTTACACAGCCTGATTCCTCGAGAAAGCGTTCTCTATTCGTCGTCTGCTTGGATAGCAATTCGCGGAAATACGGATACTTCTTTAACTTTCGCTTGGCACTCTTTGATGAAACAGCCGAAGTTGAATTTTCGAACAAACGATGGGAGCCAGTGATCACCATGGTTCCGCCCCCACGCGGTCGAACATGATTGATAAAACCCAAGACTATCACACCCGCCAAACCTTCACCAGGAATGTTCGGCGTATCGGAATGCCAGATTGAACTTGGTACCACTTCGTCCGAAATGTAACTGTGTTGGTGTGAAAATGTAAGAAGTAGCAGCGCTGTCTGCTTTTCTAACTTTGGCTCACGTGCAAGTGTCCTGGCGATTTCAAAGGTTCGGTCGTTATAGATCGATTCAAGACCGCGAACTCGACGGGTGCCCTTAGTTACCTTCTTAATCGTGGCTTCGTCCAATTCCTCCCAAGACTTCGGGACATCTTTCTCGATGCCCCATCTTTCGAATCGGCGCCAAAGCTCCTTTTCCACCTCACTGGCGATCTTCCGGTCAAATACGCCTTTGACTTTGATGACACCTAGTTTATCGAAGTCTTGCTTTTGTTGTTCGGTGAGCGCCGGTTGTATTTCAGGAGGCGACTCTTGCTGCGTTGCCTGCGACATCATGAACCAAGTTGGGTTGTATTCGCGTCGATGCAAATTATCGCACTCGCCGTAAAACCCCGTCCTTCAGGGCGGGGATATAAGGCACAGCCACGTTAGCGTGGCTTTGAGGCGGTGCGTTGATCTTCAACTTATTTGCGGATGACATCTAGAGGTGCACCGCCACATGAGGCTGCACGATAGGATGGCGACCACAAAGCGCCTTTACGGTAGCGCCCTGCAACATCAGGCCGAATA
>JAGWBO010000066.1:761-12448 GCA_021295855.1 Pseudomonadales bacterium | reverse complement strand
GGTCACAGGTGCTATATTGAGCGCATGACCGATATACGCAATTCGCCCGAGCTTGAACGAGCGATACAGATTCTTACGCCGCGCGAACATTCAGCGCAAGAATTACGTCTAAAGCTCGTCAAGCGACATATCGAACGAGACAAGATCGAAGCAATCATCGCTTACCTAATCGAGCTCGACTATTTATGTGATGAGAGATTTGCGGAGGCATACGTCGCAGAACGAACACGTAAAGGCGATGGTCCACTCAAAATTCGAGCCAACCTGCAAAAGCGTGGCGTTGACCGTCACTTAGTCGAGCGATTCGTGACGTCTGACGACGAATTCTGGGTCGAACACGCTCGCGAGGTTCTTAGTAAGCGTTTTGCTGAGCTCGAAAGTGGTCAGGAGCGGTTACCTTTCTCGGATTGGACGAAGCGACGCAATCTACTGATGAATCGCGGTTTTCCTGCTCGGGTAGTAGGTTTGTCGCTAGGGGACTTTCGACGAGAGTAAACAAAAAAGCCGCAAGCGCTTTAGGACGCTTGCGGCTTATCTTTGAGGTGATTACATCAAGGGCTAATTCGTCGCGGAGACAGCTTGAACTTCTCCTGCACCACTCCCAATGTGTTCATCGAGGAATGCGAGCTGTCGACCAAATAAATCCATGATCGTATCGCGACCGATCCAACTGTGACCTTGGTTGCCTTTGTAATGCGTGACGACCGACTTACCAACGTTGTCGAAAGCTTCTTTCATGCGGTGATAGTGTTCAGGAGGTGTCCTTCGATCTTGTCCGCCGTGGATAAGCATGACTGCTGCTTTTACGTCTCCTGCGACATTGATCGCAGAAATCGCTTGACGCTCTTCTCGGGTTCGTCCCATAGTCAAACGCATCCAATTGATGGATGATTTGCTACGCGCCAGATCGCCCATCCGTTCGATTGCGGCGGTGTCGTAGATACCTGATTGGCCGATTGCGCATTGGTATAGATCCGGTTCTTTGGCGGCACCCACGATTGCCGCATATGCTCCGTAGCTACCGCCCGCAATGCAAATCCGTTCCTTGTCAGCGATTCCCTGTGCAATTGCCCACAATGTAGCGTCGGTCACATCGTCCTGCATCTTGCCGCCGTATTCTCGGAAGCCGCGATTTCGGAAGCGGACGCCGAAGCCGCCTGAACCTCTGAAATTCACTTGTAAAACGTGGTAGCCACGTGACGCCAAAATCTGTCCTACTGGGTCAAAACCCCACGAGTCTCTTGCATCAAGAGGTCCACCATGTACGTAAACCACCATGGGTCCTGGTCGTGGCGTATCGGGTCTTGATGTGAGATACCCGTAGATTGCGCGCTTGTCGCGCGTATTGAGACCGAATGGCTCCATTGGCGCAAGATCCGCGGAAGAGATTCCGATTTCTTCGACTCTGTTTGTTATCTGATCGATCGAGCCATTATCAGCGTCTAGTAGTACAAGCTCCGGGAGAGCGTTCGCAGCGCTAACGTTCGCGACCACCAATTTGTGGTCGTAGGAATAGCTTGGAAGGAATACGGTGCTCTCGGGGAACTGAAGTCGAATCATTTTGTGAGCTTGAGCGAGCGGATGCGTTGGGTTGAGATACATCACACGTGGAAAATGGTGATTTATCACCAACCCCCATACCATACCAGTCTGATCCGAAAGTACACCTGAGGCGTCATATGTATCGTCAGTGAACACCTCGGTGTGCTCGCGAGTGACGCGGTTGTACGTCCCCAAGGACGCGATCCCCTTCGTATTGCGCGTATCAAGCGTGAAGTACTCATTGGGTTTAAAAGCTGCCGCAATAGGTCGCCAACCGCGCTGGTCATAGGGCGTTACGGTCAGGAGTTCCCAATCACCGTTTTCTAATCGTTCATGGACTACCTGATCGCCTTCATCGTTGGTTCCAACGTGAAAAGCGGCGTTCTGTAAATCAGGTGTTAAAACAAAGCCAAATCCAAGCGCCGGTGCTTTAGTGAGTTTTGATGTCGCACCAGACTGAATGTGCATTTTGTAGAGTTCGAAAAAGCGACCTTCTAAACGAATTACTAGAGCATGCTCGGGTTCATCGGGAAGCATGTTAAAGACACCCCCCGCGGGGAGGTCTATCGTCTTGCCGGTTTCAACCAACACCTTCATTAGCTGACCGGTCGGTCGGTACGCATCCTCATTAGGTACCTTTCGCGAAGGTGACAAAATAACGGTCTCGTCGTCAGTCCACCTGATGCTCGCGACTCGCTGTTTGTCTGGCATCACAAATGAGAGAACGCGTTCTCCTGACGCACGGTCGAGAACTTGGAACTTACTTTCTTGCTCTTCGCCGTCACCTTCAAGTAGAGATGCTGCGAGATACGTTCCTCCAGGTGAGATCGTAACTTCCTGCATATCGAACGGTTCGAAGAATTTCCATAGCGGGATAGGTTCCGCTAAAGCTGGTGCTGCTAGGAGCAAGGTGCAGAGGATTGTCAGTTTGCGCATGACATCGCTCCCACGATGGGGTTGAAATGCCTACTAGGTCTACCGATAAGACCTGTCGCGCGGTAACGTATTGATGTTGCCGTCCGAGGCCGCCTTATGCCATAGTGTCTAGCGGCGGTATAGAAAGATACTACACCTAGCGCAAGCGAATTGCAAGTATGCGGCTTGAACCAACGATCTTAGACGAGTCCACTTTGGCATCGAATTGAACAAGCACGCTTCGATAGCATCGTACCCAACATTGGCGTGCACATTCTTATAAGAAGCTCGGAGTATCACAACGAGTTTGATAATCGTGGAATCCCCTTCGTTCCTATAATTCCGCGCCTTCCAACACCCCAGAACCATGGATACGGCCGAGATTCGCTCGACCTATTTGGCACATTTCGCCAATCGTGGACATCGGGTGGTCCCCTCTGCACCGCTAATCCCTAGCGACGATCCCACGATCCTATTTACCGTCGCGGGTATGGTGCAGTTCAAAGATGCTCTCACTGGCGCGGAAACGTTGCCATACTCCCGCGCGACCTCGTGTCAGCGGTGTGTCCGCGCGGGTGGAAAGTACAACGACCTTGAAAACGTTGGCTATACGGCGCGGCACCATACCTTCTTCGAAATGCTTGGAAATTTCAGTTTCGGTGACTATTTCAAGGAGGAAGCTATTGAATGGGCATGGGAGTATGTTTCTGACGTCATCGGGTTGGACAAAGACCGTTTATGGTTCACGGTTCACCCGACGGACGATGAAGCTCATAAACTCTGGACTAACAAAATAGGAATCGATCCATCCCGAGTAGTCTCGCACGAGGAAAACTTTTGGGCGATGGGTGATGCGGGTCCGTGTGGTCCCTGTACTGAAATCTTCTACGACCAAGGTCCTTCAATCGAAGGCGGACCGCCTGGTTCAAAAGATGAAGATGGCGATCGGTTCCTCGAAATGTGGAATCTCGTTTTTCCACAGTTTGAACGCCAGCCGGATGGAGAGCTTGAGCCGCTTGCTAAACCTGGCGTCGATACGGGGCTTGGACTTGAGCGATTAGCCGCAGTAATGCAAGGTGTCGATAGCGGTTATGGGACTGATTTATTTACACCGATCTTTAAGAAGCTGTCCGGCATTGTCACGCAGAAAAACGGCATCGATGTTGTTGCCACACCCTCGTGTCGAGTTGTCGCTGATCACGTGAGATCTGCGTCGTTCTTAATCGGTGACGGCATTCTGCCCGATCGAGAGGGTCGGGGGTACGTGCTACGTCGCATCATTCGACGCGCATTGCGCCACGGACACAAGCTCGGCATTGACGAGCCGTTCTTTCATACACTCGTGGAGCCTCTTGTTGAATCTATGGGTGACGCATATCCAGAGCTGTCGACCTCGCAGGATCGAATCACTAAAGCGCTCTTGGATGAAGAAATCAAGTTCGGTGAAACCATGCAGCGGGGCATGGAACTGCTTGACGATGCGCTGAAAGATCTATCGGGTACCACTTTGCCTGGTGATGTCGTGTTCAAGCTCTACGATACATACGGATTTCCAGTAGACCTTACAGCGGATATCGCGCGCGAGCACAGGTTGACCATCGATCAGTCACGGTTTGATGATCTCATGAGCGAGCAACAGGAACGTGCACGCGCAGCGAGTCAATTTCAAAACGTCGCAACCTCGGAAGTTTCAGTCGAAGGCGTGGTTGATTTTGTGGGGTACGAACGGCTGAATGGTGAGTCCGAGATTACCCAGGTCCTTGTTGTTCGAGATGGCCAGCTCGTAGATAGCGAGATCCTACACGAACAGGATGAAGGCGCGATCGTTTTAGACCAAACGTCGTTCTATGGCGAGGCTGGTGGTCAGGTCGGTGATGTCGGGGAGATTTTGAACGGTGGTTCGCGGTTCACCGTCACGAATGTCACGCGTTCTAACGAGCAGTTTGTTCATCATGGTCAGGTTCAAAGTGGTTCGTTCTCAGCTAAGAAAACTGTACGCTGTGAAGTAAGTCCGGTGCATCGTCAAGATGTCGCGAGAAACCATTCGGCCACCCATCTACTTCATGCCGCACTAAAAAGCGTTCTTGGTGACCATGTTCAACAAAGAGGCTCGCTGGTTGAGGCATCGCGACTACGCTTTGATTTCTCGCATGACCAGCCGCTTTCGCTGCAAGAACGAGAGATCATCGAAGACACCGTCAATGAGCAAATACTCACAAACGAGATCGTAGATACAAAGATCCTTCCTTACGATGATGCCATCGAAAGTGGGGCTGTCGCGCTCTTTGGCGAAAAGTATGGCGACGATGTACGCGTGTTGACCATGGGCGCTGGGTTTTCCGTTGAACTTTGCGGTGGCACGCATGTCGCGCGTCTCGGCGAAATTGGCTTGTTCAAGATCACATCAGAATCTGGAATCGCTGCTGGAATTCGACGAGTCGAAGCAATCACAGGTCGTAAGGCGTACAAACGATTTCGTGAAAACGAGTCGTTGCTGCGAGACGTTGGTGTGCAAGTCGCGGCTTCAGGCGATCAGTTGTCGAAACGCGTTGAGCAGTTAGTGAGCGAACGCAAAGCGTTACAGAAGAAACTTGACGAAGCGCTGTCACTGAATCTACGGGACGTAGGTTTAGAGCTAGTTGAGAGTGCGCAGGTCATCGGCGAAGTCAAGCTAATTACTGCGGTTGTTGACGGCACTGCAGACACGATGATGGCCAGTTTTGACGACGTGCGGAGTCGCGTAGATAGGTGTGTTGTTGTGCTTGCGGTTGCGGACGGTGCCAAGTGTCAGTTAGTGTGTGGCGTATCCAACGCGTTGACTGAGTCGGTGAGTTCAAACGATGTTATTGCACATCTGAGCACTCATGCTGCTATTCAAGGCGGCGGAAAACCGACTTTGGCGCGGGCGGGTGGAACCGCTTCTTCCGAGGAGCTTGAACGTGCATTGGCATCGCTTCCTGAGTGGCTTGCAACACAGCTGAAGGTATGAGCCTACTCGTCCATAAATACGGTGGCACGTCAGTTGGTTCGATTGAGCGCATCGAAGCTGTCGCAGATCGGATTGTTGCTACTCGAAATCTAGGTCACCAGGTTGTGGTCGTGGTTTCAGCGATGAGCGGCGAGACCAATCGACTGACGGCACTTGCCCACGAGATCACGGATGTACCTTCGCCTCGCGAAATGGACGTCTTGCTGGCGTCGGGTGAGCAAGTTTCAATCGCGTTACTCGTGATGGCGCTACAGAAGAGAGGCGTCGACGCACAGTCTTTTCTAGGCGATCAGATTCCGTTTAAGACGGATAATGGCCACGAACGCGCTCGCATCGAGTACGTTGAATCAAAGAACCTAATGTGCGTGGTTGAACGCGGCGCAGTACCCGTTGTCGCAGGCTTCCAAGGAGTCGACGACGTCGGTGACATCACGACGATTGGACGAGGCGGTTCGGATACCTCCGCAGTGGCGGTAGCTCATGCGGTAGAAGCGGCAGAATGCCTCATTTACACCGATGTCGACGGTGTTTACACGGCCGATCCAAGAATCGTCGACAAGGCGACTAAGATGGCGAACGTCGAATTCGAAGAAATGCTAGAAATGGCGAGTCTTGGTGCGAAGGTCTTGCATACACGTGCTGTGGAATTCGCACACAAGCATGACGTACCCATGCGGGTGCTCTCAAGTTTTGAAGATGGGGAAGGTACTTTGATCAACTCCGGCGCAGATCATATGGAGAAGCCGTTAGTTTCAGCGGTTACGCATGAGCGAGACGAAGCGAAACTCACAGTGCTTCGGGTTGATGACGTACCTGGAATCGCGTGGAAGATCTTGGGTCCGATCGGAGCTGCGAACATTACCGTAGACATGATCGTCCAGAATACGAGTGTCGACGGCTTTACAGACTTTTCTTTCACGGTAAAACGAGCTGATTTTGTTCGTGCTAAAGACCTACTTGAGGCATCGTTGAAGGAAAACGGGTTTAGTGAGTGTGAATTAGCTGGAGACGATGCGATTGCGAAAGTCACGATCGTAGGAGTTGGCATGCGATCTCACGCTGGTGTAGCGACGAAGATGTTCGAGACCTTAGCGAATGAAAACATCAACATCATGATGATTTCGACGTCCGAAATCAAAATCTCTGTCGTCATTGAGGAACGTTACGTCGAATTAGCCGTTCGTAGTCTTCATGACGCATTTGCTTTAGATCAATAGAGCCGAGATTAGAACGTTTGATCGACTTGCAGGGTCAGTTTGCATGAAATAGTCGTGCGTAACGATACCATGTTAATATGTTCAGTATAAATCTATCGCGTCACTAACAACTTGAGTTTTAAGAATATTGTCATAAGATTTCTAGGCTAGATGGGTAGCCATGTAGGCTCCCATGCAGAGTAGCAGTCAGAATCAAGGGAAGGGTTCGAATGCTCATCTTAACTCGGCGCGTCGGCGAGTCCGTCCGCATCGGTAACGACATCAAAATCTCGGTGTTAAACGTCCGCAAAAATCAAGTGCGGATCGGATTTGAAGCACCAGGTGATCATCCCGTATATCGTGAAGAAATCTGGGAAAAGAAGCATCAAGATGCGGATGACACGGAAATGGATGCGGTTACGTAGTCGATACGACGCCACCCAATAATTCGTCTCGCTATCATTTGCCCTCGACGGTAAGTTTTGGCTGTCGATTCGATAGCACCAGTGGCCAAATTGGATAAGGCACTAGTCTACGAAACTAGCGACTACAGGTTCGAATCCTGTCTGGTGCGCCATGGAGAGGTGGCCGAGAGGTCGAAGGCGCTCCCCTGCTAAGGGAGTATAGGTATCCCCTATCGAGGGTTCGAATCCCTCCCTCTCCGCCAATTAAGCGAAGTTCTTACCGGGGACATGGTTTACACTTTTCATGGTCTGACGGTGAACGGATTCCAGGTTGACTAGAGCCGTGATTCATTCTGATCGAAGAATCCACGGTCATACCTTAGGAAGCTGGCGAGCCACGTGGAATTGGCGTCTGCGCAGAGGGAAAGAAGAGAAAGGTGACTACGCGATTTCCGGCTGATACGAAATCCAATTTTTATATAGCCTATTTCGCCTCCGGGCGATTTTCGACCTGGTGCGAATTCACATGAGCATTCCTATCAAGTACGGCCTTGTGCTCGGTGTCATTGTTGCTGTCATGGGTTTCGCGCTGGGGACGCTCGGTCTCCACACTAACGAGATGGCTCCTATCGGGTTCGTCATCGCCGCGATCTTCATCAATACGGTGATCGTGGTCCTCGCGGTGAGACGGTTAGCGCCGGATTCGAATTGGTCTCAGCAAGTTGGCAACGGGCTTGTACTGGGTCTTGTCGGCGCGGTGATCATTTTCCTCGGCTCTTGGGTTATGACTTCGCTTGTTCTCCCAAATTACTACGCGGATTTCGCCGAAGCCGCACGAACGAGAGCGATAGCGAGTGGCCTATCTCCCGAAGAAATCGAGGCGGCGGTCGCGATGGTTACGGGTACACCCGTGGGTTCCGCGTTCCAGGGGGCGCTCGGCACCGTGATTACAAGCGTCGTGGTTGCCGGAATTGCTGGGATCTTCAACCGTGCCGGGAAGAGTTGAAGGTCTGCGGCGGCTTCCACTACATCGGTGAGAACCGCACATAGGAAGGCAAATCTCGGTTACGTACTAGAATGCAAGTACGATCGCAGATTGAGGGGTTCGATTGAGTACAGTCCCGTAGCACGTAGACGGAGATTCGACATCCGTTCTTCATATGACACGAACGTGAGATGGCGCATTCGGTTTAGTTGATCATTTCTACATTTGCTCGAAACGTGAAACCGCAAATTGGCTCATTCGTTACGAACGCGGGGTTGGCGGGGAGAGAAGCAAGAAACGAGCAACACTATTGAATCAAGATCCCGAGCAGTTCGGATGTAGTGCCTCGCTCTTTAGCGAAAAATCTATTTCTCCATTTAGCTCCGTGTGTCGCAAACATATCTGGTCCTTGCCGGTCACACGGTGTATGGGAAGAATATCTTGGGTGCACGGCGCAACACATGAGAGGCTAGGGCCGAGACGGCGCGACAATGAGCTAGACCTTATCGACGGCAAGCGGTCCTTGATTCTGGTGGTTAGAACCACCTTCCTATTGTTCATTTCCTTAGGCTCTATGCCGCCGATAAAGGGGACATCGTAGGCCGAACACTTAACACACATACAATCCAGGCCCGAACCACGTTTCGACGCCAGGCGACCAGCCATGCGACTACGCAACACGGACTATCGCCTCGTCGGCCAATGGCCTGCGCGGCTCGTGCACGCGAGTGGCCGCCATGTCGATGCCGAGCGTGGCTTGCTGCTCGTGCCTTCGTGCCGCGAATGTGACGAGAGTTCGGCTATTGCGCTCTCCTTCGTGCGGGTTCCAGCGCGAAAGGACCACGGCGTAGCGCCACTGGTCGTGCTCGCCGGCGGTCCAGGTGCGCCCGCCATCGGCTCGTTCGAGTCCGGCTTCTTCGAACACGTCGAACGGTTTTCCGCAATCTGCGATGTGGTCACTTTCGACCACCGGGGTGCCAACAGCGCGCTACCTGATCTCGACAACCCGGTAAAGCCGCGATACGACTTTGATGCAGTCCTCACCCGCGAGACGTTCCTTGATGTACATAGAGTGAGCGCTCAGGAATTGGCGAGGTACTGGCGCCAGCGCAACGTTGAACCCAACGACTACAACACCATCGAAAGTGCTCACGACGTCAACGACCTTCGCCGCGCTCTTGGCGTACCCAAGGTCAACCTGCACGGCGCGAGCTACGGCTCTCACTTAGGACTTACCTTCCTCAAACACCATGGCGAGCACGTCGATCGCGCGATTCTGTGCATCGTCGAAGGACTGAACGATACCCACAAGCTACCTGCCAACACGGATCGGCACTTCAAACACCTGGGTGAGTTGGCGCAAACCGATCGCAACCTGAACGGCCAGTTTCCGGACCTATTTGGGGAGATTGGCGAAATTCTCGACACATTCGAACGCAAACCTCAAATCGTCAAATTCGCGAATGTCGATGCGCGCACGCCGGTCGGCAGATTTGCCGTACAACTCGTGCTCGGCAACGCCCTCGGCAGCATCCGAGCCATTCGCGAACTCCCGGCGTTCGTCCGGCAACTGGCCAATGGCGACCTGACGACGCTGTCGCGTCGCATTGAGAGACTGCTGACCGGACCAGGCATTCATGGAATGATGCTCACAATGGACTACGCCTCCGGCGCCACCGCCAAACGCCTTCGGCAGATCGAGGCGGAGCGCAACACGGCACTACTCGACGACAGTTTCAATCTACCGTTTCCCTTCGTAGGCGATGCCCTTGGCGTTGAAGATTTAGGGGACGATTTCCGCGCCCCAGTGCGAAGCGATGTGCCGACACTGTTCTGCGCGGGTACGCTGGACGGCCGCACGCCAATCAGCAACGCGCAGGCGGCTCAGCGTGGATTCCCGAACTCGCATCTGATTAGTGTCGAAGGGGCGACGCACGAGATCCCCGCCTTGCTCCTCGATTCCCAGGTCGACTTCCTGTGCGGAAGCGATCCCGATGTGGAGCGGATGAGCCGACCTTTCGCCTTCAATCCCTACCTCGCATAAGCCTCGAGGTTCGAACCGCAGTGTTCGTAATGAGCAGTCGCTTGCCGAGAAGACGGCGTTTTGCTCGGAGGCCAACTTCTGACACCTTCCGGCGAACGAACGCATGGGGCTCCGCGCGATCATGTTGACGGACGGCCCGCACGGTTAGCGCAAGCGGGCAACGACCAGCACGGAGATTGAGCCTCTCTCGCTAGGGAAGTGTCTTTTCCTCCACTTAGCGCCCGGAATTGCAAACATAACAGCGACGTTGCTGGGACTAACGACGCTTTGGAACCCATCATTGCCACCCGAACTGTTCTACGGAGTGCTCGCGAATGTATTTGTACTAATTCCTATACAGCTAGGCTACCTCTACTACCTGGCGAAGAAACAACACAATCCGGGATGGTCGCTAGAAGGGATCGTTGTATACAACCGACCAGTCTCTTGGTTTCGATACTTCATATGGGTGCCGGTGATCTTGTTGCCAACTGCAGTTATTTTCCTTGCGCTTGATCCGTTCTCCGGTCGACTCGAAACTCTGTTGGTGGGCGTTAGTGTTTTCGCGAAATACCAAATGACAGAGGCTGTGGATGTCGCGTGGATCGTTCTAATCGCACACATTACGCTTTCCGGTATTCTCGTTCCAATTACCGAAGAGCTCTACTTTCGAGGCTATTTACTCCCAAGAATGCCACGAGAGTTTGGGCGTTTTAAGCCGGTCGCGCACAGCTTGTTGTTTTCTGTGTATCACTTCGACACGCCGTGGTTGATTCCGGTCCGGACGTTAGGCATGCTGCCGCTCATTTACACCACCGTCTACACGCGCAGCGTACGACCTGCCATATTTGCACACTGTCTGGTAAATTTGTCAAACTTTTTCGACGCCGTCTCGAATCGCATTGGAACTTCGTAAAAGTGTGCGCATCGTTCTTGTGCGCGTTGCCTGTGGAATTGATGCGAGGAGCTGATTGTCTAACCTGATCTCACTTCAGATTGATCGCTCAAAGAATGCGGGTCGGCTCGTTGTCACCTGGCTAACGACACTCAAAGCTCTCGGGAGACCGGTCGTTCCCACCCGTGTAAATTGCTTCCTTGGGATACGCACAAAGACGTCGTGCGCCGCTTTCGTTCGCAAATCCGGCAATCAACTCATCAGGCGCTGTGTCGGTGTCTGTCCATTCATCGATGACCCGGGACCACCGGCGCAATGTGAAACTCCGGGCATCAAGAATAGACGCACATCATCGCGAGCCGTTGGATCTCGCGCGTATACTGCGTCGACGTAGTCGACTGTAGCTAAAGCGGATAGCGCCGCATCGGACCAACCGTGGTAAAAGAGGAGTTTGCCGCCTGCTTCGCGGAAGTTGTCTAGGTTCGGATCCTTAGCACTTAATACGGATTCAACTGGCGCAACGCGCGCTCGATAGTCGTTGAAACTAAATCCCTCGTAGCGCCAATCGGGATCGTGTTCAACCATGTAGCGTAAAAAATCGACTCCAAATCCGAATGCGGCTGATGGGGGAGCACCTTCTGTCTGTTGACCCGGGCCAGACAGCCACCATCCCCAACCACCGTCTTCGTTCTCACCGCCGAAAGGCCACCCGTGAAAAACCGACCCCTCATCGTTTTG
>JAGWBO010000066.1:0-695 GCA_021295855.1 Pseudomonadales bacterium | reverse complement strand
ATGCCGTCCTTGAGTCCATCTTTCGCGTCACACTGCTCGAGAACGGCATTCGAGAGTTGCGAGCGGTCATCGGGTGATAACAGAGGCGATGAGAGATCATCCATATCGGGGTACATGTGCTGAGTAACGTTGACAAACGCAGCTGCGACGCCGCCGAAATCGAATGCCGGCGCCCCGGCAATAATCGCGTTGAAATCCTCTGGATAACGCTGTGAGAACGCCATAGCCTGCCGACCACCATTGGAACATCCGGCAAAATAACTTCGGTCTGGCCAATTGTCATAGTGCCGATCCGCGATGTATTTGGCCACTTCGGAGACGCGGTGAATCGCAACGTGTCCGTAGTTCACGATTCGCTCAAGATTGTGGAGCGCCCAAGACCCATCAATTCCGTTAGCCTGATGCCCCGTGTCGGTCCCTGCGGTGGCATATCCGCGCTGAAGCGCGCCAAGCGAGAGCGCTTGATTCTGTATCGAGCCGACGAAACCTCCGCCTCCCCCCATGACAAACTTACCGTTCCAATCCACAGGAAGCCAAACCGACAAGCCGATTTCACGACCAAGTCTTCCAGTTAGCTTACAGTGAGGTACGGGCTCATCTAGTGTCTCAACTTTCTCGACTGTGAGATCCGGTAATGAGATCTGCTCTACTTTTCCACAGGCACCCGGTTCTGAAGCTTGAACATAGACGGAAGC
>JAGWBO010000065.1 GCA_021295855.1 Pseudomonadales bacterium | reverse complement strand
GTCAAGAAAGCGCAACAAGGCATCGTCTACATCGATGAAATCGACAAGATTTCACGAAAGACAGATCATCCGTCCATCACAAGAGATGTTTCTGGCGAAGGCGTGCAACAGGCTCTCCTTAAGTTAATCGAAGGCACGACGGCGGCTATACCGCCACAAGGTGGGCGAAAACACCCACAGCAAGAGTTCATTCAAGTGGATACATCAGATATCCTCTTCATCGTGGGCGGCGCATTCTCTGGTTTGGAGAAAGTAATCCAAAATCGTACCTCAAAGAGCGGAATAGGCTTTAATGCGACCGTGCAAGGTGAGGAGGACGCGGACCAGATCGGCGAGATTTTGCGAACGGTAGAGCCTGAAGATCTGATCAAGTACGGATTGATCCCCGAGCTTGTTGGTCGTCTTCCAGTCGTGACGACGTTACAAGAACTTGACACGAACGCACTCGTCAAGATTTTGACCGAGCCGAAGAATTCACTGATTAAACAGTATCAGGCAATCCTCGGCATGGAGGAAGTCGATCTAGTGTTCAATGAAGATGCGTTGGACGCGATTGCGGAACGCGCCGTAGAGCGAAAGACGGGCGCTCGAGGTCTGCGCTCAATTCTTGAGGAAGTACTTCTAGATGTCATGTACGAAATTCCGTCGAAGTCTGACGTAATTGGCGTGGTGGTAGACGCCAAAATGGTCCATGACTGCGAGGCTCACAAGCCGATGCTGAAGTACAAGCCAATGGAAAAGAAAGTCAGCGGCGGCGATACGATCTAGAGTGCGCTTCCGCGATACTATGATGACTGAAACAACGTTGGATCCAATTCGATCTGATGACTCGAACATTGGAAGTTCGAGTTTTTACGGAGTAGTTGCGTCGCAGCACGCAGATGCGTCACGTTTGTCGCTGACACGATGTCCGCTCGCGGGTGCTCTTTTCTCACATACGTTCATGGAGATATGTAAGTGAACAAAGCTGATTTGATCCGTGCGGCTGCCGCAAAGGATGACTCGTTGACGCAGGGTGATGTCGCAAAATCACTTGACGCAATTCTTGGCGCGATCTCTGATTCGCTGTGTAATGGGGATCCAGTGATGCTGATAGGGTTTGGAACCTTTGAGGTCCGACATCGTGCTGCAAGAACTGCCCGTAATCCCCAAACTGGCGAACCTATTCAAGTTGCTGCGTCGTCGAATGCCGCTTTCAAAGCAGGCAGTCGACTGAAGCAACGAATAAACAGCTAAACATTTAAGCGGCTTGGTCACGTCGATCGGCGTGACCTGCCATAGCTAAGACCCTAGTCGCGGAAGCGCTCGACGAGCATCCGCGACTTCTCTTTGAACTGTTTCTACAGGTACGTAATCCATCATGTTGGTCAGAATGCGCAACGCGTCCCAATCGTGGGTCGCCAAATTTGTAGCAGGTGTGATCATTGTGGTCCTAACCATTTTTGGTTTCGGCGCATTTAATCTCTTCACCGCAAATGAACCCGCGATAGCGTCGGTAAATGGCGAAGATATCACCGAACGCCGCTTAGCATCTGAGATGGAACGCTTAAAACAGGCGTTCCGTAGTACATACGGCGATTCAGTAACAGAAGCGGATCTCGAAGAGTTTGTCAATGAAGAGTTTGCGCTTCGCAGCCTCATCGATACCGAGCTCTTCATGCAAGCGAGCCGCGATCTTGATCTCTCGTTGTCAGATCAAGCGTTTGAGCGCGTACTTCGGACCGATCCGCAATTCCAAACGGAGAGCGGCGAATTCGACGAGGAATTGTTCCGTGAAACACTTGAACGCGGTGGTCTATCAGTTCAGACGCTTCGAGGGCTACAGGAGGACGCGAGTGTAAGGTCGCAACTCCGACGTCTATTAGAAGATACATCGTTCAGTACGAATTCAGAAACGCGCCTTGCGGCCAAATTCGACAAGCAAGTACGTGATATTTCCGTCCTCGAATTCGATCTCGAACAATTCGAGAACCCGGAGAGTGTTACGGACGAGGATGTCTTGAGTTATTACGAGCTCAATACGGATTTGTTCATGACGGAAGGAACGTACGACTTCGAGTATGTCGAGCTCAAGCGCGAACAATTCGTTAGTGACGCGGAACTCTCAGATCAGGAGATTCGGGACCTCTACGAAGCTGATATCGCGGCACGCGAATCGAATGCGCAGAGACGCGGCCGTCACATACTGATAAAGGTCGATGACAATCGGTCGGACGAAGAGGCTTTAACGTATATCGCTGGACTTCGCTCCCGAATTGATGCTGGTGAAGATTTCGGAGACTTGGCAACTGAACTATCCGAAGATGAAGGCTCTAAGCAAGACGGTGGCGACCTCGGGTTTTCGGATCGTGAGCAGTGGGTGAAGGAATTCTCCGATGCGCTCTGGTCACTCGAACTCGATGAAGTTTCTCAACCTGTTAAGACGACATACGGCTATCACCTTATTCAGCTTCTCGGCGTCGAGGAACTCGAGCTTCCCACTTTTGACGAGCGACGCGAAGACCTAATTGCTGAACATCGCTTGGCATTGGCGACCCAAGCACTCAAGGAAGCGTTGACGGAGGTCGATCGCTTGGCATTCGAACAGTCAGATTCTCTGCAGACAATTGTTGACGAGTTTGATGTGGAGATCAGTGAAGTTCTCAATGTCGATCAGTTTAGTGTTGATGGCTTGATGTCGGATGCACGTGTTCGTAGTGCTTTCATGGAGAGTGACGTTATCGATAACGGCTTCAATAGTCGCGTGGTTCAGATCGACGATAGCGCGATCATTGTCGGCCGTTTAAAAGATCGAACTGAGCCAACACTTCGCCCATTTGAAGCAGTATCTGACCAAATAAGACAAAAACTGGCTCAGGACTCGGCTTCGTCGGCTCGGGATGCAAAACTCGACAGCGTGCTGACACAACTCCTGGCCGATCGAAATTACGATGCGGCTTCGTTAGCGGCAGGATCTGAATGGGTTGTCTATGAGCGTCAAAAGCGAGATGATTTCACGGTAGATCCTGCGATCTTGGCCGCGGCATTCGCGCAGCCACTTCCAGCAGACGGTGAACGCGTAATTGTTTCTGCAGATTCAGAATTCACGTTTACAAAGTTCATCGTTACGACTTCCCGTCAAGAGCTAGCCGACTATGCATTGCTAGACGCATCTGAGCAGGATTCGCTCAATGAAACTTCAATTAACGATGCTAAGACGCGCGCAATGTCAGCTTTCATTGCGAGCTTGAGGTCAGAGGCATCAATCAAGACTGAACTCTTTGCCGTCGAGTAGCGGTACCGATACGAAATCTGCAACTGTTCTGTACACAGACGGTTCCTGCGCACCCACAAATCCTGGTCCAGGTGGTTGGGCCTACCTTCCTGTCGTAGATGGTGAGGTCGAGGATCTAGTGAAGGGAAGCGATGCACACTCGACCAATAATCGTATGGAGTTAACCGCCGCACTAGAGGCACTAAGGTCACGGCGAGATGGGGAAAAGGTTGAACTACATACAGACTCAGAATATCTGCGCAAGGGAATCACGCAATGGATAAGCGCTTGGCGGCGTAACGGTTGGGCGCGTAAGACAGGGCAACCTGTCCTGAATAAGGACCTGTGGATTGCGTTGTATGCGGAAAACAAGCGTGTCCACGTTGAGTGGCGGTGGGTGAAGGCACACGCTGGACACGTATACAACGAGATGGTTGATCAGGCCGCGCGCGATGCTGCGATCGATGCATCCAACTCAAAGGTCGAAGTTGTAGGCCATCACGCCGCTTCCGACTCGGTAACGACATCGCATGCAACTCCTCTAGAGGGCGGTTACTACGTCGCAGCGGCTAATCTTGGCGAGCGCCGTAGTGCGTGGGCCTTTGTTCACGGAACCGATCACAACAACATTAGAACAGGTGTTGAAGACGGAGCCACTCTCAATCGAGCAATCATTGTGGGTGCAGTCGAGCTGATTCGTTCACTGCCAGCAAATACACCGGCGAGCGTGACGACAGATTCAGAGTATCTATACAAAGGCGCCACGCAGTGGCTCGATGGATGGCGACGTCGGGACTGGCGTAAAGCTGATATGAAGCCGATCGCGAATAAAGAGTTATGGATTGAGATGAGTGAATTGTTGGAACACGTTGACGTTAACTGGCAATTGCAGAAGCATGATCGTTCTTCAGATTCACTCGTTCAAATTGCTGCACGCGTAGCCCGCGAAACTCTAGAATCGACTAGCTAATGAAGGATAGGGGTTTAGCGTGATTCAGATTTTCCTTGATACCGAAACGACGGGTATTGACCCGTCGGCGGGGCATCGAGTCATCGAACTTGGCGCGACCGTCGTGAAGGACGGCATGCACACCAACGAAGAATTTCATCAGCTTCTTAATCCTGAGCGTGAGGTAGATGCGGCAGCGACTGCGATCCATGGATTCACACTCGAGGACCTCGCTAACCAACCGAAATTTAGAGATGTTGCAGACGCTTTCATCGCCTTCATTCGTGGTCGTGACGTGTTTATGCATAACGCGGCTTTTGACGTACGGTTTCTAAACACAGAATTTGAGCTTACTGGTCGACCAGAGCGCATGGAGGACATATGTAACGTATCGGATACGATGGCGCTTGCAAAAGAACTTCACAAGAGCGGTCAGGTCAGTCTCGACGCGCTCTGCAGTAAATACGGCGTCGATCGCACGGACCGTGACAAACACGGCGCGTTACTCGACTCACAGTTACTCGCTGAAGTCTATCTCCGTATGTTGGAATCTAAGAACAACCTATTGGGCGACCTAGAAGAGTCTGAGGAGATTTTCGAGCAGGTTCGATTCGTCGACCATGAAAGGCAAAACCCTCTCGTTATTCGAGCAACCGAAGATGAACTTGACGCGCACAACGCCTACATGCGAAAACTCGCCGAAGCTAACTAGCTAAATCAGGAACCAGTTCACACAGATCCAACCGACCGTTCCCATAGTGATGAAGTAGGGAATCGCCATTAGCACCATTCGACCATACGACAAGCGGATCAACGGCGCGAGGGAAGAGGTTAGCAGGAATAAGAACGCCGCTTGACCATTTGGCGTTAGGATGCTAGGTATGTTCGTTCCAGTATTGATAGCAATGCCGAGGACATCGAATTGCTGTCGCGTAATGTCACCGTTGGCGAATGCGTCCGCGATACTCTGGATGTATACGGTCGCGACGAACACGTTGTCACTGATCGCTGACAGCAGACCGTTCGCGATGTAATACAGACCCGGTTGTGCATCGACGGGTTGGCTTAAAACCCAATCTGAAATCGGTGTGAACAGATGAGCGCCATGAATTACGGCTACGATCGCGAAGAACACGACAAGTAGCGCAGTGAATGGGAGTGCTTCCTGAAACGCTTTCCCTATGTTGTGCTCTTCGGTTTCCCCGTTGAATGCGGTTTGAAGCACGATGATCAACAACCCGATTAGACCGACCTCAGCCACGTGAAACGCGAGCGCGAAAATCAGTGTCAGAGCCGCTAACGCTTGCACGATAAGGGCACTTCGGTCACCGTGCTTGAGATGCTTCATCTCTTCGGTATGTGCGTGCCGCAAAATCTGGTGTACCGAATGTGGAATCTTTGCGCCGTAACCGAAAATTCGCGTAATTTCTAGTAGAACGCACGTAACGAGACCCGTAATTAGCACTGGGAAAGTCACCGGTGCCATCCGGAAGACGAATTCCATGAATTCCCAACCAAGCCGATTAGCAATGATTATGTTTTGAGGTTCTCCAACTAGGGTTGTCACGCCTCCTAGCGCGGTACCAACGGCACCATGCATGACTAGGTTGCGAAGGAACGCACGGAATTCGTTCAGGTCTTTTTGATGACCTTCCGAGAGTTTTGGAATGTCGTGGACATCTTCGGGTATTTCGTCTAAGCCAGCAGCGACGGAGTTGTATACCGCGTAAAAGCCGTGCGATACTCCGATGATGACCGCCATGACGGTTAGCGCATCTAAGAACGCCGATAAAAACGCCGCTACGAAGGAGATCAGCAACGAGAGCACGATTTTGGAGCGTACATAGATAAGGAGTTTGCTGAAGATAAACAACAGCAAATCCTTCATGAAATAGATTCCCGCCACCATAAAGACAAGTAGCAAGATGACCTTTAGGTTCCCTTGCAGTTCTAGATAGATAGCTTCTGGGGACGTTAATCCAAGAATCACTGCTTCTAGAGCGATAAGTCCTCCTGGAAGTAACGGGTAACATGTGAGTGCCATAGCCAGTGTAAATATGAACTGCAACACAAGAATCCATCCAACGATAGTTACACCTAGTTCCGGGGGAAGGAGGAAGAGTACGATGGGGTTAGTGACGAGAAACGCCACGATCGTGTACTTGTACCAATCGGGAGAGGAACCAAGGAAACCTTGCCAAAACGCATGTGGCAATGACCTAGCTGGTATGGACGGTAGGGATCGTGAGCTCACGCTATTCCTTGAAACTTAATTAGAGAAGCTCTGCCGAGACACAGAGACAAAGCTGCCTATTTTGCTTATGCGCCTTTCGACAGAGTGATCAGCAGAGCGCTTCTTTCTGACTTCTAAAATCACGCTTGCCAATCCCACGGAAGTGCTCATGTGGCCGTTTGATCCCGACGACTTCTCGTCGCATCCTGTATATCACGAGAATCAGAACGCTGATAACGCGCTCTATTTCTGTCTTATGCGCGATCAACTGTTATCCATCAGTGAAGGTGGGATTCCGCGACCGATTGAAGCCGATGAGTTTCGATGGCTTGATGTCGAAGTTCGCAGCAAGAGTTACTTAGGAGCGTGGCGAAACAATCCGTGTTTCGCTCTTGACATCAAAGGTGAAGTTCCACCCGGATACGCCGTTTCTGATTTGCGTAGTTGGCTGGGTCGTGTGGAACCTGGAATGTTCTATTTAGCCGGTCGCGCGAAACAGATTGTTGAGATGATTCGAACCAACCAATATTGCGGTAGGTGCGGTGAAGCGATGGTGGATCACAAATCAGACCGTGCGCGACATTGTCCTGCATGTGGTTTGGTGGCATACCCTCGTTTGAGCCCGAGCATCATCGTCCTTGTACGCAAAGGAGATGAAATGTTGTTGGCGCGCAACTTCAATTGGCCTCAGGGAATGTTCAGCACACTTGCCGGTTTTGTTGAGCCTGGTGAGTCAATTGAGCAGACGGTACATCGCGAGATCATGGAAGAGGTGGGCTTAAAGGTCAAGAACCTTCGTTATCTCGGTAGTCAGTCTTGGCCGTTCCCGAACTCGTTGATGTTGGGATTCCACTGCGATTACGATGCTGGTGAACTTACGTTTCATGATCAGGAAGTTGCTGAAGCACGGTGGTTTCGTTATGACGAACTGCCTAACGTACCTGGCGCTACCGCGATCTCCCGATGGTTAATCAATAGTTTTATCGAGGAAATGCAGAGTTCGGTTTAGTTTTTGACGCTCGCAGTGGGTTTTCCGCTAGTTTTACCGATAGTTTCCCGTCTCTTTCCGCACGTTTTCCCGTGATCATTCAAATCGGTTGGTTATGGGTTTCACGAGTATTCACCGAGCGCTCGGTGACAAGCGCTCGGTGACATTGGGAATATTTGCTTGAGGTTAGCTCTTGACCGCGCCTCGAATGAGCTCCTCAATATGTGATTCAGGTGTGTCCTCACCTTCATCTTCTTGAGCGAACTGGTCTTCTTCGGTCGAACCCGTAAGCGCGGTTACTGAGGACTCGCCGCCTTGGATTACATTCGCGACCTCGTCGAAGTAACCTGTCCCTACTTCCTGTTGGTGACTTACGAATGAGTAACCGCGCGACTCAGCTGCAAACTCCTCTTCTTGTAGTTCAACGTACGCAGTCATTTGATTCTGGACGTACTTCTGTGCCAAGTCAAACATGTTGTACCACATGCTATGGATTCCGGCTAGCGTGATGAACTGGAACCGATAACCCATCGCTGCGAGTTCTATCTGGAACTTCGCGATCGTTGCGTCGTCTAGATTCTTGCGCCAGTTGAAGCTCGGCGAACAGTTGTAAGCGAGCATTTGGTTCGGGTAGTCTTTGTGGATCGCGTCAGCAAATGCTTTTGCTTCGTCGAGGTCAGGAACTGCTGTTTCGCACCAGATTAGATCGGCATAAGGTGCGTAAGCCTTGCCTCGTGCGATTGCTTGTGGTAAGCCAGCACGCGTACGGTAAAACCCTTCGGGTGTTCGTTCGCCCGTGATAAACGGCTTGTCGTGTTCGTCAATGTCGGTTGTCAGCATTTCAGCTGCATTCGCGTCGGTGCGTGCCATCAGCAAGGTGGGGACGTCACACACGTCGGCGGCTAAACGCGCAGCGATCAACTTTTGGACGGCTTCAACAGTTGGTACAAGCACCTTTCCGCCCATATGACCACACTTTTTAACGCTTGCTAGTTGATCTTCGAAATGGACGCCCGCCGCACCTGCGTTGATCATTGCCTTCATCAACTCAAACGCATTCAGGATACCGCCAAAGCCAGCTTCGGCGTCCGCAACAATTGGCGCGTAGTAGTCGATGCCGTCATCGATGCCCTTCGACCATTGAATCTCATCTGCCCGACGAAACGCATTGTTGATGCGATTGACAACGGTCGGCACGGAGTTGACAGCATAGAGCGACTGATCGGGATACATCGTCTCAGACGTATTAGCGTCTGCAGCGACTTGCCAACCAGAGAGATAGATCGCCTTGATCCCAGCCTTTACTTGTTGTACGGCTTGACCGCCAGTCAGTGCGCCGAGGCAGTTCACAAAGTCTTCAGATTGCAGTAAATCCCAGAGTTTGTCGGCACCATGCGCTGCCAACATGCTTCGGTGCGGAATGGTGCCTCGCAGATGAACGACGTCTTCAGCGGAATAACCGCGCTTGACATCTTTCCAGCGTGGGTGTGTACGCCATTCTTCCTCTAGTTCGGCGATCTGTTCGGATCGAGGTTTACGGGGTTGGTAATGAAGAGCCATAGATCAGTGCGGTAGCGAGCCTAGAAAGGCGCGAATTCTAGGAATAGCTTTTGTGTAGAAAAGAGAATAGATAGCATGAATATTTAGTCTCCTACGTAGCGCATGGCGCGATGTTCGATACCGGCATCTAGGAACACCTCGCCGAATGCCGTAAAGCCATTTCTGGCGTAAAAACCAAGTGCATGGGTTTGTGCATGAAGAAATGGTTCCGTTTGACCCTTATCTAGTGCGTGCTGTACAGCGGCTTTCAAGAGTAAGGCGCCGATTCCGTGGCGGCGGTATGGAATAAGCACAGCCATGCGTCCAATCTGACCTGACGGCATTAACCGTGCAACACCGACAGGAGCGTCGTCAACCGTGGCGAGAAAGTGCGTAGAGACTTCGTCCATGCCATCCAATTCCTCTTCAATTGGAACCGATTGCTCTTCGACGAAAACCTTTAATCGGATCGCACTTAGTGTTTCGCTCGCTTCTTCCCAAATAACTCGCCGTATTTTGGGACTCATAGATCTTGTAGCCGTACTGACAGCTCGTGTATGCCTTTATCGCCCAGTTGTGGGGCCAATCCGATATATGTAGATGGATGCATCGCTCTTAGTTCCGAACGTAGTTCAAGATCGAGAGGCAACTCATCGAGCATCTCGACATAAAGTGATTCCGTAAGCTGCTTGCCGCGCGTGATTTCTTTGACGATTTCGTATGGTTCGGAGATTCCCTGCTTGCGCATGGCTGTTTGGACGGCTTCGCTCAGCACTTCCCATGCTTCGTCCAGATCCTTGGCGATCAGCTCCTTATTCACCTCGAGTTTCTTGATTCCGCGGATTGTGCTCCGAATCGCAATGACTGAATGACCGAAAACCGCACCGACGTTCCGTAGTGCGGTTGAATCGGTTAGGTCACGTTGCCAGCGCGAAATAAGAAGCTTGTCCGCCAAGTGGCGTGAAAGCGCGTTGGCGACGCCTATATTGCCTTCGGAGTTTTCGAAGTCGATCGGATTTACCTTGTGTGGCATCGTAGAACTGCCTACTTCCCCGTCGACTTGCTTCTGCTTGAAGTAGCCGAGAGCGATGTATCCCCAAACATCGCGATCGAAATCCAATAAAACTTGGTTGAATCCCGCTAATGCATTGAGAAACTCCGCGATCCAATCGTGCGGTTCGATCTGCGTTGTATATGGATTTGGCGAGAACCCTAACGATGCAATAAAGGATTCTGACGCCGTCGCCCAGTCAATTTCCGGTGCTGCGGCAACATGCGCGTTGAAATTGCCAACGGCACCGTTGATCTTGGCTTGTATCACCACATTATTGAAGAATTCAGCCCATTGCGTGAGCCGCGCCGCGACATTTACGAACTCCTTTCCTAAGGTAGTAGGCGAAGCGGTCTGACCGTGTGTACGCGACAACATCGGCATCTCAAGGTGATTGGATGCGAACTCAAGGATTTCGCGAGTTACATCGACCATCAACGGGAGCAGAACATCACGACGTGCATCTCGAAGCATCATCGCGTAAGCGAGATTGTTGATATCCTCAGACGTACACGCGAAGTGCACGTACTCTTTTAAGTCTTCCAAGTTCATCGCTTCGAGCGCTTCTTTTACGAAGTACTCGACCGCCTTCACGTCGTGATTGGTTTCTCGTTCGATCGTTCGAATCCTCTCGGCATCCGCCTTAGTGAATTCAGTTTGAATTGCTTGCAGAGTGCTCTGTTGATGCGAATCGAGACTCGCGTTTTCGACCAATCGGAGATCTACCACAAGAAATTTGAGCCAATCGACCTCGACCGCGACACGACGGTGAATCAAGCCAAACTCGCTGCAAATAGGTGCGAGCTCGGTGACATGCCGTCGGTATCGTCCATCCAGCGGTGACACGGCGAGTAGTTCATTCTCCGTGGCGTCGGAATGGGAGCCGCTTCCGCTTTGTTGTTCGTCTTTCTTCATTGTGCTTCAACTAGCTTGATCTTAGCGCCGCCCAGACAACGACTACCGTGGTAGAACGCTGCGTACTGTCCGGGGGTGATCGCTCGCTGCGGTTCATCAAAAATGACTCTCACACTAGTCCCGTCGATATCGACCGCACATGGCTTTGGCACTGAACGATAGCGAACCATTGCTTCACAGCGATTGATAGCAGATGCGTCCTCGACAAACCAATTCGGTTGTTCCGCAATTAGACTCCTGGCTTCTAAATGATCCTGATCCTGCGTAACCACAAGCTCGTTTGTCTCAATGCGCTTACTTACGACATACCATGGCGCTTCTTGAGCGTTTCGCATGCCTCCGATGCGAAGTCCTTGCCTTTGCCCAAGTGTGTAGTAGGCGAGACCGATGTGCTCTCCTACGATGTTGTCCGCAGTATCAACAATTGGACCCGGTTCTTTAGGCAAGTAGCGGTTGAGGAAGTCGCTGAAACGTCGTTCTCCAATAAAACATATGCCAGTGCTGTCTTTCTTCGAATACACGTGTAACGCATGGCGCTTCGCCGTCTCTCGCACCATGTTCTTCGTGAGATCTGCGAGCGGAAACAGGCATCGCTTAAATCTCTCCATCGGAACTGCCTGTAGGAAATAGGTTTGATCTTTATCTAGATCGAGGGCTCGGTGCAATTCAATCTGCTGAGAATCGTGCTCAAGTCGGGCGTAGTGGCCTGTTGCGATCCAATCTGCGCCACGCATCTCGGCGTAGTCCTGGAACACTGCGAACTTGATGTTGCGATTACATAGCACATCGGGGTTTGGGGTTCGACCCGCAGCGTACTCACTTAAAAAATCCTCAAATACATCTTCCCAGTATTCGGCTGCGAAATTGATGGGGTGCAATGGAATATCAATCTCATCTGCGACGCGCTGTGCATCTTCGAAATCTTGGATGGCCGTACAGTATTCGGAATCGTCATCTTCGTCCCAGTTTTTCATAAAGATACCTTCGACCTCGTAACCCTCCTGTTT
>JAGWBO010000064.1:7448-16639 GCA_021295855.1 Pseudomonadales bacterium | reverse complement strand
CGTTTTGAACAGATCGGGATGCCACATCTCAGGATTGCGATCAGGCGCAAATCCGTCAAGGAACCAGGCGTCGACTCCGAATTGATCGGACGCTATGAATTCGCTTAAAGCATTGGCGATGTCGTCGTAGCATAAGGTGAGCTCAAGCCGACCGTCATGGAAATAGCGTCGATGCCAGCCCGGTACCCGGGGTGGCAATTGCGCGAGCAACTCATCGGCCAACCCAATTTCAGACTTAAACCGGTTAAACGCACGCGCGACATCCGCAGAACGAAGTGGATATTTGTCGACGCCGATGTAACGTAGCCTGGTCGGAATCGTCTGCTCACTTAACACCCGCGCGAGCGTTAAGAAATTGAGACCAGTGCCGAAGCCAAACTCCACGATCGTAAACGTCGGCTGAGTTCGAATACGTTCGATAAGTCTCGCAGGTTCGAAAAACACCCGATGCGTCTCGCGTGGTCCGTCTTCACTGAAGTAAATGTCGTGGAACCGCCTGGACCGAATTCGATCCCCCTCCCATACCACGTCGGGATCAGGCATCGAAGCGAGATCACTACTCAAGCTAGAATTCCAGAAATCGTTTCCAAGTCAACCATCCATGTCCGTCGTCATCGATTGCGATTCTCACGTAATGGAGCCACCCGATCTTTGGCAAAACTACCTCGAGTCGAAGTATCAATCCCGTGCTATCCGTATCGAAGAGAACGATGGCGTCGAGCAATTGATTATCGGTGAGCAAGTCGTTCTTCAAGGCGTCTTAGCTGGATTAGGTGGCGCGAATTTGAAACCTGCAGAACTGTTTTCGCAGGGCGCCAAATACATGGATGGTTGTCCGCCTGCTAGCTACGATCCGCGAGAACGAGCGACCATGCTTGATGATTGGGGTGTGGATCGCGGCGTGCTGTTCCCGACTATTGGAATTCTCCCATTTCCAACGGATGACGTTGATCTCGCATCAGCATATTGTCGGGCATACAATCGTTGGCAAGCGGATTTTTTCAAGACTGTTCCCGATCGCGTTGTACCGATCGCCGCATTGAACTGGCTTGACGTTGACGAAGCGGTTACTGAATTGAAGCACTGTATCGATGCGGGATTTCGTGGCCTCTTCGTACCACCTGAAGTGTGTGGCGGTCACCGTCCTGGCGAAGCACACTTCGACCCGATTTGGCAACTATGTAGCGAAGCGAATATTCCGGGCTGTTTTCACGTGATCGTGCGCTTCTCCGGGACAGCATCGGCATTTGGCGGCTGGTCTGGAGGTGGTCGCAATCTCGGCGGCGTGTTCACATTCGGATTAGGCGCGACGGGTCAACTGATTCCGGCGATGGCGAGCGTTGTGCTCGACGGCTTGTTCGATCGATTTCCAACGTTGAAGATCGTCAGTGTCGAAGCGGGATGTGGTTACGCTGCGTATCTAATGGATAGACTCGACGAGAAGCATCACTTCTTCGGATTTGCGAGTGGGTTGGACATGAAACCGAGTGACTACATTAAGCGAAATTGCTATTTCGTGGCCGAACCGGAAGAGCGGACTATCGACGCGATGTGTGACCTCGTCGGTGAGGACCATATCCTTTGGGGTAGTGACTATCCCCATATCGATTCACGGTTAGATGCGCGGCAGCTAATTGATACATCTGTGAAAGCCTTAGCGCCAGCGCGACGAGCGAAGGTACTTGGTCAGAATGCGGTGACGTTATTCGATTTTTGACCGATTAAATCTAAAATAACGAGCTGTTTTGCGGTCCCGTTGATGACGAGATCGCTTTCGTCCTTACGCGACGTAAATTTCTCTCAGTTACCAATAGAGGTTTCTCCTTGCCAGACGTGATGAATTGGTTATTCGGTGTGGTTGGTCTCTCATTGTGGGCTCCAATCATCTTCACACTTGTGATGACACAACTGACGTTTGTCGCGATTACGGTCTACCTTCACCGACACGCGGCGCACCGCGCACTTGAACTGCATCCGGCGTTGAAGCACGTGTTCAGATTCTGGCTTTGGATTAGCACCGGCATGTCGACAAGGGAGTGGACGGCCGTCCATCGGAAGCATCACGCATTTACGGAAACGGAACAAGATCCTCACAGTCCGGTCATCTTAGGACTTGGAGAGATCGTGTTTAAAGGCGTGAAGCACTATCGAAATGGCATTACGCCGGAAACATTGCGGATCTTCGGAAAGGGAACACCGGACGACTGGCTCGAAAGAAACGTCTATGTCACACGAGAGTTTCTAGGGATTGGCTCGTTTCTAGTTCTCGATCTGATATTGTTTGGTATCACTGGATTACTCGTCTGGATCGTACAGATGCTATGGATTCCGTTCTGGGCCGCGGGTGTCATAAACGGCGTCGGACATGCATGGGGCTATCGTAATTTCGAGTGTCCTGACCACGCGAAAAACATCGTCCCGTGGGGATTCTTCATCGGTGGCGAAGAGCTGCACAACAACCATCACACCTATCCAAACTCGCCGAAAATGTCGGTGAAACCTTGGGAGTTTGATATTGGTTGGATGTGGATTCGAATCTTTGAAATGTGTGGGCTCGCGAAGCCGAATCGAGTCGGACCTGTTGCCACGAAGGACCTGTCAAAGAACGAGCTAGACCTTGATTCCGTGATTGCCCTTGCCAATGACCGGTTCAACGTGATGGCGAAGTTTGGAGCAAATGTGGTGAAGCCATTGGTTCGAGCGCAGTACCAAGAGAATCTTGCGAATCAATCTCGTCGTCTGCTTCGACGCGCGAAGAGGTTGATTTGTCGACACGAAGAAGTTCTAAGTGAATCCGATCAGCGGCGCCTCGATGAAATCAAGCATAGTTTCCCTACGCTTGAAACAGTCTATTCGTTGCGTGTCCGGCTATCCGAAGTCTGGGCGAAGCGAACTGGCAACAAAACGGAAATCTACGACGCAATGCGCGAATGGTGTCTACAGGCCGAGAATAAGTTACGCAAAGTTGGTCACGCGCAAGAGCTTCATGCGTTTGTCAACGAGCTGAAGTATTACGCGACCCCGCAACCTTCGAGAGCATAGGCGGAAATACAAACGCCAAACGGCGCGCTGAATCGGTTTGTTTGAATATGTAGCGCTACGGCGTTACATGCGCGCGAGAACGCGTATCCCAAGCGCACCTAAACCAATCTCTAACGTCGCTGCCACTCGGCTACACAGCGTTAGCCGACCGGCTCTAATTGATCCTTCTTCGCTCAGGATGGGGCATTGCTCGTAAAAACGCATGAACCGCACGGTCAATTCGTAGAGATACGTGCACAAGTAGTGCGGCTTTGCATCGGCGGTTACCTGTTCGATGACCTCCTGAAACCGCAGTAGATGTACGGCGAGTTGGCGCTCTACTTCCATGTCTAGTTGGGGTGGCTCGGTACATTCGCTACTATCGATGTTGCCTTTTTCAAAGATACCAGAGATTCTCGCATAGGCATACTGCAGATAAGGCGCAGTATTCCCGTCAAACGCGAGCATTTCATCCCAATCGAATGTGTAGTCGTGTAACCGATTCTTCGATAAGTCGGCATACTTAACAGCGCCGATTGCTACCGCACGCGCGACTTCTTCATGCTGCGTTTTACCGAGCCCCGGATTCTTTTTGCGAATCAAGGAAGACGCACGATTGACGGCTTGATCAAGTAAATCGCGCAAAACGATGTTGTCACCGGAACGCGATTTGAGAGGCTTACCGTCTTTGCCAAGGACCTTTCCGAATGGGTGGTGTTCGAGCGTAACACTTGGTTCGACAAGATTGGCAAGTCGGCTAGCTGCGAAGAGCATTTCAAAATGAAGCGTCTGACGAGCATCCGTGAAATAAAGCACGCGATCGGCATGGAGCGAATCAAAGCGATAGCGCAGCGCGGCGAGATCCGTGGTGTGATAGAGGTAGCCTCCGTCAGACTTCTGCACGATCATAGGTTGAATTTCGCCGTCTTTGTTTTTGAACTGAGGCATGAAGATGCACAGTGCGCCGTCTGACTCTACCAGAACGTCGTTCTGCTTTCGCAGGTCTTCGATCAGAGGCACGATGTCAGCGTTATAGGAACTTTCACCGCGGGTGTGCTCGGGTCGAAGCGAAACATCAAGTTTGGCGTAGATCTCACTCATATGTTGTTGAGCCAGTGCCATAAAGTGTTCCCACTTCGCCATAGCATCGGCGTCATGCGACTGGAGAGCCAGCACCATTGCGCGCGATCGGTCGGCGAAAGCGGAGTCCGACTCGAACCTACTGCTGGCTTCGACGTACAGTTTTTCGATGTTGCGTAGTTCCGCGTTTTGCGCGAACCCATCCCCGACTTCGTCGAGGTAGGCGAGGAGTCGTCCAAAAGCCGTCCCCCAGTCACCAATATGGTTTTGACGGATGACGTCGTGACCAACTAGCTCCAACGTACGCGCAACCGCATCACCGATAATCGTGCTGCGCAAATGCCCTACATGCATTTCCTTCGCGAGATTCGGCGATGAGTAATCGACGACGATGCGTTTGGGTTCCGCTACGGTTTCGAGAAGAGTTGTTTTCGTCAGTTGTTCGCTGAGAAAGGATGGTTTCAACCGAATGTTCAGGAACCCAGGACCGGCGATGTCGATGGATTCGACCATGTCACCGAGATCGACGTCAGCAAGCACATCTGTCGCGAGCTCTCGGGGGTTGGTGCGAATACGCTTCGCTGCCCCCATGACGCCGTTAGCTTGGTAGTCACCAAATTCCGGCCGACCGGCTGGAACTACGACCGCAGGCGGTTCGCCCTCAACGAATTTGTGAAGAGAAGTCTCAACTCGTTCGTTGAGGGTGCGTTGAAGATTGATTGTGATGTTCGGTTAATCGATTGTTATGTCTCGCGGCGAGCTACCGCGTGGCTCACACCCAATGCGCCGCACATGACCACAAACACGATCGCAAATAGCGCTCGATAGTTGATGACAGGTTCAGGATTCAATGGGTCGACTGGCAATAGGTAATGTACGGTCATGACTGTGATGAAGCTGACAAGCATCGCTAGACCCAAGATTAGCGCAAGTTGTCGCGCTCGAGCCATCATGTTCAGTTTACTGAATCTCGACGCTGTGGATTACCGTTTTCTCCACTGGTACGTCACCATGCCCCGCTTCATTACCGGTCTCAGATTTCTCGATATCGCGCACGACTTCCATGCCGCGGACAACTTTGCCAAATACCGCATAACCAGCCTGCGTGCCCTGAGCATTGAGGAAGTCGTTATCGGCGACATTAATGAAAAACTGAGCACTCGCGGAGTCCGGATCATTGGTTCGAGCCATTGCGATCGTACCGGTAGCGTTGCTGACCTGATTGAAAGACTCATTCTTAATGGTCTTCGATACTGTCCGCTGGTCCATGTTGCGATCAAAACCACCCCCTTGAATCATGAAACCTTCGATTACGCGGTGGAAAATCAATCCGTCGTAATGATCTTTCTCTACCAATTCGAGGAAGTTGGTGGCGGTAATCGGCGACTCGTCAACGTAAATTTCCAATTCAATTGCGCCGCGATTAGTGTCAATGATTACTGTCGGATTAGATTCCTCTGACATGGCGGTGGCTCCAAAAGCGAGTAAGCAAGTAAATACACCGCATTGAATAACGTATCTCATCGTGAGTGGCAATGGCGCGCTTCCCAAGGTGTGCGTAAGGCGGGAATTATGCGAACCGTTGGAGCCAAGTCGATCGGTTGCGATTCATCGCATGCTTGTGTTTTTTACTCGAGTCCATGTCGCATTGCTGCCAGGTAATTCTTGACCGTCGTACTCAAGCCGTCGTCGAGTGCATCCGAAATGAGAGCGTGTCCTATTGAAACCTCTGCGATGTCGGAGATTCCACAGAACTTTGCCACATTGGACTGATTTAGATCGTGTCCGGCGTTCACACCTAACCCGAGCTTCAATGCTCGATCTGCGGCCGCCTTGTACTCTGCCAGCCGCTCGTTCGCCGCGTCTGAATCAAGCCCAAGATCCTCGGTCGCCTCAACCCAAGGACCGGTGTAGAGCTCGATCCGATCAGCACCGAGCTCGTGAACGAGCTCGACTTGATCGAGGTCAGGATCGAGGAAAAGGCTTGTTCGAACTCCGAAATCCTGATAGCGTCTCACATGCGTTGATGCCGCGGCGAAGGTACGTTCGTCTTTTAGGTCCCAACCGTGGTCCGAAGTCAGTTGGTCTTCACTGTCAGGTACTAAGGTGCATTGATTGGGTCGCGTCGCTTCGATAAGTGCTGTGAAACCAGGATAGCCGTTATCTTGTTGACCGGAGTTTGGATTCCCTTCGATGTTGAACTCGATGCTGTCGTAGTCGGCGAGAAAATCTCGGATTCTGGTGACATCCTTTGGCAAGATATGACGTTGGTCTGGTCGTGGGTGTACGGTGATGCCATGTGCGCCCGCGTCCAAAATCGTTGTGCAACTTGCGATTAGATCGGGTCGCCCGCCTCCGCGAGCGTTACGTAACCAGGCGATTTTGTTGACGTTTACGGATAGTCGAGTCAAAGTCGTCGCCTCCCGCCAAATCGTTTTCCGATCAAGAAACCGACGCCTAGAAAGACCAAAGCGACAAGTGCGCCGAGCCCGAACAACTGGATCTCATTTCGTCGCTCAGCGTCACGGAAATCACGTGCGAGGAGCTCAATTTCCTTCCGCAATTGCTCGTTCACAATCGCGAGTGCTTCGGACTCATATGCTGCTTCGAGCTCCGCCTGCGTATTCGGTTGCCGATGGTTCACAGGTGGCGTATTCGATTCGGCTTCCACCGGCTCTACTACCTCTACTGGCATGCTCTCATCGCTATTTGTTGCTTCTGCGGGGTTGAGCGGGTCTTCGATCTCTTGTGCGTACACTGGCACATTAACAGAGGCGAGCAGAATCGAAAGTCCGATGGCGAGGGTATGGATTCGTGATTTATTCACGAGGTCTCAGGCTCATCGACGTTATCGCCGAATTGAGGGCGTTGTTTTGTCAATACCAAGTAAGCGATCACTAAGCCAAAACTCACTGCTCCGACGACAAATCCACTGACCGCGCGATATCCCATCCAAACGTCATCGGAGATTTGCCAATTGACCCAAGGCACTAGATTTCCCAGGAAAAGATTCAACCCAGCATTCAAAAATATTGGCACGCTAAAAAGTAGCGTGATGACGTTCCAGGTTCTGGAGGGAAAAACAATCGTTTTCCCAAGCATGATCTCAAGTACGTTTTTCTTGATCAATACAGATCCCACGAAAAAGCAGCCGATCAGAAATCCTGATACGCTCGATCGAATCTTGATGAAATCAGGATCCCGAAAAACAAGCGTCATCGCAGCGAACGCTAAGGCGATGACGGTCAGGATCTTCATCCATTTTGGAATGACTTGCTTAATTAGCTTGTAGATCACGAGTTGAGTGAGTAGTCCAACAAGCAGACCTGTGGTCGCGAGAATCATGTCTCGGCCAAGAAATAGGAACACACCGAAGAACCCGATCGCCGGTAATAAGTCGGCGAGCGTTTTTAAGCGACGCTTCGCGGCTGTCGCCGGCAAATCGGGTGCGTGAAAAGCTTGCTTCGGTTCGCTCACGAATCCGGCTCCGCAATCAAACGAAGGTCGTTGTCGTCCGCGGACGTTGCAAGTACGACAAGTGCGGCGTTTGCGCCGGAAGCCACAACCACTGCCTTGTCGCCGTGTTGGGTTTTGACCTGGTCTCCAATCGCGACGTCTCTGAGTTCATGTGCCGAGAGGAAGAGGCGGCGTTTCACCGCGCCACGATGTTGAGCGCGTGCAACCACTTCCTGACCTAAGTAGCAACCTTTACTGAAGCTAACCGAATCGAAATCCGTAAGGTTGAGCATTTGTGGCAAAAACTTTCCGCTAGTTGCGGCGGTGACGAGTGCGTACCCGGTCTCAATCTGAAACGCATCAAGGTCGTGTGCACGAGTTTTCTGGCTCGTAAACCCGAATTCCTGTCCGTGCACGACGAGCTTGGTTGGAACGTTAGTAGCGTCCGAAGATATATAGATCGGAAGATCTTCGACAGATATCTCACACCGTGCGAACCGCATATAAGGTAGAAGGTGTTTATGGACGATGTCTACCACTGACAGGTGCAACACAAGCACCAAGCAATCGTCTTTTTCGAAAACCCATCCATTCGCGACAACTCGACCTTTAATCTCGGTGATGGCCATAGGCATCGCAATGCCAGGCTGAAGTTCGTCTAAATCGCACGTGATGTATCCCTGAAGGAACGCCCGTAGTTTCGGACCACTCAGTGTCGCGTACGAAAGATGGTTGTTGGTCATATGTCTCTATCAGGACGTCTGGCAGCTCAACGAGGCACGGCTCGGCAAATTTTAGGACGCGCTGAATTCATGAATAATCCTGCAAATAGCATGAATCCAACCGTGTCACCACGTAATGAGCAGCTCAGCGTTTAGTCGGAATCAAGCGATCTGGCGGTCTCGTCGAGGATTGCTTGAACTAGATCTGTATCTGACGCCGTTCGCGCAGGCGTGCTTCGACAAACTTCCAGCAGACTTGAAAACCGTCTACGGTGAGATACTTGAGTGTGAAGATCCAGAGATCTTAGGTTGGTTGAAGGACGGGACCGATGTCCCTTCAGAATACGTGTCAATCGTCGCCAAAATCACGGATTTCGCGCGAAGTAGCACTGGCTGTGACAGCAGTAACTGACTTCAGTTGATGACAGATGACGTGGGACGTGGCTGATTCGGCCAATAACCTGACTTGTCTTCGCCTCGGCAGATCACGGAATTTCTAATCCAACCTGAGTAGCGCGGGTCAACGAGACGAACATCCGGCGGCACATACCGCAGCGTCAATCCACATCGTCTCGAGTCGGAGTCATTACCCTTGGAGCCATGCACCAGCAGATCGGTGTGCAAAGAGAACTCGCCAGCATCTAATAAAAGCGGGTAGGGCTTGCGAAATTTCGAGTAATCCTCGACTTCAAGTTCGAGTATGACGTTTTCATCGCGCCGTTTCCATGCCAGTTTGCCATGTAGGTGGGATCCTGGAAGAAAGCACATCGGCCCGGCATCCTCTGTGATTTCGTCAACGGCAAGCCACACGGTTACCGTTTTAAACGGGCGAAAGGGCCAGTAGGTCGCATCTTGGTGGAAAGGCACCTCACGCTGATCTAAAGGCATCTTACAGAAATAGTGGCTGCCCCA
>JAGWBO010000064.1:0-7157 GCA_021295855.1 Pseudomonadales bacterium | reverse complement strand
GGCTGTTGACGCATTTGTTGGGATTCTGCCGACAAAGGTAGGTCGTATGCACCGTGGATTGCGGAGTGAGGCTATTATGTTTTGTGAATGCGAGGAGGTCGTGTCATGGCTACAGCTCCAAAAATCTCACTGGACCAACGCGTCGAATTTGGCACGGATCCCTGGATTAGGGCATTGGCAGAGAGCTTGGAAGATGCCAATTTACCAGTTGGGGTGACCTTCCGACACGCAGTTCTGCTAAGGAACGCGCCTCGTCACTTGACAGATCTCCCCGATTCATCGCTTGGATTTGTCGTCGACATTGACGATCGACGCGTCACGGTGCAAGCAAGCGTCGATGACGAAAGTAGTAACGTGTCGTCATTGGATTACAACCGAGCGCAGTTGCTCGCGACCACAGTACTTGGGACGAATCCAGACGTTGCTGCTCGACGAATAAAGGACGCACGTCATCTTGCCCATTCTGAATTACCGCTTCCTCTCGATTCGTCTGACCTCGACGATGACCTAAAGATTGAGCTGCGCCGAGCGCACGACCGCATGGCGTTACGAACGATCGCGAATCCGGACGTTGTCCAGCGCGCGCACGCGCTAGGTTTAGCCGAAAACTTGGATGAGCTTGACGAACGCGGGTATACCGTATTGCACGACGCGTTCTCAAGCGAATTCGCCGACGAACTAAGAGACGAAGCGCATCGCAACCATGACTCTGCGCCACCCGATGTGGGATTTCGCGCAACCATGTTGCTCAAGCGGGGACGACTGTGGGAGGAAGCGGTCATCCATCCGTGGGTTATCACTCTTGCGGAGTACTTGCTCGGGCGAGGATGTTTGGTCTATCAGTCTGACTCGATCGTCAAGGGTCCTGAACTCGACACACATCCAGGTTTACATGCTGATTACGGCGCGTCCAGGGTCGCCGAGCCTTTCCCTGAATACTGTGTCGAAGCAACTGCTGTATGGGCAATTGATGATTTTGACGCGGCCGCAGGTCCGACAGTGATCGTACCGGGAAGTTTTAGGAATCGGCGTCATGTGCCCCCGGGTACGACCCGGGAAGGCGGTGTGTTGATCGAAATGCCAAAGGGATCGATTGCATTTTGGCATGGTGCATCGTGGCACGGTGCGATGCCGCGACAGCGTTCAGGTCGAAGAACGTCGCTGCATAACGCGTATGCTCGATTCTTCATGCGCCCTCTTGAACGATACGACGACATTGACCAGGAGATCGTTGACCGCAACCCTCCGATCTTCTCAACGTTGTGTGGTCTAGACGACGCATTTGGCAAGAGTGGTTATCACGGCGCAGACTTCGATCGGATGCGCTACGCCGCGCAGTCCAAATACGGCGCAACTACGTATTAAGTAGTGATCAGTGGTTCCGGCAGCGAGGAAACCGCGACAACAGCTGATTTGGTTTTAGCGGATTGAGTCGGTCTGCGTCGCTATGCTGATCGGTAACTGTGTTTTATGCGATATGGGAGTGTTGATAACCCGGTTATCAAGGTGGGTACGAACGAACTAGCTCTTGCTGACCCGCACTCGAACTTGTGTCAACTCGACATAGTCGGGAAGTGCATGCAGTTCTGTGAGCAATCTCTTCGAGTCAAGTCGTATTTGCGTCGCCCAACTTGAGGAATCTACGCAGAGTGTCATGGTTTTAGCGGTGCAGCTTACGTAGACGCAATGTTCGGCGCAATCGTTCGGCAACATTGAGCGGATGACCATTAAATGTTGCCGATTCGCTTCTAGCTTCAGCATCAATGGTCGCAAACCGACGCGTGCTGAAGTCGGATGATTGGGATCGATGGCGTCCCGAAGCGTGAAGGTCTTCATAGGTCGTGAAGAGTCGGAAAGTGCATTCGCCAATCTCAATCGTACGCATCGGAGGTAAGTCGCGACCAGATTTCGCTTGAAACCATTGAACGGTATGTTGCGCTAAATGGTCCGAAGGCAGTACAAAAGTCGATAATTGCCTGATTGGGTCAAGCCGACTCCTATATCTCTATATGCCAGTAAAACTCCTCCGAAAGATGTTCGGGGACCATAACAGCCGCGAATTGAAGCGGATGTCGAAGGTCGTGGAACAGATTAATGATCTAGAGCCTGAGATCAGCGAACTCTCGGATGCGGACATCATGGCGCGTACTGAGGATCTGAAAGCGCGCTATCAAGAATCGCAAGATCTCGATTCCCTCCTACCTGAGGCGTTCGCGCTTGCGCGTGAAGCGGCTCGACGAACGCTTGATATGCGGCCGTTCGACGTGCAGCTAATTGGCGGCATGGTGCTGCACGAAGGCTGTATCGCGGAGATGCGCACGGGCGAAGGCAAGACGCTGGTAGCGATTCTCTCAGCGTACTTGAATGCACTCACGGGTAAAGGCGTGCACATCGTCACGGTGAACGACTACCTAGCGCGCCGCGACGCAGAGTGGATGGGTCCGGCATACGAAGCGCTGGGGTTAACTGTCGGCGTGATCCAATCTGGTCAAGAACACAGCGAGAAGCAAGAGGCCTATCAAGCGGACGTCACGTACGGCACGAACCACGAATTCGGTTTCGACTACTTACGCGACAACATGGCGTATCGACTTGAAGACCGAGTTCAGCGCGAAATGCACTACGCCATCGTTGACGAGGTTGACTCGATCCTTATCGACGAAGCCAGAACACCTTTGTTGATTGCCGGTCCCGCGTCTGAATCCGTCGACCTATACACGAAGATCAATCGCATTCCGCCGAAGCTCATTCAACAAGAGAAAGTCGAGTCAACTTTGCCAGCCGCGTTGGGCGGTGAAGCTCCGGAGGATACTGGCGACTACTACATTGACGAACAAAACCGCCAGGTCGAATTGACCGAACGCGGACATGCGACGGTCGAAGCGGAACTGCAAAGGCTGAAACTGCTAGAAGAGGGCGACAGTCTCTATGCAGCTTCCAATCTGTCGTTACTTCACCATGTTCTCGCTGCACTGAAAGCTCACTGTATCTACAAGCGTGATGTCGATTACATGGTGCGCGATGGTGAAGTCGTGATCATCGACGAGCATACGGGCCGAGCGATGGAGGGGAGGCGCTGGTCCGAAGGTATTCATCAAGCCGTCGAAGCGAAGGAAGCACTCTCGATCCGCCAAGAAACTCAGACCATGGCGTCGACGACGTATCAGAACTACTTCCGCCTTTATCCGCGCTTAGCGGGAATGACAGGTACCGCTGATACCGAGGCGTTCGAGTTCAGGCAGACCTATGGTTTAACTGTCGTCATTGTCCCGACCCATCTACCGATGGTGCGCGAAGACCATAACGACCTCGTCTTCATGTCGTTAGAAGAGAAGTACGAAGCGATCATTGAAGATATCCGCGAATGCCAAGAGCGCCAACAACCGGTCTTGATTGGTACGGCTTCGATAGAAGCTTCAGAACTTATCTCAAAGGAATTAGCCAAGCACAAGATTGCGCACAACGTGCTCAATGCAAAACAGCATGAGCGCGAAGCGGACGTTATCGCGCAAGCGGGTAGTCCTGGTATGGTCACGATCGCAACGAACATGGCGGGTCGCGGTACGGACATCATGCTCGGCGGGAACTGGCAGGCTGAGATCGACGCGTTAGGTGATGCGGCCACCCCTGATATCGTTGAAAAGGTTCGCAGCGAATGGCAGAAACGGCACGATCAAGTTTTAGAAGCAGGTGGACTGCACATCTGCGGCACTGAGCGTCATGAGTCGCGTCGGATCGACAATCAGTTACGCGGGCGAGCCGGACGACAAGGCGATCCTGGTTCATCGCGTTTCTATCTCTCGTTAGAAGACGATCTTTTGCGCTTATTTGCAACCCCGCGATGGCAATCGACGATGAAGTCGATCGGTTTAGAGCGCGGCGAAGCAATCGAAGCGAAGATGGTAAATACTTCAATCGAGCGAGCACAGAAAAAAATCGAAGGGCGTAATTTCGATATTCGCAAAAATCTGCTCGAATATGACGACGTAGCGAATGATCAGCGCCAGATGATCTATCAACAGCGCAATGAGCTGATGTCGTCAGGCGACATTACAAGCATGATCGAAGGTATGCGTGAAACAGTCGTGTTGGACATCATTGACGATCATCTACCTCCACAGTCAATTCCTGAGCAATGGGACATTGAAGGACTGGAAGCGAGCCTGCGTCGCGAGATTGGCATTCAACTACCTGTCGAATCATGGCTTGAAGGTGAGGATGCAATTGAAGACTCGGATGCACTAAGCGACCGGATTCTCGACGAGGTGGTCTCAGCGTATCAAACGAAGCGAAAGAGTTGGGGAGATGCGGGATTTGACGTTGAGGCTATTGAGCACCAGGTGATGCTCCAGATCCTAGATAGTAGGTGGAAGGAACACCTGCTGTCAATGGACCACCTCCGACAGGGGATTCATCTCCGGGCGTACGCACAGAAGCAACCGAAGCAGGAATACAAGAGAGAATCATTCGAACTGTTTCAGGAAATGCTCTATGACGTGCAGCGAACCGCAACCAGCACGTTGTGCCGTATGCAGATTGAGAGCGAAGAGCAGGCTCGCGCGCAGGAACGAGAGCGCCGTCGACGCGAGGAGCTAAATAGACGCTTGCGGTACCAACACGAGGGCGCGAACGGTGAGCAATCGTCTGCACCGCAGCGCGTCCAACCGGTTCGGCGAGAAGAGCCGAAGGTGGGTCGAAACGCACCATGTCCATGTGGTAGCGGTAAGAAATACAAGCACTGTTGCGGCAAAGCTGCCTAAACTGAAAGTCGGTAAACCTTTGTGCATACGGTATCTACGTATTTCATCAATGTCTCCTGTTGTTTCCGCGGTTCATTTTCATGTCGTTGACGAGAGCTAATCAACTAAATCAGCTGTTGTACGTTCATGAAATTCGACTTGAACACAGACGCTTCCCGTTTGAGATTGGTACTAAGCGGATTCGCCGAAAAGCCGTCTAATTCATGGCGCTCGTGACTATTCGTCCCGCCAAACAGGAGGATTTGACGGTCATTGAGGGTCTTGCGACTAACTTCGAATGCGTTCAATGGGGTGGTTTGCCTCATCTCGACTCGCAATTGCTCGCCGAACAGTGGCGACGCCCCGAGCTGACTCCATCTTTTGTTCAAGTTGCTGAGACTGCTAGCGGTCTTCGTGGCTACTCCGACGTTTATCAGATATCACCTAATCTCGCTCGATTTCGCGGTATCGCAACCAACTTGGAAGTGGCCGCATCATTGATCGACACGACGGAC
This sequence comes from Pseudomonadales bacterium, assembly GCA_021295855.1. GTDB lineage: Bacteria > Pseudomonadota > Gammaproteobacteria > Pseudomonadales > Azotimanducaceae > Bin55. Next base: position 1,903 of record JAGWBO010000064.1, on the reverse strand, counting down.
CACAAGGCTGTAGGTCAAGGAATACCCCTACAAACGAGTCTCTCTTCTAGGGAAGAAGGACGAACACTATTCCCGCGTTTTATTGACCATCCTTTGTACTCATTGTTCTCACGAAGAGGATATGGTCGGATTTCGATTACAAGGGTTATGCGTCTTTCATCATATAGCGATACAAGACAGCTAACCATTCCGAGCTCGTATCAAGTCGTGGACTTCGACGAATCGCTACTTCCCTCTTTGATGGCTATGTATTACGCCGCATGGCCAACGGACTACTACCATGGTGAAGATCGTAGCGAAATCGCTGCGATCTTTCGCCAATCTCATGTAGACGACCTACGTCTCGCTATCTCGGATGTCGGCGATGTTGTGGGTTACGTATTGACAAGCCGGACGACTGAACTTGGTGTGATCGACGAAGTCGCCGTCCATCCTACCGAGCGTCGCAAGGGACTTGGTAGAGTACTTACTGATCTGGCGATCCGGAGTTTGGGAGATCGGACTATCACTCTTGTCGTCATGGATGAAAACCCCGCACGCTACCTATACGAAGATTTGGGCTTCGTCGTCTGGGAAGAGAGGTTAGATCTGAGATTTACGGGTGGTTGACGGTGTAGCGAACGAAAGCTCGTGGCGAGATACCGAGCGCGGCTAGTACAGTTTGACACGTGCATGGAACTATCGACGACGTGGACAGATGCGAATAAGCTCTTGTTGAGAATGCGACACTAGAAGTTCTATGTGTTAGCGCGCGTCTAATTCGATGTGAGAACATACGGATGGTAGCCCTAGTGTGTAAAGGCAAGTTATGGTCTCGACCTGCGAGTTGCGTTCAGAAGCGTTACTTCCCAGTTGCATTTTGTGACTTGGTAGCCCCTGATCGCTTGCCACATCGCCACCGCCCCTCTGAATTCGCCTATAAAATCCCGTCCACACCGCGAGGTCAGCAAGGACTTCGAGGTGTTCGTCTAGTGTCGAAGCAAGTCATCTCAACATGGCGGTCAACTTACCGGATATATGCGCGCTGAAGCCCATCTCGGGCATAGAGCTTGGCGCTGCGGAAGCGAATATTCGATACAAAGGACGTCCTGACGTCGCGGTCATGACGTGTGGGCCAGGGTCTGTTGCGGGCGGTGTATTCACCCAAAACAGTTATCGGGCGGCTCCCGTACTCATCGCAGAACGTCATTGCGGTGCTATCCGTGGACTAGTCGTCAATAGTGGAAACGCCAATGCGGCGACAGGTGATATCGGCATGCGCGACGCCGAAGCAATGTGTAGTCTGCTTGCGCAGCACATTGGTTGTGGTGCAGAGGAAATTCTGCCGTTCTCGACGGGCGTCATTGGTGAACCGTTACCAATGGATCGAATGGCTGTGGGAATTAACGACGCGTTCGTAGCGTGTCGCCCGGATGGCTGGAACGCGACTGCGGAAGCGATCATGACCACCGATACCGCAGCAAAAGGTGTATCGGTTAGTTTTGACGTGGACGGTCACGAAATTTCCGCGACTGGAATCGTCAAGGGCTCGGGCATGATTCGACCCGATATGGCAACGATGCTAGCGTTTCTCGGTACGGATGCTTCGATGTCGCACGATGTTGCTAAGCGACTTGCGTGGGACTTGGCAGAGCGAAGCTTTAACCGACTCACGATCGATGGCGATACGTCGACGAATGACTCGTTCGTGGTCGTCGGCACAGGTCGTTCCACGCTGCCGCGGATTACTGACATCGGTTCACGCGCCTATACACAGTTGCGAGAGGGGTTGCTGCCGCTGGTTCAGGAGCTGGCGATTCGCACGGTGCGTGATGGTGAAGGCGCGACAAAGTTTGTCACCGTATGTGTTGAAGGTGGTCGTACCGAACACGAGTGTTTGGAGGTAGCGTACACGGTTGCTCAC
>JAGWBO010000063.1 GCA_021295855.1 Pseudomonadales bacterium | reverse complement strand
CTCCTAAAGCGTAGACCATCGCTTCGTGCAACGGCAATTCAGCGACGGTCAGCGCCAAGCCGAGAATAGCGCAATTGCTGGTAATCAACGGTAGATAGATACCTAGCAGTTGATGCAGGACGGGACTAATTTGTCTAATGTAAAGCTCAGTCATCTGTACCACGGAAGCAATCGCAAAGATGAACGCGATGATGCGCAGGTACTCCAGTCCCAATGGGACCAGCAGATAGCTGTACAGCGTGTGCGTTAACAGCGTGGTCAAGAGCATGACAAAAGCGGTGGCTAACGTCATGGGTACTGCTGTCTCTAACCTTTGGGAGGTGCCGACATACGGACACAGCCCGAGGAATTGCACCAGGACGAAATTGTTTACTAGCGCGATCCCAATGAATAACGCAAGTAATTCAGACATGGCGATCGTCTTAGTTAGGTGACGCGCATTCCGGGTTTAGCGCCGTCGTCTGGCGCGAGCAAGAATATCTCTGAACCGCCAGGACCGGCCGCGAGGACCATCCCTTCGCTCACGCCAAATTTCATTTTGCGCGGTTTTAAGTTAGCCACGACGACGGTACTTCGTCCGACTAAATTTTCGGGCGTGTAAGCCGAACGTATGCCTGAAAGGACCGTTCGTTCATGGTCACCAACGTCAAGTAGAAGGCGTAGGAGCTTATCTGCGCCATCAACCACCTCGGCTTGCACGATTCAGGAAATCGTCGATCTCGATGTGTGGCGATTCGCTTTCAGACGTAGAGTCGTCTTCGACAGCTGTATTTTGCGCGCCAGCTTCAATCATCGCGTTGAATGTTTTGAGCTCAATGCGGTTCAACAAGCGACCGAACTTATTCAATCGATGCGACAGTAGTGGCTGCGTCGCGTTTTCCCACGTCAGATCGCCAGCGTTTAGGAATTCCTCAGACCGTTGCGTCAGACTTGGTACTATGGGCTTTAGGTATGCGATCAGTATCCGATAGAGATTTATGCCCATCGAGCAAATACCCTGGACTTCATCTCTTCGATTTTCGTCCTTGATAAGTTGCCACGGTGCCTTGTTGGCTAAGTATTGGTTGCACTTGTCAGCAAGTTCCATGACCCTGCGGACGACTCGCCGGGTGTCTCCTTCCTCGTACCACGCCGCAATGCGCTCTTCCTCATCAACAAACTCCTGCCATAGCTCCGGCTCCGCGAGCTCGCTGGCTAATGTGTTGTCAAAGTGCTTTGCCAGAAACCCTTCGCTACGCGATGCAATATTCACGAGTTTTCCGACCAAGTCGCTATTCACTCGGGATACGAAATCTTCACTTCCCAGATCCAAATCCGCCGAATTTGGCGCGAGGCGCGCAGCCAAGTAATAACGCAAGTAATCAGGATCGAAATAGTCCAGATACGTGCTCGCAAGCACGAAGGTTCCGCGCGATTTGGACATTTGCTCGCCGTTCATGGTGAGCATCCCATGAACGTGGACCTTCGTTGGTGTGCGAAAGTCCGAGTGGTGCAGCACCGAGGGCCAAAACAAGCAATGGAAATTAATGATGTCCTTGCCTATGAAGTGGTGTACCTCACATGTACTGTCAGCGCGCCAGAATTCATCGAAGTCGACGTCATTCTTAGTACACCAGTTTTTGAAACTAGCAAGGTACCCGATTGGTGCGTCCATCCAGACGTAGAAGTACTTATCGTCGGCATCAGGAATGGGGAATCCAAAATAGGGAGCATCTCTGCTAATGTCCCAACCTCGCAACCCACCATCGATCCATTCAGTTAGTTTGTTGGCAACCTCTGGTTGCTGCGAGCCGTTATGGATGTACTCACGCAGAAAATCGGTGAACTTTGGTAGGTCCACGAAATAGTGGTCTGAATTACGGAGAATCGGCGTCGCGTTTGAAATCGCTGACACTGGGTTTTTCAGTTCGCGAGCGTCGTAAGTCGCACCACAGCTATCACAGTTGTCCCCGGGTTGATTCGAAGCACCACAACGGGGACAGTCTCCACGCACATTGCGATCCGCAAGAAACATTTTGCGTTCGGGATCGTACAACTGTTCGACATCTTTGGTATATACAAAGCCTCGATCGCGAAGACGTGTATAGATCAAATTCGAAAAATACTGGTTTTCGTCTGAATGTGTGCTGTAGTAGTTGTTGTAGCTGATGCCAAACCGTTCAAAATCGGCCAAATGTTCAGCGTGAAGGCGATCGATAAGTGCTTCTTCGCCAACGCCTTCCTGTTCAGCAAGCAACATCGTCGCCGTTCCGTGTGTATCGTCGGCACAGACGTAAATGCACTCGTGCCCACGCATACGTTGGAACCGCACCCAAATGTCCGTTTGGATGTGTTCTAACAGATGACCCAAGTGAACTGAGCCGTTTGCATACGGCAATGCACTTGTGACGAGGATGCGTCGCATGAATAGACCGGGGTTTTTAACGTAGAAATGCGTCTGGCTGATGCCAGCGCAACACAACTATACAATAGAAAATCACTTCAACGCGACATATCTCCTTGGCGCGCCCTCTCGAAGAGTTTCCTGACCCAATCCTTAGTGTCGCGTGGGGTGAGCTCGGCGCGGTGCGTCATGCCGCCAAGCTAGACGACATGTGGCACGCTGATATAGCGCTAGGCTACCCGGTTGTTGGGCTTGTTGACGACTATCGACGCGAAGCGGCGACATGGCTCGGCGAAGCCGATGTCGAGCTGGACCTAATTTTCAAGCCACCGCAGAAAAATGCGCTAACTGGCGTAAACAACGTCATCGCGGTAGCGTCGGGCAAAGGCGGTGTTGGCAAATCAACAACTGCCGTAAACCTCGCGCTTGCCCTCGCAGACATTGGCGCTAAGGTCGGCATCTTGGATGCTGACATTTACGGACCGAGTCTAGGCTTGATGTTGGGTGTTCCTCCGAACCGAAGGCCGGAGGTTAGAGACGGCAAGTACTTTGTGCCGATTCGAGCTCACGGAATTGAGACCATATCGATGAGCATGCTCGTCGACGATCGCACCCCGATGGTTTGGCGAGGTCCGATGGCATCTGGCGCACTGCAGCAGCTGCTGCAACAGACCTTGTGGTCGGATGTCGATTACCTGATCGTCGATATGCCTCCTGGTACAGGTGATATACAGCTGACGCTTTCACAGCAGGTTGCGGTGAGTGGTGCAGTCATTGTTACGACCCCACAGAATATCGCTTTGGCCGACGCAGTCAAAGGGATCGAGATGTTTCAGAAAGTCAACATCCCAATCCTTGGTGTGGTCGAAAACATGAGCTACTTCGAGTGCGATGAGTGCGGGAAGCGCCACGAGATATTTGATAACGCAGGTGGTGCTACGGTGGCGCGAGACTACTCCACAAGGCTGTTAGGGGAATTTCCATTGCACCCGATGATTCGCACTAATACGGATTCGGGAAGACCGCCTGTCGTGTCTGAACCCGATAGCGACATAACTGAACGTTTTCGCAAGGCGGCGCGTCTTACCGCAGCTTCATTGTGGGAAAGTGCAACGCAACAGGCGGAAGCCCCTACGATAGCAATCGATAACGAATGAGCATTAAGCCAGATACTTGGATCCGAGAGATGGCTCTCCAACACGGAATGATTTCACCGTTTGAACCCGGTCAAGTACGACGCAGCGAAAGGGGAGAACGGCTCATCAGCTACGGGACTTCGTCGTACGGTTACGACGTCCGTTGCGATCGTGATTTCAAAGTGTTCACCAATATCAACTCGACGATCGTGGACCCAAAAAACTTCGACCCGCAGGGATTTCATGATCTCAAGGACGTGGACGAGTGTGTGATTCCACCGAATTCCTTCGCGCTGGCAAGTACGGTAGAAACTTTTAGCGTGCCCGCTGACGTACTGGTGCTATGCGTGGGGAAATCGACTTATGCACGGTGTGGCATCATCGTAAACGTGACGCCACTTGAACCGGAATGGGTAGGTCAGGTCACGCTCGAATTCTCAAATACGACGAGTTTGCCAGCGAAAATCTACGCGGGAGAAGGTGTTGCGCAGCTGTTGTTCTTTCAGTCCGACCAACGTTGCGAAACGACCTATAAAGATCGAGAAGGCAAGTATCAGAACCAGCGTGGCGTAACCCTGCCTAAGGCTTAAATCAGACGAATTCGAAGCAGTCGCTGCTTACGACAACGTCGCCTTTTTCGACACGGCTGTGTCGCGCGTGTATCTGACCAATCACGTACGCGGTTTCATCTACCTCACGGAGTTCAGTCATCACGGACTTCAAGTTCTCTGGATCAACAAAGAGCACCATACCGATTCCGCAGTTGAACGTCTCAAGCATTTCAAGAGCGTCTATAGCAAGTTGCTCTTGGAGCCAGTCGAAGATATCGAGTTTCGCCCAAGAATTCGGCTGAATATGTGCCTCCAACGTCTTTGGAAATGCTCGTGGTAGATTGTCTTTGAAACCACCGCCAGTGATATGTGCCATGGCGCGAAGTTGCCCGACCAATCGAAGCAGTGATTTCGTGTAAATCCGTGTTGGTTCGAGCAGTGAGGACAGCACCGACAACTTGGGTGGCGTGTCAATTTCCTGCAGAAGTTTGCGGATGAGCGAGAAACCATTGCTATGCGGACCTGATGACGCAATGCCGACGATTGCGTCGCCAACTTGGACGCGGTCTGGTTTAAGGATGTCATCCTCTTCGACCCAACCGATACAGAATCCCGCTAAATCGAACTTATCGTCTGGGTAGAACCCAGGCATTTCAGCGGTTTCGCCGCCGACGAGCGCACACCCAGCGCTATCGCACGCTTCCGCGATGCTCTTGATCACCACTTCTGCCGTATCGACATTGAGTTCCCCTGTCGCGTAGTAGTCCAAGAACAATGCGGGTTCGGCGCCGTATACCAGTACGTCATTGACGCACATCGCTACCAAGTCTTGTCCAACTGTGTGCAGGTGATCATGTTTAAGAAGCAAATCCAACTTCGTGCCGACGCCATCGGTACCCAACGACATCACAGGATTCTTGTATTTCGTTGGTACCTTGCATAGTGCAGCGAAACCGCCTAAGCCACTCAGCATGTCGGAAGTTCGATTGCTACCTAATGCGGGCCTTATGCGGTCAACAAGCTCGTTACCTGCGTCGACGTTGACGCCGGCGCGTTTATATGCGTCTGACATATCGGAGAATTGGCTCGGGGAACTGTGAAGGTATCAGGGCTGTATGGCGGATTATCAGGTTTACTCAAACTTCAGCGCATACGTTCTGCGTTGGCTATTGAGATTCGCCTGAGACAGAATCCTTCGAGATGGCCGCAACTTTAACGATCCATGGCGAAGACGAAGACAGGACCTCGTTTAGAGTTTTTAGAATGACTTCGTTTGGTGGATTTGTCGGTAGTTTGCTGGTATTGCTAGATTGTCGCCTTTCCGATCATGCGAGCGAGGAAGGATGCTGAAAATCGCGCGCGGTTGGCGGCGTCGACTTATGTGGACGTTTGTACTATGCATGACGGCATTGATCCATGCGGAGGATCTTGAATGGCTCTACAACGTTGAGTTTCAAGTCACAGGTCAGTCCGAACAAGAACGCCTCGAGGCGTTGCAGGAAGGTCTTGAAATCGTTCTGATCCGCGTTACTGGTCTACGCGAATTGCCGAAGTTGGACTTAATTGATGCCGCGTTTAACGATCTAAATGCGTATCAGATGCAATTCCGCTATGAACAGGTTGAGACGCCTGATAACTTGGAAATCGGGACGCGCCTAACCGTCAACTACGATGAAAATGCCGTACACGCTCTGATCCGTGATGCCGAACTCCCAGTGTGGTCGGCCCAACGACCTCATGTCCTGTTCCTGATATCGATTGTCGATGGCGAACGTCGTATCGTTCTGAACGAAACAGAGATAAACGAAGTACAACGTGTCATAAGGAAGGCAGCTTCGCGACGCGGCGTCGCGTTCAGTCAACCACTTATGGACTTTACCGACCGAAAGGAGTTGCGCGAGGGTTCAATAGCGTTTGGTTTTCTGCGGTCTGTTGAGTCGCTGCGGCATCGAGCCCGTGCTGATTTGGTTGCGGTAGCGCGGATTGATCCTTCAGTTTTCCAACAACATCGAGTTTGGCTTGCCCTACACGACGCAACGGGGCGGCGTGTCCAAGTGTTCGATGAAGGTGATTTGCTTCAAACTGCTGAGGAAGTAGTACACCGTACGGCGGACTACCTCGCTCAGCGATACGCGGTCACTGGTGGCGAGACTACGGCACTCCAATTGGTGGTAACTGGCATATCGGACGTGATGGAATACAAAGGCGTGCTCGACTACCTTGAGAAGTGGGAGTTCATCGACCGCGTGTTGCTCAGTTCTGTAGAACATGATCGTATTGAGTTCGAGCTGCGCACATCATCGACGTGGGAACAGTTTGCGATCCATTTGAATGAGGATGGCGTGCTGACGCCGAGTCCCTCCGCCAGTCCGTCGTACGAGCAGATTCCAGAGTACGTGTGGCAATATTCACCATAAAATCTTGCAATCCAGGCAACCGAAGATCCTTTTTACCAACGAATGAAGCGAATGCGATGGGCTCAGACCCGTCTTCTACGTCACATGCGATGAGTCTTTTACCGAACACACTGACCGTCATACGGATCATCATGGTCGGTCCCATTGGATGGACGCTTTGGAATGGTCAATATGGCATCTGTCTGGTTCTCCTCGTTATCGCGGGGCTTTCAGATTTACTGGATGGTTTTATTGCACGTCGATTCAATTCGACCTCGCGCTTTGGCGAAGTAGCTGATCCAATTGCGGACAAGCTACTGGCGATGGTAGTCGTCTCTGTGATGCTTCTCACCGAATTGCTCCCGCTTTGGGCTTCCGCAATCATCATTGGGCGCGAAGTCGTCATTCTCGGCGGGGCGATTGTGTTTCGATCAATCGTCCAACGCTTAGACATCGAGCCGTTGATGATCAGCCGTATCAATACCGTAGTGCTCATCGTGGTACTGTGCGCAATCATTGCCGCACGGACAGACGTACCGTACTTAGCAAGTCTCACCGCGATATTTGTGGATCCCTTCGGCGTCTATCTCATGGTCTTGTTCACCGTGGTGTCAGGCATCGCGTACGTCTATGCGTGGTCAGTTCGTCTCAGAGAGCACCTTGACGTACCTGAGAAACACGCCAAGTCGCCTAACTCTTGAACGATAGAGTCGGCCTCGGTCTTACGACCGCGTCTGAAGCATCATTCGACACGTTTTTCGTGGGTGAAAACGAATTCGCCCTTGATCGTGTACGCCAAGGCGAAAGGGTTTGGTTGTTCGGCGAGGCGGCGACCGGGAAGACGCACGTCTTACGTTCGCTGGCCGGCGAAGTCGAAGACGCGCGATACATCACTGAACATCCCCCGAATCTCAACGAGGATTTGGCGAAATCGTTGCTTTTGATTGATGACATCGATCTTCTTTGCGGCAATGAAGAGGACGAATACGCCTTGTTTGCGGCATATGAAGCGACCGATTTCGCAAACACCCGATGGGTCGTGAGCGCATCGAACGCACCTCACGAAGTGCCGTTTCTGTATCGGGATCTCGCCTCGAGGATGAGTCTATTCGAGCGTGTGGAATTACTGCCAGTTCCGGAGTCCGCACGTGCGCGATTGTTGAAGTTTTGGGCTAATGATCGAGCGATAGGCATTTCAGACGACGTGATTTATTTTTTGCTTGATCGCATACCTAGAACACAGCAAAGTTTGTGGGACACATTGCAGAAGCTCGACCGTAAGTCCATGCTCGAAAATCGGCAGCTGACCATTCCCTTCGTACGCGAAGTCATGGGTTTTGAGTAGAGCGAAGCACGTCGTGGTGACCGGAGGCGGTACCGCCGGTCATGTCATTCCGTCGATTCCGGTCATTCAACGACTCTTGGCTGATGGGTTAGAGGTTTCGTTTATTGGGTCAACGAGTGGCTTGGAGGAACTCTTAGTCACCGATCTCGACCTGAGTTTCTACGGCATAACCACTGGGAAACTGCGACGCTATCTCTCGATGGAGAATTTAGTCGATGTATTCCGGGTATTCACCGGTATTTGGCAAGCATTTGCATTGATACGGAAGATCAAACCAGTTGTTGTCTTCTCAAAAGGCGGCTACGTTGCTTTTCCGGTTGTATTTGCGGCGTGGCTAAATCGTGTACCGGTGGTAGCTCACGAATCTGACTTAACGCCAGGGTTGGCGAATCGACTGTGCATTCCGTTCCTTAAGTCGCTGTGCCTGAACTTTCCCGAAACCAGAGTGCGAACTCGCAATGTGCTCGTGACAGGAACGGCAGTTCGACCTGAGTTGTTGAACGGAGATGCAGAACGTGGGCGCGAATGGTTAAGAGCACCTGCCGGTTCACGTGTATTAGTGGTGGTAGGCGGCAGTCTCGGTGCAGCAGCGATCAATGTCGTAATTCGAGAGTCACTGGCACAACTATGTGAGAGTTACTTCGTGGTACATGTTTGCGGCGCACATCAGATTGACGCAAGCTTCGAACGACCAGGCTACGTTCAATACGAATACATCTCTGACGAATGGGGCGATGTCCTTGCGACGGCTGATTTGGTGATCTCACGGTCCGGCGCGAATGCGCTCTATGAACTGCTAGCGCTTCAGAAGCTCAACATCCTTATCCCGTTATCCCGTCGCGCGAGTAGAGGGGATCAAATCGAGAATGCCGAAATGGCTGAACGGCACGGTTGGAGTTTTGTGATTCCGGAAGAATCGCTAGATTCCGCGGCGCTCGTCAACGCACTAGCGTTCGTCGAGCGGGATCGAGATTATTGGATGAACAATCTCCGAACATTTGAAACGCGAGATAGTGTCACGATGATCTACGAGGAACTCGCACGCGTGGCACGTCGCTAGCTATAGATCGAAAATCCGCGCGGGGTTTTGTAATTCGACTCTGATAAGGTTGCTGTCGCGATCAAGCGCTTGAAGGACCTGTACGAAACCCGCGCGCTAACGGGTTAGGTCGACGTGCTTGCCGGTGTCGGAATCGATCAGGCGCGAGTAATCGAGGTATTCCGGATGAACCTGCGGGTACTTCGTTTAGGATCGTGCTTGCAATGAGCTCTGCTGCAAATGGTGCGCTTATCGTGCCACCACTGCCATGAGCCCCGCTGACCCAACACTGATTGGCGATTTTGCCTGCGATGGGGAGTCGATCGGAAGTGACGACCCGTGACGCGCGGAAACTGCGTTCGTGCTGCAGAGAAACATCAGCTAAGAGACTCTCGATTCGTGCTCTGTTTACGCGCGTCGCTTCGCCGTCCGACCATGGCTTGTATTCGTAAGTCGATCCTGCGAATAGCAGTTTGTCTTGTGGGGCCACGTATCCGTTACGTGCGATGATGTGGCGCAGTGGCCTGCTGGAGTTGCGGATAGAAAATGCGTCGACTTGACCCGGAATGACGATCGCCTCTATCGGTAGACCGACGAGCTGATCTGGCATTTCACCACCGGTCGCGTAGATGGTTGGTATGTCTTCGCATGCCGGAAATTCGTACTCCCGGTTCGTTGACACTTGGATGAGGTCGTGCTGAAGCAGCTCTTGGCACAGCTGAGCACCGTGCACGATTGCAGACCTCGGAAACCACGCACCGAGTGTCTCTTGATTGATCCGGTCCGCAGTTGCCTGTGCATCGAGGAGAGTCATCCAATCGTCGCCTAGCAATTGCGCGACACGGGTCAATCTTTCGCTTGACATGCCGTCGTCAGGTAGGTGGAATGCACCGATAGCTGAAACCGCCTGGAAGTCGGTCAAGAATGCTTGAGCGTGCGCGTACGCATGGATCCTGAATAGCGCGAGCAGATAGGCGTGGGTGTTGAATGGCGGCTGGGATCGCCGACGTTGCTGACCCTACGCCTCCGGCACGTTCACATAGTTCAACGTGAACACCTTTTCGCGCGAATGTTTGCGCGATCGTTGAACCGGCCAATCCTCCCCCAACGACGCGAACGTAAGTAGGGGAGCGTGCAGGCGAATATCCGTTTCCGTTGAACGTTGCCATTGTGGTATGACGTTTTTGAGCGTTCTGACCTTCCACTCGCTGAACGTTAAAACCAGCCTCCTGCAGCCCGCTTCGAACTCGCCCCGCCGCAGAAAAAGTCGTGACGGAACCTCCAGTCTTCGTTACGGTGTGCATCGTTTTGAACAGATCGGGATGCCACATCTCAGGATTGCGATCAGGCGCAAATCCGTCAAGGAACCAGGCG
>JAGWBO010000062.1 GCA_021295855.1 Pseudomonadales bacterium | reverse complement strand
CCGACGGACTTTCGTTCGGCGCGATCATCAATGCGCTCACTACTACAACATTTGCGAATCTCTTGTCAACGCCGAGTGTAGTAGCCTTAAATAATGCAGAGAGCAGGATCTTAGTTGGTCAAAACGTCCCGTTTCGCTCGGGCAATCTGATATTTCCCAATGAACAGAGCTTATCAGGCATACGACCGACCAGCCGTAACGACATCGGCACAACATTGTCGGTTACTCCGTCAATTCACGAGGATCTGTCGGTTCGTATGAACATTAACGCCTCGATCGAAGTGATTCAAGATACAGGTTTAGGCATTGGCGATGCGGGTCTGGCCGATATCGTCACAAACAAGCGCGAACTCGAAACGGTCGTGGTTGCAGAGAATCGACAGACGATCGTACTGGGCGGTCTGATTCGTAACGAAACGCGTGTCACCGACAGACGCGTACCGGTACTCGGTCGGATTCCGCTACTCGGCCGATTATTTCGATCAGAAAGCCAGACGAATGGGCGCACGATGCTGCTCATCTTTCTACGACCCACCGTCATGGTGGATGCTCAGGACACGCGAACCGTCACTGACCGGAAGTTCCAAGAGTATTGGGAAGTTACGATAGACGGTAGGGATGCAACCCAGCCAGCTATTGATGAGTTATTCAAAGGCGGTACGAACTGACAGCTTGGAGATTCTTCAAGCAAACTAGCTACCAGTTCCTCCGTGGCATCCTGCGCTTTGCGGTGCGTCCAGTAATAACTGGATCGGCGGGTGAAGAATCGAATCAAGTCATTTATGTGCTCGAACGACGCTCGTTGTTCGACTTAATCGTGCTTGATCTGGTTGCCAAGCAACTCGGACTCGTGGATCCACTCGCTACTTTTGATGACGTCAGCGAAAAACGACGATTCTTCTTCCTCTTTCGTGCAACAGGTGTGCGCGGAAAAGTGACGATGTACCGATTTTCAGAACGAATGCAACGGATTCAAGCGAAATTAGTTGACGACTCCGCGCCCCACGTCACGCTCGTACCTGTGAGCATCTATTGGGGTCGTACAAACGCGAAAGTAGGTTCTCTAACGCGAGGGATCGTCTCTGACGATTGGCGTGCGTCGAGAGGATTGCGTCGCGCGCTCGGTCTCTTGTTTGTACGCTCCGACATTCTCGTTCACATTCATCGGCCAATCGATTGGCGATCCGAATGCGTCGACAGTTGGTCCGTACCAGCAAACCTCAGGCATATCGCTCGCATTCTTCGAACAACCTTCAAATCTGAGCGAGTCGCGGCACTTGGTCCGGTCCTTGCAACGCGCAAGACAGTCATTCGTCAACTAGCCTCGCAAGGTCAAGACGATTCGAAGCAAATTGTCCGACGCTGCAAGATGGCGAAGCGACTAGTCTCCAATCAGTCCTATCCTGCGATGCGGGTGCTCAAGGGGGTTCTTAACGTATTCTGGCGAAGGGTGTACGACCGTGTTGAACTCCTGCACGTGGATCGAACCCATGACCTGGCGACGACGCACACCATCATTTATCTGCCGAATCATCGATCCCACATCGACTACCTCATTCTGAGTTATTTGCTTTTCGTGAAAGGGATCGCAATTCCGCATATCGCAGCGGGTGAAAACCTGGACCTGCCGATTCTTGGTGGCCTACTGCGTCGATGCGGCGCGTTCTTTATGCGACGAAGCTACCGCGATGATCCCGAGTATCGGGCACTACTTGCGGACTACGTCTTGTTGCTTTTGAACGCTGGTCACTCAATTGAATTTTTCATCGAAGGAACACGGAGTCGACCTGGTTGGACACTTGAACCGCGGTTGGGACTTCTCCAGATGATTGTTGAAATACAGGAGCGTGAACCGACTCGACCGATCGCGCTCGTTCCTGTCTACACTGCATACGAACGATTGATCGAGAGCGAAAGCTACCGTGCGGAGTTGTTAGGTGAGTCCAAGCGTAGTGAGAGTTTAAGCGATGCGTTCAGTGCCGTAAAGTTACTTAGTCAGAGACTGGGTCTCCTCCAAGTCGCTTTGGGTGAACCACTTGAACTCAAAGAGCTGACTACGAAGTCTGTTGGCGATTCCAGTCCTGTTCGCGCCGTTGCGACCAGTATCGTTCATGCAATCAACAACAATGCCATACTCAGTCCGACCAACCTTGTCGCAACAGCGATGTTCAGCTTCGGTACGGGGACTGTCTCCACCGACCAACTAGCAGAACGAATCGATTTCGTCCGCGGCTTAATTCGCGTTGAATCGCTGAAGCACTCTTACACCGTATCTACTGACAACTCGAGTGGCATTGTTTCACATGTCGGTGAACTTGGCTTTTATCGCATCGATGATCAGCAAATCATCGTTACAAACGAAACACTCGCAAGTCTGGCGTGGTTCAGGAACAACATCCTGCATACGCTCGCAACCCCCTCAATTGTTGCGGTGGTTCTTCTAAGTCAGGCGGAACCTACATCTAGACTTGAGGTTATCCGACAGGTGGCTGGTCTATTACCTCACGTCGCCGCCGTCCTTAAATTTCCAATGGAACTGCGTGCGGTCAAACGCTGGTTGACGCATTTCAGAAATGCGCAATTGATCCGTGAAGACAACGAAGCGTTATTGGAAGCAACGCCACCCAATGAAACTTCTGAAGCGGACATTCGTGGTCTAGCAAATCTGATCATGCCTGTGTTGGAGTGCATGTACGCGATGATCACCTGTGTGATCACATTCGAGCCTTACACGTTGAGCAGCCAAGAACTCGTTGAAAGATCATTCACACTGGTGCGCCGAGTAGCTCGTGCGCGACACGCAGATGCCATGGTCTCCTTCGATCCGCGGTTCTTCGAGACATTTCTCAACCAATTAGTCCGTGCTGGTCTGATCGAGCGTGATTCTGACAATACGCTAGGTCCTTCGCCGCGACTGATCGTCATTCAACGACGTTCAACCGTCGCAATAGATTCGGCGTTCAGACGTGAGTTGCAGAATCACATCGACGACGAACGGTAGACGTCGAATCTCACGGTCTTGCCTTCCACGGACCACGCTGGTTGCTCGTCTTCGGGCGCTTGGTTTCTTCTCCTTTTGACCACAACACGGTCTGCTGCAACACAACGTGCAAGCTTGAGCGTTTGGCTTAAATCGCAACTCTCTGCCAATGCAGCAAGAACCTGAAGAGACTTACTCGGTCGAGCACCTTTCGGATGTTCCGGAAACATTGCATCAAGGTAGATGACGTCAAAATGATAGCTTCCGCAGCGCAGGTAGTCATTTGCATCGCAGCATAGAACTAGCATCTCAGGTGCCATCGTCAAGACCCGACTTCGACTCAGCGTCGCAACGAGCGGATTGATTTCGCAACTAACGACTTCACAGCCAAACATACTTAGTGTCAAGCCGTCTGTGCCCCAGCCACTCAGCGCATCGAAAATCCGCGGCATTCTCGATGCCGCGCATGCCTTTGCCAGGCTACTCTGCGAAAATCCCATGAGTCGTTGTTCTATTTCGGCTTCACTCAGCGAGAACCTAATGCCGTTAGGTCCTGAGATCTCTAGATTGCCGCCTGCCGCGACAAGGTGCCACGTGTCCGGCGCGTCGACACGCGGTTTGAGCGCGACTTTTAGATTCTCAGCGAGCGAAACTGACCGACGATCATCAGGATCTCCGAATATCGCAAGCTCGGACCTTAACTCGTCGGCCGCCATGGATGGTCGCCTTCTACATAAATCGGCAATGCATGAGCAGGTGACTGCCAATCTAATTCGTGTCGCGTGGCCAATGTCATTACGTCGAACGCACATAGCGGTACCAAAGTGTCATGAAACACTTGGCACGAACCGTCGAATTCATCCTGTTTGACGAGTCGATCGGTAGATTCGAAGCGACAGTGTTCGCCGTCGTGATTCAATCGCGCTTCATAGACTAGATCGCGGCGTGAGACACGTTGAACAACGAACTCCCCGGTCTGCCGTGTCAATCGAAACACCCTTTCGCCCATGCACAGACTTGTAGGTGCACCGTAGATTTGTGCATTGGTTCCGGTCGCAACTCCTTGGGCAACCGCCGCCCCAAGCCGTACGCCGGTGAACGAACCGGGCCCAGCGGAAAATGCGACGCAAGCAATTGCCTGCCGATCGATGCCTAAACTTGCACATGCGGCATCTATCATCGGCAATATTCGTCTATTGTGTTCTCTCGGTGCGTTGCACGACTCAAGAACGCAGCTCTCAACGGTTCCTATAGCAACAGCACATACATCAGAGGTTGTCTCAAGCGCAAGAATCACAGACATGTCCGAAATACTAAGTATTGATGACGCCGTTGCTCAGCTAGCGGCTTCGATTGACGCAGTTCAAGGGATCGAATCTTTATCGATCCACGACGCGGCTAATCGTGTCCTGGCACAAAATGTCGTTGCGCCGGTTTCATTACCGCCGTTCAATAGTTCGGCAATGGACGGTTACGCATTACGATCCTCCGAATGCGAGAGGATTGGTTCGACATTCCAAGTAGTCGGCACCAGCTTTGCAGGTCAACCATATGAAGGCGTAAGTCCGCCGCGCGCGGCCGTACGAATATTCACCGGTGCTGAGGTTCCATATTGGACCGATGCCGTCGTGATTCAAGAAGACGTCGACCAGGATGGCGAAAAAATCTTCCTTAAACAAGCGGCTTCACGCGGTGACAACATTCGTCCAGTTGGTCTCGACGTCGCGAAAGAGGAACTGCTACTCGTGAGAGGCACGAAATTAGGTGCATTCGAAATCAGTTGGTTGGCAGCGTGCGGCGTGGCAACGGTTGAAGTCGTTCGTCTCATTCGAGTGGCGTTGTTCTCAACCGGCGATGAACTTCAGGACCCAGGAGAACCACTAACGCGGGGTCAAATCTACGACTCGAACCGTACGGCACTGAAGGAGCTGCTTCGTGTGAAACCCGTTGAAATCATCGACTTGGGTCGTCTTCCAGACGATCCAGACGCAATCGAAACGGCAATTCACAGTGCTTCTCGAAACGTCGACCTCGTGGTGACGAGTGGAGGAGTGTCTGTTGGAGACGCTGACTTCGTACGTCCCGTGATTGAGAAACTTGGTGAGTTGACTTTTTGGAATGTTGCGCTGAAACCTGGCAAGCCTATCGCGGTCGGAAAACTTGATGGAACGCTGTTTCTCGGCTTGCCCGGAAATCCAGTATCGACCATCGTGACGTACTTATTGTTCGTCGCAAAATCGGTAGATGCGCTTAGTGGCGTCGCGCTCACCGAGCCGCTCTCTATTCCAGCGGTATTAACTGAAAAGTTACGTCATTCGAAGGGGCGACGTGAATACCAACGAGGCATTCTCTCGCGTGCTGGCGATCAGTTGGTCGTTCGACCTGCTGGCGATCAAAGCTCGAATCGATTGTCTACATTGGCTGCCGCAAACTGCCTGATTGTCGTACCGGAATCAGTCGAATCGATACGTGCCGGCGAGTTCGTAGACGTGCTCTTGTTACCAGACGAGGCTCATCATCTCGTCCACAACGCAGTCAGGCGTTAAGTCGCAACGGTTCTCAATAAATCACAGATTGCGACACGGATTGCGCCCACGCTAGCAGTTCCGTCAGTTTCGAAGTATGTTGCCTCACTCTGTTTGTAGTGGTCGATTAACGGCGCCGTTTGGCTTTGATATACCGCCAATCGCTCGCGAACCGTGTCTTCCGTGTCGTCCGGTCTTTGAATTAATGCCTCCCCCGTTACGTCGTCTTGGTCTGCAACTTTTGGCGGGTTAAACGTAACGTGATATACGCGACCACTGGGTTGATGAACGCGACGTCCGCTAATGCGTTCAACCACCACGTCATCTCGAACAATCAGCTCAACGACCGCGTCGACATTGACGTCAATTTGAGCCATCCCATGAGCTTGCGGCAACGTTCTCGGGAATCCGTCGAACAATGCGCCGCGAACACAATCGGGCTCCCGTACTCGTTCCGCGACTAGACCCAGAATGATCTCGTCGGATACCAAGTCCCCCGCGTCCATCACCTTTTTCGCTGCAAGTCAGAGTTCCGTGCCGGCCGCGACCGCTGAACGAAGCATGTCACCGGTGGAGATTTGAGGAATGCCGAACTCCTCGACGATGAATTGCGCTTGCGTGCCTTTCCCAGAACCAGGAGGCCCTAACAGTACGACATTCATCAAACTACCCTAACCGCATGATTTCGATATTCGACTGGTCGATCAAGGTAGATTGTTGTCAATGCCAAGTTCATCAGTCGTTTTCTTGAACCACTCGATGACTTCCGGGTGATAGGGAATCCCAAGTTCTCGACGATCAAGCTCCGCTTCGTACTCTGGATAACCGGGATAAACCACACGCGTTTCACCCGGCGCTGGTTTGCATTCAAGAATGGATCGGAGGTAGTCGTCCATGTCCTTTTTGAAACCGTCAAGATCCGTAAACCTTGAAACATCGATTGCCATAAAGTAATGCGCAACGCCTTTCCGACGATGCGGACCTCCACCAGTGCCTTGCAGCATGCCGCAAAGAATTTCGATCATGAAACTGAGACCAAATCCCTTATGCGAACCGATTTCCCTTGTGCCACCTAAAGGCAACATCATGAAATCTTGGGGAACCTGCGTCTCATCCATTACGGGATTTCCGTCCGCATCCGTTACCCAACCAGGTAGAACGTGCCCACCGACCCGACGCAGGAGTTCGATTTTGTTGCCAGCGACGGAGCTCATCGAAGCATCAAATATGAATGGCACTTCTTTGTCCGCCGGTGCACCAATGCCGAGCGGATTTAGACCCAGGAGCCGTTCTGCGCCTTGGGTTGGTGCAACCAGCAAACCACCCGCGGTCATGGAAATCCCCACCATGTCATGGTCGAGACCGACATGTGCGTAGTAAGCACATGCGCCATAGTGACGACCGTTAAAGGCTGTTGCCACTGCCACGCCAGTTTCTTTTGCGCGTTCGCAAGCCGCGAGCATCATTTCTCTACTTTGCGCAAGCCCTAAACCGCGATCGCAGTCAAAGTTAAGCGCCGCGACGTGGTCCAGTGTACGGCTTAGATTCGCCGTAGGATTAATCTGACCCGCTCGAAATCCCGCGACGTAAGCGCGCATCATGTTGGAGACTCCGTGCGAGTCGATGCCGCGAATATCGGCATACATCAGCACGTCTGCGGCAGCCTCTGCCTCCGCGTCTGGCATCTCGAATGATTTGAAAATACCCTCGACCACGTGGCGCATGTCTTCCTGGTTCACGCGCTCCGCGATGTCGTCGGGAACTTTAAATCGGTCAAGCATGGTGGGTCTCGTTTAGCGAAGCGGGCATTTTAGTTTCGAGATTACCGATCTTCACGGCGTAGGAAACGAGCTTCAGCGGCTTATGAGTCAGCGGATGTCTGTCCGAACAACCTATGAATAAACTCCATCTAACTGTGACGGTTCAACAGGTTTTGAGTTACGAACCTAGTTTCAAAGTGACCTTCAGGTAAACGAAGCGACCAGCGGGTATGTCGTAAATCGACGCATCGTAGACGTTGAGTGAAGCACTCTGCCTTATTGGAGGACCTCGGTCAAATAGGTTCACGACACCAGCAGTCACACCGACCTCACGGTTCCGACTGATAAAAGTGTGTACCACGCTTGCATATCGTGGTGACTTATATGGACTCACCCTCTTTTTCCGCTGAGAATTTTTACCTATTGCGTTGAAGGCTTGATCGTGGACAATCTAATATTCGGCTATTCGATGCGGTGTTGTCAAGCAACGTAACCGCGAGCCCGTAAGGTAATTCGTCAAACAGCCGTCTCGACAATTTGTGCTGGAAGTCGTTGCGTGCGTTGGCGACTCGTTCGTGCGCTTTCGCAACAAGAACGTGCTAACGTGGCTGCGCCTTATATCCCCGCCTTGATACGGACAGGCGAGCGAGCATGTCCGCTAG
This sequence comes from Pseudomonadales bacterium, assembly GCA_021295855.1. Lineage (GTDB taxonomy): Bacteria > Pseudomonadota > Gammaproteobacteria > Pseudomonadales > Azotimanducaceae > Bin55. The sequence continues at coordinate 1,552 of JAGWBO010000062.1, read as the reverse complement.
CGAGGTAAGTCCGCTTCGATCACGATTCTTCGTCTCAAGTTCAACTACAGTCTCCCGTGCAGATGTTGGGTCGCGTAGGATTCGAGACCCGGATACGATCGCTTCTTCAAGCTGAGTCGCGTCATCATCTTCACCGTTCGCAGACTGAAACGGTATGAAACAGGCAACAGGTGCAACGATGAGTGCGTGTACGAAAGACTTCTTCGGGCGTTGGAGTAACCCGATAGTTCCGCCCTGCACGGTGTCGAGTTCGATCAAGGCTGAATCCGACAAAAGCTACACAGCAGCTTCGATCAAATACGGACCGTCACACGCCAACGCAGTCTCAAGCGCAGCCGTGAATTCTTCACTAGTGGTCGCCTTACTTCCCGGAACGCCCTGACCTTGCGCTAAGGCTACCCAATCAAGCGAAGGCTGGCTCAAATCGAACAATGAAGCGGCGCGATCGCCAACCTGGTTGACCCCCATACGAAGGTACTCAACTTCAAGAATGTTGTATTGACGATTCGAGAATATCACGGAGGTTATGTTTAAGTTCTCTCGGGCCGCGGTCCAAAGGTACTGTAGTGTGTACATAGCGCCCCCATCTCCGAGGAGCGCGAATACATGACGCTCTGGACATGCAATTGCGGCACCGACAGCTACCGGCCCACCGTCTCCGATTGAACCGCCCGTTAGGTTTAGCCATGTGTGGCTCACGCAACCGCGCATAACGTCGTATGCTGCCCCGCCACCTCCAGAATCTACGGAGACGATGCTCTCGTGAGGCGCTAATGCCGCGAGTGCTTGTCCGATAGTACGTGCCCCGAGACGTCCGACAGGTCGTTCGGGTCTTTCTTTTTCCATTGGCGAATAGTCTCTTGTGCCGATATTCTCGGCCACTTGAACTAGCGCATCCGCCACGTCTTCATGTCGATGCGCTAGATGTATGACTTCACAATCGTCGGGCACCAAAGAACTAGGCTGGTCTCGATATGCAAAGAAACTTACCGGCAAACCACCTCCCGCGAGAACTAACTTTGACTTGCCAGCTAAGGTAGCAAGCACGTGTTCCGGGAAATACGGTAAGCGATTAACGGAAGGGAGATGCGGACCCGCTTCGACGCGGGCGGGAAACGTCGGGGTGAATAACGCGCACTGCGTTTTCAAGGCGATGCGACCCGCGGCTCGAATGCCGTCCTCCGTTAGCGCATTGCCGTCCAGCAGCAGAACAACATTGACTATTTCACTCTGAATCTTTGCGCGTGGCACAAATGGTCGAGATTGTGGTTGTTCGAGACCTGACTCCCAAGCGCAATCAGTTGGTACGACCAAGGTCGCTATGTTGCCATTGGGGTCAGGATGGTTCCCCATCGCGGCGTGTGCAGCGTCTGCAGCATCAAGCCCTACACCATTAGATGTACGTGAAGATCGAATCCAACTCGAAACAGGCTTCGCGACAGCTTCAACGTCCGAGGTCAGTGGCGCGTCATACGCTGAATGGTGGATCGCATGGTCCCCGATGATGTTAATCAGAGGCGTCGCTGCACGCCGACAGTTATGCAGATTCGCG
>JAGWBO010000061.1:20707-21418 GCA_021295855.1 Pseudomonadales bacterium | reverse complement strand
ACCGGGACGGCTCCACCATCCCGGACAAAGTTCGCATTCAAGCGCGTTCGATATACATCCCGAAAATCGGTTGGTGCAATCTCCGACGTAAAGGGGGCAATCCCTATCCGGATGGTAAGCCGAAACAGGCGCGTGTGTTCCGACGACATGGCAAGTGGTTTGCCGTGATCGCGTATGACATCCTCGCACCTGAACAAGTCGATAACGGACGCGAGATCGGGGTTGACATGAACGTGGTTCAGGTGGCGACCAGCAACCACGAGTTGATCTGTAGCGGGCGTGATGAGCTGGAACGCGCGCGGTTGCGGTTATTGGCGATCAAGCGGCGGCGTTATCAACGCCAAGTCGCGCGGCGGCAACTAGGCAGCAATCGACGGCGTAAGGCGAAGCGACGACTTGCTAAAGTCAGCCGGAGAATCTGCCACAAGCGCAATCGGTGGGCGCATGACGCGGCCCGTCATGTCGCCGGCCAAACCCATACGGTGGCGGTCGAAGATTTACGAGTCAAGCAGATGGCGAAATCCGCCAAAGGATCGGTTGACGTGCCTGGGCGTCACGTGAAAAAGAAGGCTGGCCTGAATAGGGTGATCTTGGACACCGGTTGGAGTCAGTTACGCACGATGTTGGCGTATAAGGCCGGCAACTTCATCCAAGTGGACCCGCGTTACACCTCACAAACATGCCATGTCTGCGGGCATGTCGATCCAAAAA
>JAGWBO010000061.1:10959-20610 GCA_021295855.1 Pseudomonadales bacterium | reverse complement strand
GGAGGGTTGAACCGTTGGGTTACCCGATGATCCGTGAAATGGGTACCCACATTGCACTTGTGTAGTACGGTACATAATTCCGTCATAGACGACAGCTAGCGATGCCAACTGTACTCGGCATTGACCCCGGCTCACGATTTACGGGTTGGGGAATAGTCAGAGCTGACGGCAGCGAGTTGCACCACGTCACGCACGGAGTGATCAAGCTGGGTGATCGCGCGATGGACTTGCGGCTGCGTGACATCTTCACGAGCATGTCCGATCTGATTGCAAATTACGACATCGATCGATTTGCGATAGAAACATCATTCGTCGCTGACAACCCACAGACCGCGATCAAGCTTGGTCAAGCTCGCGGTGTCGCGATAGCTGCTGCGGCGGTTCAAGATCTCAAGGTATCGGAATACGCGCCACGCGAGATAAAACAGGCAACCGTGGGAACGGGACGCGCGACAAAAGAACAGGTCCAATATATGGTGAAAGTTCTGCTAAATCTCGCCGAAGTGCCTGACAAGGACAGCGCGGACGCATTGGCGGTCGCGATATGCGACATCCACGCAACGCGTTATCGCTCGTCGATTGATCAAGGTCTTCGACCACGATAATTCAGCTGTATGATCGGTAGACTGAGCGGCGTCTTAGCGGCACTCGATGACAACCTTGCGTTGGTGGACGTTAACGGCGTTGGATTTGATGTCGTCATTCCGCGTCGACTTCGCGATCGCTTGTCGCTCGGGGATCCTCTCGTGCTCCACACCCATCTCTCGGTAGTGAACGAAGTTCAACAGTTGTTCGGCTTCGAATCCACGACAGATCGGATGGTCTTTCGAAAACTCCTAGGTGTGAACCGGCTTGGACCGAAATCAGCGGCGGCGCTGATCTCCGAATTGAGTGGACACGACATTGCACGTGCGATCGAAGCGAAGGATCACCGGACGCTCACGGTTGCACAAGGCATTGGTACCAAAGCTGCCGAGTCAATCGTTTTCGCGCTGAGAGAAGATATCCCGAAATGGGGTCTTTCCCGCGCAGGAACGGCCGCTGATTCTGATACAAGTTCAACAACGAGTGGTTCGATAGCTTCGCAAGCTGTTCTTGCATTACGTCAACTCGGCTTTCAACGCGTTGAAGCCGAGGATGCGGTCGTACAAGCGCATGACGACGGGCTCGATCTTAGTACCCTAATACAACGAGCGCTGCGCGTGATAGGTACGAAAGTTTGAATCCGCGGGATGACGACGACTCACCAGTTAGCGGCGTTGGTAGCACAGAGGATAAGCGTTACGAAGCGATGCTTCGACCGACAACGTTCAGTGAATTCATTGGACAGGACCACGTAAAAGATCAGCTTTCCATTGCGATCAAAGCGGCTGACAGACGCGACGAAGCCCTAGAACATGTGCTGATTTACGGACCGCCGGGGTTAGGGAAGACCACGATTGCCCGCATCATTGCGAATGAGCGTGGCGTACCCTTTCGACAGACTTCCGGACCAGTTATTGAGCGCCGTGGTGATGTCGCAGCACTCCTTTCGCAACTTGAAGCTTATTCTGTGCTATTCATCGATGAGATTCATCGTCTCCCATCGCATATCGAGGAGATCCTCTATCCCGCGATGGAGGATTTGATGTTTGATATCTTGATCGGCGAAGGTCCTGGCGCGAACGCAGTTCGGATTGGATTACCTCCGTTTACACTAATCGGCGCGACCACGAGAGCAGGCATGCTGACATCGCCACTTCGTGATCGCTTTGGCCACCAAGTGAAACTGGCTTACTACGACAACGAGGCGTTAGCACAGATTGTGAATGTCTCGGCTATGAAGCTCGAATTCGACATTGATGAATCCGCGACTCGTGAGATAGCACATCGCGCGCGCGGCACCCCTCGAATCGCCAATCGGCTATTGAGACGTGTTCGCGATTTCGCCGAAGTTGAAGGAGACGGGCATGGCGATCTTGAAACGGCGCGTGAGGCCTTAACAAGACTCGGAGTAGACTCAATTGGTCTTGATACACTCGACACGCAATATCTCACGATCCTTGTTGAGAAGTTCAGCACGACAGCTGGACTTGAGACAATGGCTGCGGCACTTGGCGAGGAGACGAGTACGTTAGAAGACGTTGTTGAACCTTTCCTGATTCAGCGAGGATTCATCATGAAGACGTCACGCGGCCGTACCATCACTGAATTAGGTATTCGTCATCTCGATCTCGATTTACCCGCATCTGACGGTGATTTGTTCTAGTAAGAATGTAACTCACAGGTAGAATCGCCTCGCATGAATGAGCCACTCTCCGTCTACTCTCTGATCGCGAATGCGTCGTGGCCGGTGTTGGTGATCATCATCGGTCTCATGCTTGCTTCGCTTGTTTCGTGGACCATGATCGTTCAACGGTGGCTAGCGCTGAGTAAAGCCTTACGTGACCTTCAAGCGTTTGAGGATTTCTTCTGGAGTGGCCGAAATCTTCGTGACATCTACGACGATATTTCAAAGGAAGCCGATCCAACAGCGATTGAGTCGGTTTTCGTAGCGGGATTTAGTGAATTTGAGCGGTTAAGCGAGCAGAACGCGGATACCGATGCGATCATGACGGGTGTGCAGCGGGCTACACGAGTTGCTGTCACGCGCGAGGAAATTAACCTAGAGTTACACCTTGGCTTTTTAGCGACACTAGGATCAACTGCACCTTACATTGGATTGTTTGGAACGGTGATTGGAATCATCAATTCGTTTCGTTCGTTGGTAAATCTCAGTCAAGCAACATTAGCTTCGGTAGCTCCAGGTATCTCCGAAGCGCTTATCGCAACCGCGATTGGTCTGTTCGTAGCGATTCCTGCAGTGATCGCATTTAATCGGTTCTCGGCTCGAGTCGAAGTATTAACGAAAGGCTACGATTCGTTTGTCGACGAATTGATATCGATTTTGTTCCGGGCATCTCAGGCGAGGAGAGCCTAGATGCCTGCGGCCCGGCGCCGGCCGATGTCAGAAATCAACGTCGTGCCTTACATCGACGTTATGCTCGTTTTACTCGTCATTTTCATGGCTGCGGCACCCATGCTTGCACAAGGGATTCAGCTTGACTTGCCTAAAGAACCATCCGAACCATTGAAACGGAGTGAGCAGGATCCGCTGATCGTGAGCATTCAACGTGATGGATCAATGTACTTGAACGTAGGCGGTGACGATGCAGAGTCGGTCAGTATTTCACAAGCTGAGTTACAAGATCGTGCCCTGAGGGTATTACGTGCTCGTCCGGACGTACCTGTGTTTGTGCGAGGTGACACCGAACTCCCTTATGGCACCATCGTAAATGTCATGACGATATTGCAGCAGGCGGGTGCAGAAAGCGTTGGATTGCTCACTGAGCCCCCATCGACGTGAAGAAAACCATCGTCTACGTGCGACGCTACGCTATTGCGTTCGTTGTGGCTCTGGTTTTTCATCTAACGCTATTTGCGTCTTTGCAAGCGGCGATCGAGACGCTAGCGCCAGAACCCGACAAAATCATCATCGAACCAAAGCCTCTCAAAGCACGATTAATCCGTTTGCGACCGGAGGTCACCGTCCCAGTTCCGCCTACGGCTGTGAGTTCACCGCGGACGTCGAGACCAGACTCAGACGCCGAGAAAACACTGACGGACCTTGAAGACGAGCAAGAGCATCTAGAGCGGTTGAAGAGGGAGAGAGAAGCCCGCCTCGCGGAACTACGAGATCGTGCGTTTAAGGACGCAGTTGGGGAAGAACTAACAGCGGAGACACTCGACGCGATTGAAGATCTCTCACAGGTTTATGTCACGAGTATCTATCTCTCTGTGGTTCAGAATTGGTCTCGCCCACCGAGTGCTCGTAACGACATGTCCGCCATAGTATTGGTAGAACTGTTTCCGTCAGGCGATCTGAACACAGCAGGCGTGATCGAATCGAGTGGCGACGACGCCTTTGACCGATCGGCATTGAATGCGGTCAAACGCGCAGCGCCCTTTGAAGTCCCTGACGATCTCGCTCTGTTTGAGTCGAATTTTCGCTCATTTACCTTGAACTTTAACCCTCAGGATCTATTACGTTGAATCGATTGCTGATCGCCGCGTTACTGATAACTGCAAGCATTGCGTATCCGTTTGAAATCCGGATTGATCGCGGTGTTGACACCTTAGCGCCGATAGCGATTGTGCCGTTTCGAATTTATGAAAACGCCGTTGATATCACGCCGATTGTGAATTCAGATCTGAGTAGTAGTGGTCAGTTTCGTCCGATCGACGATGCCAATATGCTTTCACTGCCAAGTACCGCCAATGAGGTTGTGTACCACGACTGGCGAGTCCTCCGCGTAGATTACGTTGTAGTTGGTTCTGTTTTCGTTGATGGTTTAGGATTGTTGGTCGCTGAATTCGAAGTTATCGATGTCAACCAGGAGCGAGTTCTACGAACCGCGCAAGTCAAAGGCAACGTAGAGGATCCTCGTTCGCTCGCGCACCACGTCTCAGATGAGGTGTTTCGTGCAATGACCGGTATCCCCGGTGCATTTTCGACACGGGTTGCGTACGTATTGGTAGAAAACCGAACGCAAGTCGACGAAAGACATACATTGATGATTGCGGACTTTGACGGCGAACGCGAAACGCCGATCCTGATTTCAGATCAGCCAATTCTCTCACCGGCTTGGTCAGCGGACGGCAAGCAATTGGCATATGTTTCGTTCGAAGCTGGCTCATCAGCCATTCACATCATTAATCTCGAGACAGGTCAATCACGCGTGCTAGCGAACTTCGAAGGTATCAATAGCGCTCCGGCATTCTCGCCTGATGGTGCTCACATCGCGATGGTGTTATCTCGAGATGGGAATCCAGATATCTATACGATAGAGGTAGCGTCAAATGTCATTCGACGTATTACGAATCACCGTGCGATCGACACAGAACCGGTGTGGGACTTGAACGGAGCGAATTTGATTTTTACGTCTGACCGTGGCGGATCGCCGCAGATTTACCGAGTGAATGTTGACTCGCTTCAGGTGTCCCGACTTACGTTTGACGGATCATACAACGCCCGTCCTCGAGTCATGCCTGATAACACTCATTTCATCTTTGTCCATCGTTCGGGATCTGGATTCCATATCGCGTGGCGGGACCTTGCCGGTAATCGTGCCGCACGGATTCTTTCATCGAACGTTCTCGATGAGTCGCCCTCGGTCGCACCGAACGGCGTAATGATGATGTATTCAACTAAATCAAATAGAAGAGGTATACTATCCATCGTATCGGTCAGCGGTGAAGTTGAGTACAAACTCACATCTACGGCCGGTGATGTAATTGAACCTGCGTGGTCGCCTTACTTGCCGCTAACTACAACCTTCGTCGAGCGCTAGGCGAGTTGAAATACGGAGAGACATACATGTCCCACTTGAAGAACGGTGCTTGGATCGCCTTGTTGCTGGTGTGTGGTTTGTTGACCGCATGTGCCAGCCAGACTGGTTGTGGTACGCCCGAAGAAGAACCAATGGTCGTTGATGAAAGACCGGCAGTGCCAGAACCAGAGCCGGTCCCAGAACCTGTAGTTGAAGAAGTACCTGACTTCATGGAGTTGCCTGATGGGACGGTGGTAGCAATCGATTCCGACGGTAGTGTGATTCGTTCAGTCTTCAATTTCGAATTTGACGAATCAGAAATCGGGAGTGGTGATTTCCGTGTGCTGCAACAGCATGCTGCTCGACTCAACCGTAACCGCGACCAATCAGTGGCCATTGATGGACACTGTGATGAACGCGGAACTCGAGAATACAATCTTGCACTTGGCGAGCGTCGCGCCATGGCGGTCCAAGATTTTCTCCTTGCGAATGGGGTACGACCCTCACAGATGTCAGCGCGGAGTTTTGGAGAAGAACGCCCGGTTGACACTGGCTCGGACGAAGCTGCTTGGGCGAAAAACCGACGCGTAGAGCTGAAATACGAGTGAAGCGCACCGGAAACGGATAACAATCGAGAGAGGTTGACGTAAGCCGCTTCCAGTCAGCTTTAGCAGCAGTCTTGGTTGTCGTCGGAATTACTTTGTCCGGCGACAACCATGATTCCCCTGACCAAATCGAGTCTCCTGTACAGGAAACTGAATCCCCAGTGCTAGATGCGCTTGAGATTTTGGAGACAGACGCGGGTCGCATAACCCCTGCTACCGAAGAACCTGTTGTCCAATCAGACGACGAGCGGCTGTTAACCCTATTTACACGTATTCAGTCGTTAGAGCGTGAATACTCGATACTTCACGGTCGAGTTGAAGAGTTAGAACATCTATATCAAGAAGAGCGGCACATGAATCGTCGTCGCTTCTTGGACATGGATCGACGACTGCGGGAGCAGTTTGGTGGTCAACTCGCGCCTGAAGATGCGTTAACGAACGAAGATGTAAATTCCGAAACTGGGATGTATCGTCGCGGTATGGCGTTCGTCGATGCCGAAGAATATGCACAAGCGACGGCGCTTTTTCAGAATAACGTCAACACTTTTCCGAATGGTGAACGCGTTCCCGATGCGATGTATTGGCTAGCGGAAATCTATCGCAACGTTGACCCTAAGGATCTTGAGAAATCGCGCCAGTTTTTCGTACAAATGGTGACGCTATATGCAGACCACGCACGGATTCCCGAAGCGCTTGCAAAACTTGGTATGGTGTATCACGAATTAGGGAATGTCACACGTGCGCTCGAATATCTTGATCGCGTGATGGCGGAATATCCAGATCATGACGCGGCGCGATTAGCGGAGACGTACGCGCAAGAGTTGCGATAGCGAATACGTACCAATTGACGTATTGGGCGTGTGACACAAGTTCATCGCGAGTCTAGCTGCGTCAATTAGTTCGTGTCTACGGAAACTGAAAAGTGGTGGGTCGTCTGGGATTCGAACCCAGGACCAACAGGTTAAAAGCCTGGTGCTCTACCAACTGAGCTAACGACCCCGATTTTGAGGTGCGGATTTTAAGTTCTTGAATTCCGGATTGTGTTTTCTGGGTTTATTAGACCCGCTCGCGTTAAATTCCATACTGTTTGTCACGATTACGAGTCAGGGTACCAACGCTTATGTCACTGACCACATTGAGTCGATCTATCGAAGGCAAAGTTGCGTTGGTTACAGGCGCCGCAAGTGGTATGGGACAAGCAACTGCCGAGTTGTTTGCGGAGCAAGGCGCTAAGGTTGCACTCACGGACGTATCCATTGAAGCACAAGAGCAAGTAGTTGAACGAATCACATCCGCCGGATTCGTAGCGCGAGGGTGGCAGCTCGACGTAATGGCACCGTCACAGATTGAGGCGCGTGTCGCTGAGATCGCCGAACACTTCGGAGGTTTGGATATCCTCGTGAACAATGCGGGAGGACTATGAAGTGGTGTGGGAGCGTGGCATCAACACCCTGCTTACAGCACATGTTCGGATGATTCGCGCGGCACTACCGTATTTACGTCGGTCAGAAAACGCTCGTATTGTCAACATCGCGTCCACTGAGGGATTAGGCGCAACGAAGCGCAACAGTGCGTATTCAACGGCCAAAACCGGTGTCATTGGTCTTACGCGCTCACTCGCAGTTGAATTCGGGACTGAAGGTATCACGGTCAATTGCGTCTGTCCTGGACCGATTCGAACCGGCATGACCGCGAATATCGACGAAGCTGACAAGCTCGAATACGCTCGACGTCGTGTTGCTTTGAAGCGATATGCAATTCCTGAAGAGGTTGCACATATGACACTAAGCTTGGTGCTACCGGCGGCTTCGTTTGTGACTGGAGTCGCCCTGCCGGTAGATGGTGGACTCACGATTAAGAACGCGTAGGTTCAATCATGAAATGGCAAGTTGGGGACGTAACCGTCACGAAGGTCGTCGAGTTAACTTCTGCGAGCCTTGGCAAACATATCCTGCCCGACGCGACTGCCGAGGAACTGAGGAAAATCCCGTGGATTGGCCCGTTTGTAGACTCAGACCTAAACATGGTCCTCTCGTTTCATAGTTTGATAGTTCAAACAGCTGATCGTCTTGTAATCGTTGATACCTGCATCGGCAACGATAAAACGCGGAACTATCCAAAGTGGAACAAGATGCAGACTAGCTTCCGCGACGACCTTCGCACCGCTGGCTTCCACGAGAGTGCCTTCGATACCGTGTTGTGTACTCATATGCATGTTGACCACGTCGGGTGGAACACGTATCGAACCGACGAACGATGGCTGCCAACTTTCGAGAATGCACGATACCTCTATGCTCGAGAAGAGTGGGACCACTGGCAAGCTGAGAGTCAAGACGAATATGGTCCGGTTATTGAAGACTCGGTGCAACCAATCTTCGATCTTGGCTTAGCTGATCTAGTTGACTCGTCTCATCGTGTTTGCGACGAGATTCAGTTGGTACCGACGCCTGGTCACACGCCTGGACACGTAAGTGTCTACATCAAGTCCCGAGGCGAAGAAGCGATCATCACTGGCGATATCTTCCATCACCCGTGCCAAATAGCCAAGCCGGAATGGTGTGCGACAGCAGACAGTGACCAAGATGCTGCACTACAAACTCGAAAAGCGTTTCTGAGTGACTACTCGGATCGCCCCGTCCTTTGCATCGGCACACACTTCGCGGGCGTGACTGCCGGTATACTCGTTAGCGACGGCGATACGTATCGACTGGATTGCTAGTCTAGTCTTGAAGCGCTCGCTTCAGCACATCGACTAGATCTAGCCCGAACATCGCTAAAAAGTGGTCTGCGTCCTCAATGACGTGCAGAGATCGATCAGGATTACGTTGAACCCAGCTAGAAAGAACGCTTAGCTCGCTGATTGGATCGTTATCACCGACTACCAGCTGAACATTGTTTGTTAGCTCTGGTAGCCCGTTTTGGGTGGGCGGCGCAATCAACAGCAAGTCTCGATTGTCTGAGGAGTCAGCCGCGTATTTCAAAACGACGCCGGCACCGAATGAGTAGCCACTAAGTGTGATCTTCTCAAATCGAGTTTCAAACTCCTTGACCACGCTGGCAAGGTCAGCGACTTCGCCAATTCCTTGATCGTACGAACCAGTGCTCGCGCCTACACCACGAAAATTGAATCGTATGGTCGAGATGTTTTGAGACTTCGCGACTTGTGCGGCAATTTCGAGGACGCCATCAAGCATTGAGCCACCATACAGCGGATGAGGGTGGCAGAGAATTAATGCATGCGGAGTCGAAGCTGACTCAAACAACCATTCGAGGTCGCCAACTTCGCCTTTTGTCGTACCGAGTTCCATAAGTCACCAGCTCATCGAGATAGGTGGAACTTTAGCGTGTGAATCGAGTGCGTTCAGGCGCGGTCAGGTTCGAATGGTTCGTCAACGAACCCGCGTCGAAGATTGATGTATCAATCATCTCTTGTAGCGAAGCTAGAATCATCACCCAAATCGGCGATGCCGCGTTCGTGCTCCATTGCCTCAAACCGTCGCGCGGAGACAAGACTTGGCTACGAAGATCGGATTAGTGTCTGACACCCACATCCCAGAGAGCCGCAAGGAACTTTGGCCACAGGTGTACGAAGCCTTTCAAGGCGTGGATTGCATCTTCCACGGTGGTGACATTCACGATGTTGCGCTACTGGACACGTTCGAACAGATCGCTCCAATCTACTGTGCTCGTGGAAATGG
>JAGWBO010000061.1:0-10817 GCA_021295855.1 Pseudomonadales bacterium | reverse complement strand
CCCGATGTGATCGTGTTCGGAGATACCCATACTGAGTTAATCGAAGAGGTTGAAGGTGTGCTATGCGTCAACCCTGGTTCACCGACTTACCCCCATAACTACGACACGCAGTACGGTACGATCGGATTTCTAGAGATTGACGGTGCTGACTCCGCTGCATCTGTCTGGTTGATCAACGATGACGGAATCGAACCGTTTCAATGGTACGAAGCGCCGCCATGGAAGCGCCGCTAGTCGAGATGGAACTCGCCGCACGCCAGCGTGCGCGCGGCAAGAATCTGTAGTTCGGTTAAACCATCCCGCGCATCGGGTTAATGGCTGGCCATGAATCCTTCGTTGCGAGGATCGCTTCGCCTACCTCTGCGACATCCCAGGACCCAGCCGACTCGTCTTGACGAGCGATTTCTTGTAGTTGCCAAGAGAGCATCGATACGCGATTTCCTGCCACTAGCCAAGTTCTGCCAGTCACTTCTTTCGCTTCGTCTGAACATAGCCACACGACCATTGGCGATACACGTTCAGGTGGGAAGTTATCTTTTACCTGGTCCGGGAATATATCGTCAGTCAGTCGCGATAAAGCCGTAGGCGCGAGAATGTTGACGGTAATACCGTACTTCATACCTTCTAGATAAAGGCAGCGAGCTAGTCCTGCGATACCTGCTTTGGCGGCGCCGTAGTTCGTTTGCCCAAAGTTCCCAAGTAACCCAGAAGTTGAACTGGTGACGACGATGCGCCCCCCAGTCTCTTGCGCAAGCATTTGATCGTACGCGGCTTTCGTAGTTAAGTAGGTTCCCTTAAGGTGAACGTTTACCACGACATCCCACTTATCACGCAGTATGCCAGCGTTAGCTATGCAGATATCGAGCTTGCCGAAGTTCTCCACGGCTGTTTGCGTCATAGCCCTCGCCTCGCCGGGATCCGCAACGTTGCCATAGTCCGCGACTGCACTCCCCCCAGCCGCTTTGATCTCATTAACCACTTCGTCCGCCATACTGTGTCCTGAGCCGGTGCCGTCACGAGCTCCGCCCAAATCGTTTACTACGACACTGGCGCCTTCTTGTGCAAGCAACAGTGCATGTGCGCGACCCAAGCCGCCACCTGCACCCGTAACCAAGGCGACTTTACCGTCAAGTAGTCCCATGAAATATCTCTGATCTTGATTCGATAGTGAATTTGTGGCGGACGATTTTAATTTTGGTCGCGATGCAGAAATGAAGTCGAAGCGTGACTCAACGGTGTTTTTGCATGCGTCGACGCCTCGACGAGCCTTCGATAATCTGCACGTTAGTAAAGGAGGATGTCATGGACGAATTGTTTCGCTTCGATGGTAAGGTCGCACTCATCACCGGTGGAAGTCGAGGTCTAGGTAGATCGATGGCGTTGGCTCTTGCGGAGCGTGGCGCTGATATTGTTGTAGCGAGTAGGAAGCTTGAGAACTGCGATACGGTTGCGGCTGAGATACGAGCGTTAGGGCGACGCTCGCTAGCCAAAGGGTGTCACGTCGGTCATTGGGATGACCTTGATCGATTGGTCGCCGATGCATATGACGAATTTGGCAAGGTGGACATTCTCATTAACAACGCGGGTATGTCCCCGTTGTATCCCAAACTCTCCGCTGTGACTGAGGATCTGTTCGACAAGGTTGTTGGCGTGAATCTAAAAGGTCCATATCGACTCTCCGCATTGATCGGCGAACGGATGATGGATCAAGAGGACGGTGGGTGCATCATCAACGTCAGCAGCAATGCGGCTGCACATCCATCGCCAAACGCAGAGCCATACGGTGCGTGCAAGGCAGGTATTAACTCACTGACACTATCGCTTGCCCATGCATTTGCGCCTAAAGTACGGGTGAACTGTATTCAGCCTGGACCGTTTCTCACCGACATATCGAAAGCTTGGGATCTTGACTCATTTAATCGGGGGGCGAAAGAGAATATCGCGCTTCAACGAGGCGGCGAACCTCATGAGATCGTGGGCGCTGCTTTGTATCTCGCAGGACCGACGGGTTCGTACACGACAGGCGCCGTCATTCCAATCGACGGTGGGAGTCGCAACTAACGCCGGAAATCTTCGAAGAGTAGTGGTAGTTTCTCGGCGTAGTCCACTCCGCTGATATTCTCCATGGTTTGAAACCAACCTGGATTGATGAAGTTGACATCAAGAAGGTAGGGGTACGCAATATCGACCGCACATACACGTATTCCAAGTTCAACTAGATCTTTCGCGATAGACTGTACAAGAGCGACTTCGCTCGACTCTGGTTCGCAAACACGTGCGGAAGCTTCCGCCCGTATGCTGCCACGAAGCCCGGTCTTGACTTTCTGATAAGCGCCAAGTTCCGTGCCCATCGTTAGAAACCAGCGTTGTTCCCGTGACGTCTCCACTCTCTCTTGAACAACCGCGTAATCCTCGCGAGTGAGGGTTTCGAGGATTTGAACTAAATTCGGATCAGTTGCTGTCAGCTCGAAAACATCCCGGCCGAAACTCCCAGCCGTAGGCTTCGCGACCCAAGCTCCGCCGGCGCGAACATGACTCATTAAGAATTCAACGTTGGATGAAACGATCGTTTCAGGGGAATACTTACGAAGCATTGTCAAAGCGAGCGCAGCCTTGTTCTGGAAGAGCAAGTACGAATCGATCGAATTGACGAATTGACCTCGGTCCATGGCATGTAAGAGCTGCATGCGGTCTAAGAACGTCGATCTTCTCCCAAACCCGAGCAACCAAACCCAGTCGCACTCATCGATATTCACGACGTCTCCGCTGGTTTTTACATACCGCAAGTCGCGACGATCTAAGACGAGCTCGTCATGTGAGGCGGTAATAACGTCCCAACCGCAAGATTGGAATACGCGTTCGAATCGAAGCAGGTTGTCGGTGTGCGAATCCTGCGCCGCACCGACGAGAAGCAACGTGGGCACTGTGATGGAGACTAGGCAAAAGCGGGTGCGAAGTCTAGTTGCATAGGATCTGAACTGACATGGAATGAAGATGAAACATATACGGAAAAAGAAGCCACTTCATCCCAGATTCCATAAACTTTGATGCTCAAATCACGCGTTCACAGGATGGTATTCGCAATTTCTACAGTTATCGAAAGAGATTATGGGTTGGATCCTCAAAAAGTTCCTCTGTACCTCCCCCGAAAAGTTAGTAATCACGATTGCGAGCAACTTAAATCCGAAATCAAAGGACTTCTCGCGGAGTTAGACGCAGTTTTGATCTCCCATTACTACGTTGACGCAGATGTACAAGATCTAGCGCTAGAGACGGGTGGATGCGTCTCCGATTCCTTGGAAATGGCGCGTTTTGGGCGCGACCATGAAGCATCTACGTTGGTGGTCGCAGGCGTTAGATTCATGGGGGAGACCGCGAAGATTCTCTCACCCGAAAAGCGCGTCCTGATGCCAACGCTAAAAGCAGAGTGTTCCCTCGACCTTGGGTGTCCGCCCGATGAATTTAGAGCGTTCTGCGATCAGTATCCGGACCGCACAGTGGTCGTTTATGCAAACACTTCAGTTGAGGTTAAAGCACTGTCAGACTGGGTGGTCACTTCGAGCGTCGGGCTGCAGATTGCCTCTAATCTTTCGGCACGAGGAGAGAAACTAATCTGGGCGCCGGACAAGCACTTGGGTGCATACATTCAACAGCAAACTGGTGCTGACATGATTCTGTGGTCGGGTGCGTGCGTTGTCCACGAGGAGTTCAAGTATCAAGCGCTGCTTGATATGAAGACGATCTATCCGGATGCAGGTGTACTTGTGCATCCTGAATCCCCCGCAGCAGTTATCGGAATCGCGGACTGTGTCGGTTCAACAAGCCAGATACTGAATGCAGCGACTGAACTGCCAATGGATCGATTTATCGTCGCAACGGATCGCGGTTTATTTCACCAACTCCGTCGTGCGAATCCAAGCAAAACGTTTATTGAAGCACCTACTGCTGGGGATGGGGCGACCTGCCGCAGCTGCGCTCACTGTCCGTGGATGGCGATGAATGAACTGCACGTTCTGCGGGACTCGTTGCTCACTCAAGCGAACGAGATTTTCGTGGAACCAGGGGTAGGCGCGCGTGCGATGAAGCCATTGCAGCGGATGTTGGACTTTCCGCGTCCCTAGCTCTCCTCTGCTCGCTCAGCTTCGGCACGAATGTCTAAAAGACGTTGGTCTAGGCTCTGTGCGAGTCGGTTCTTTTCCTGGACTTGCTCACGCGCGAGTCGGATTTGCGTGATCGCACTCTTGTAATTCCCTCGTAGAACAAAAAACTCGGCTCTCGCTCGATGTACGTCGACGAGATTTTTCGCCAGACCGGCCGTTTCAGCGAGCTGATACCAAATATCCTGATCTTCGGGATGGAGTTTCACCTGCTCCCAAAGAAGCGTGACGGCTTTTTCATTGCGACCGTTTCTTGACAATGCATGGGCGAGAAATAAGGTGAGTGGCTGATTCTTGGGATAGATGCTGAGTTTCGCTTCGAGCAGCTCGATAGCCTCATTCGTTCTATCTGCTTCGATCAAAATATCCGCGTAGCTGCCGATCACGATGATGTTGTTAGGTAAGCGATCATAAATTGGCTGCATGATCGCAATCGCCTGATCGTGCTGTGAGCTCATGGATAACGCGATCGCCTGTAAATACGGCTTTCCTTCCGCTTCTGCGCTCTGCGCCGTTTCTCTCGCGTTGGTAATAAAGCGACTCGCAACACGTTCGCGAATGAGCTGATAGTCATTCGTGACCGGAAAAATCCCGCGTGGCTTTTTCGATGCCTCGCTTCGCATATCGGAGATTCGGCTCTGCGTGATTGGGTGAGTGCTTACGTACTCCGGTATTTGTCGACGGTATCGCGCCGACTGCTGCATGTGTTCGAACATGCGCGCTGCGCCATATGGGTCAAATCCCGCACGGGTCAGCGTATTGAGTCCCACGCGGTCCGCTTCCCGTTCCTGCGCTCTCGAGTACCCTAAACTTGCAGCATCGGCGATCGCACTGGCACCAAGCATGGTCGCCAATCCTGCGTCTGTTTGACCCGCAGCGATGATGGCTACAGACGTAAGGTATCCAACAAGATTTCGAAACGTGTTCATCTTTTGTTGTTCGAGACGACGCGCAAAGTGGCGTTGACTGAGATGCGCTAGTTCGTGCGCGATCACCGATGCGAATTCATGGATATCTCGCGCCATGGTGAACAGACCAAGATTGATGCCAATCACGCCCCCAGGTGCGGCGAAAGCATTAAATTGATCTGACTTGATCACAATTGGACGAAGATTGACGTTCGTCAGGTCGGAATTTTCCGCGACACGATAGCAGTACTTTTCGACGAAATACTTGATGAGTGGATCGTTTTCGAGCGGTAACACACTGCGAACCTGCTGAAGAAGCATCTTCCCGATCGCTTCCTCTTCGTGAGGTGCGAGAATTGACGAGCTACTGTCGCCGAGTGCGGGAAGGCGCTGAGTATCGGCAAGTGCGCATCCCGCGAGCACGACAATGACAATTCGACATATGACTTGAACCGCCATCGGAGACTGGCTCATTTTGTTATGGATCCCATTGATTCGAATATGAAACTCACAATTACGAAGAAAGTAGCCGAAGACAGAACTATCAGACCTCAATTAGACTCAACCATTTGTCATCTGTCGTGCGAAAATTGTTTCTATGGCTGATCCGAAAGAAACGTACTTAGACGTCAAGGGTTTGAACTGCCCAATGCCACTATTGAAGGCTAAGCGTACATTGAATGGTATGGAGGCGGGTGAACGACTGCGCGTCGTCGCCACGGATCCAGGATCGATGAAGGACTTTACCGTATTCGCAAGGCAAGCAGGTCACGATTTACTAGAAGCATTCGAAGACCAAGGTGTATTTAACTACCTGCTCGTGAAACACGAACGTCCGTAATGTCGATCATCGACATCCTCCGCGACTGGACCAATAGGGTCTTTGGTCATATCGAGGGGCTCGTATTACTCGGTCTAATTACGATCTGTTTGGTCGTATTGCTCACGGTTGGTTTCTATCTTGCTCCGGTGATCGCCGGATTGGTCGTCGCGTTCGCATTGCACGGCGTCGTCAAGCAATTGATCTTGTGGCGAATTCCGCGCCTCGTAGCGATAGGGGGCGTATTGGTGTTGTTCATAGGCGCAATCATCGCTCTGTTCATTGTGATCCTACCTCTTGTCTGGGCGCAACTGCAGAACTTGGTAACGCAAATACCACAACTCGTATCGGCGTTACAAGCCATCCTCACGGAGTTTGCGATCAACTATCCCCAATTGGTGCCCGATGCCTTCCTCGAGTCGCTGAACGTCACGGCGCAAGCGCAGTTCACGAACCTCGGCGGTCAGATTGTTCAGCAAATCGTGCAACAGCTTCCAAATTTGGTCTGGTTCCTCATTTTCTTGCTACTCGTTCCGATCTCGCTGTTCTTCTTCCTAAAGGATCACAAGCAGATGGTCGAGTACCTCCGACGAGTACTTCCGAAGAATCGCCCGTTGCTGGACGAAGTGGGGCGGGAAACTATTGCCCAAATGGGTAGCTACATTCGCGGTAAGTTACTTGAGATTCTGATCGTTGGTGGCGTCTGCTACATCGTTTTCTCGTTATTCGGTTTGCAGTTCGCTGCCCTCTTGAGTCTTCTTGTCGGCCTCTCGGTGATCATTCCGTTCGTCGGTGCGGCGGTCGTTACCGTCCCAGTGGTCATTGTCGCCTTGGTGCAATTTGGGTGGACATGGGACTTCTTTTTCGTGGTCATAGCGTACGCCATCATTCAAGTGCTTGACGGAAATGTGCTTGTCCCTTTGTTGTTCACAAAGGCCAATGACCTCCATCCGGTAGTGATCATTGTCGCCGTCCTCGCGTTTGGCGGTTTGTGGGGAATATGGGGTGTCTTCTTTGCGATCCCGTTAGCAACGTTCATTCGAGCGGTCATAAATGCATGGCCAACTAAAATTTCGGTCGATGGCGATGACCCCGATTCGCCTCCTCAACCTCAATCAGTGAGCGCCGAATAGATGAGTCAGGTCGACCTCAAAGGTAGTCTGGTCGCGTTAGTGACACCTATGAAATCCAGTGGTGAAGTGGATGACGGCGCACTGGACGCATTGATCGATTGGCACCTTGAATCCGGTACGCACGGCGTGGTGCCAGTAGGTACAACGGGTGAATCCGCGACTCTGAACGTCCGCGAGCATCTGCATGTCATTGAACACACCCTCCGACGTGTGGATGGGCGCGTGCCTGTTGTCGCTGGTACAGGGGCTAACGCGACTGCAGAGGCGATCGATCTCACGCGTGATGCAAAAGTGGTTGGAGCAGACGCGTGCCTCTTAGTTACGCCTTACTACAACAAGCCGACGCAGGAGGGTTTGTATCGACACTATTGCGCAATTGCAGAAAAAGTCGATATTCCAATGGTGCTTTACAACGTGCCTCCTCGTACTGCTTGCGATATGTCGGCTGAAACAGTTGCGCGACTTGCACCAGTCCCTCAAATCATCGGAATCAAAGAAGCTTGCGGGGATGCGGATCGCGTGAAAGAAATTCGTGATTTAGTTCCCGACGATTTCATCATCCTCTCCGGTGAGGACGCACAAACCATGACAATGTTTGGGTATGGTGCAGTAGGAACCATCTCCGTTACAGCGAACGTCTTACCGGGGATGATGTCGAAGTTTTGTGAGAGTTACCTCAGAGGCGACGTCGAAAAAGCCAAGGAACTTGATGCAAAACTCCAACCTATTCACGAGATTCTATTCTGCGAAACAAGCCCTATCCCAACAAAGTGGGCGTTAAATCGGCTGGGTCGAATTCCGGAAGGTATTCGGCTTCCGCTAGTACCACTTTCCGAATCGCATCACGTAGAAATGTGCGAGCGCTTACGCACAGTTGGCGCGCTATGAGACGAATTGCGCTTGCGGCATTCGTGATCGCGAGCGTTCCATTGACATTGGTTGGTTGTGGCTTGTTGAAGCAATCCGCGGGGCTAGTGGTCAATGAGCGTGACAACTACCTCCAAGCAAATGAAGTCGAGACTATTAGCGTGCCTTCGGATCTGGAAGGCGAGCGAATCGCGGACATTTGGGAAATCCCAGATATTGAGGAGATTCCGGCGGCGAAGTACTACGCAAACGCCGCCCCAAGACCGATATCAATTGTTGGTGACGCTGATCCTAATCTGATCCGGATTCAGAAACTGGGTGAACGAAGCTGGATGGTCGTACAGCGAAAACCGGATACGGTATGGCCACTAGTTCGTCAGTTTCTTACCTTCAACGGTGCTGAGGTAGAGACTGAGGACGCAGGTGAGGGTGTCATCGTGACAAAACCCCTTGATGTGACATCAGCCGAGAGCACGAGTATGTTGCATACAACTGTTCGCGCCGAGAATCCTGAAGCGTCGGATGATGATTTCCTAGTATTTCGTGTAGAGCAGGGGATGCGCCGCGGTTCATCGGAGGTACATCTTAAATACCTTGAGGATGCGAATCAATTGAATTACTTGGATTGGAGTCTACCTTCAGCTCGAAGTGAAGTGACGAATGCGATTCTGCGCCAAATTGCTCAATTCGAAGTGGACGACGTTAGCGACGAAGCGGTTTCTCGAGTGGGCCAGGAAGTTGCGGGCGTTCCCAAGATCGAACTTATTCGTGATGACCTTGGTTTCCCGTCCTTACGGTTTAACGTTGACTTCGAACGCACTTGGGCGACCGTACTTTCAGCGATCGAACGAAGTCCCTACGATGTGCTAACGCGAGAACGAACATCGCGCTTGATCGAGCTAATAATTGATGAAGACAAGCTCGATCGATCGCAACGCGATATGTTGGGTCAGCTATTGATCGATGTCAAGAAAAGCGTGGAGGATGAAGAGCCTGTCGCGATTCAATTTCGCGTAAACCCGTATCAGCAGGTAAATGAGATCGAGCTCCGACGATCAGATGGGAATGAACTAACACTTGAATTGGCTGAACATTTCCTTGTAATGATTCAGCAATTTGCATCCTAGGGACGAGGTATTAAGGTTGTCTCGCATGGAGTTCACATCTCTAGGCAGCGGAAGTGGAGGAAACGGCACAGTCATTCGAGCTGGTAATACGACGTTGCTGATAGACTGTGGATTTTCTCGGCGAGCGCTTCAGGATCGACTAAATGAGCGGTGTGTTGCGATGGAGCAACTCGATGCGATCTTAGTTACACATGAGCATGGCGACCATCTCAAAGGCGTGCCTATCGTGGCTAGATCGCATCAAATCCCCGTCTATGCCTCACGTGGCACAGTAGATGCGATGCGTCAGCGAATTTCCAAATTTGAATCCGTTGAGTACCTACTAAACGAGATCGAAGCGGGAGTAGCGTTCCGGGTTAAAGATGTGGATGTGTACCCGATTGACGTCCCTCACGACGTGAAGGAACCTATCCAGTTCGTCTGTCGGTACAACGGTGCCGGAGTTGGGGTCTTAACGGATTGTGGAAGTTACACCGAAGAAATGGTGACGCACTATTCGCGAGTAAATGGCCTTTTACTTGAGACTAACCATGATTCGCACATGCTTGCAACGGGTCCTTATCCAGCACGAATCAAGCAGCGAGTAGGTGGCGATTTCGGCCATCTAAATAACCGCCAATCAAGAGAGTTTGCACAAAGAATCCACCACGTGAACTTGCAGCAATTGGTCTTAGGACACATCAGCCAACACAATAACGAACGTGGGCTCATCGAACGCGAATTCGACAATTTTCCTAGTGGAACGTCCGTTACTTACGCGTCTCAAGACGGTGGTACAGATTGGCTGAGTGTAACTTCAGAATAGCGTGTAGCGTGCGTTTACGGACTACGAAGCGGCCATTAGACGCGCGCGGTTGTCTTCTGTTGGTCGCGTGCCTTTTTGCAGTGCCGCAATCGGCGCAGGAATGTGAGGAGCTTGAAGGCAACGACTTGACGGTGTGTCTAACCTTGATGGTCTGTATGGCGTTAGACGAGGCTAAGGCGCGCAATCAGTGCCTAGAGGTTGCGCGGCAAGTGCTTGATCAACACGATGCGCAAATGGAGCAGAGTGCTCCAAATCCTGCTGAGGAAGTGAGTGAGCAAGTTACTACAGAACCAGTTCTGGTTGAGGAAATACCAGATCTTGTTGAGCAGACCGTCGACGATCCTGTAGACGTCGAGCAACAAACATCAATGAGCAGCGAGCCTTTGGAAGGTGTGCAGTCGGACGGGTCTACACGAGTGGAAGCGACGAAAACTAGTCGGGTAGGTCGATTGTTTTCTTGGATGCGTCGTGGTGACGGCGGAAGTGCGGAAGAACGCCAAGCTAACGAAGAACCGGAAGTTTCAAAAGATGGCGTACCGAAACAGTTTGCCGCGACCGTGGTAACCGTCTCTAAGGCCGGTTATAACGATGCGTTGGTGGTATTGAGTAATCGCTACGTTTTTATCGTTACTCGTGCGCGCCAGAGTCGAATCGAACCCGGCGCGGCAGAGTTTCCTGTTTTACGGTCGAGGAGCAAGCGTCGATGCCCGTCGAGTGGATTGCGGACATGTCGATCCATCGCGACAAACGAAGCGACGATGTGAGTTTGCCGCGCGGCATCTAGGCGCTGAAGCACGTTAGGAAATTAGAATTTGTGGCACGGAGAGGTGCCAGAGTTGGTCGAATGGGCTTGACTCGAAATCAAGAGTGTCCTTTTGGGCACCCAGGGTTCGAATCCCTGCCTCTCCGCCACTAATGTCAGGGGTCCTTTCTTGGGACATCCTTTACAGTTTGTACCGGAGACATGGTTTACAGTTTTCCTGGTGTGATGATGAAAGGA
>JAGWBO010000060.1:9857-27612 GCA_021295855.1 Pseudomonadales bacterium | reverse complement strand
AGCGTCAATTCGTCGCACGGTGATCGCTCAAGCAGGCCAAGCGGATCGATCTCGGCCCGCCGATGACCGCGACTTCGATACTCGTTGACCAGTTCGAGCACACGAATCTGCTTGCGTTCATGTGCGGATATGTATTCGTTGCTCTCGCGCTCGACCTGCGCCTTAAATCGATTTCGACCGAGGCGTTCGAAGTGATCTATTACTGTACTGTGAGCAATGTCGGCGCCTTGCGATGTACGAACAGCGAGTGTGCCGAAGTAGTCGCGCCACTCCTCTGGCACCGAATTCGCGTTTTCAAGGAACTGCTCGTACATCGCTTCGATATACGATGCGCTCGCACCGGATAAGTGCGAGCTACTTAGCATCCGCTCAAGTAGGGATTCAGCCACGTGCGAGTGTCCTTAACTTCGACTCGATGATGTTTTCACTGAATTGATGATTCATTCTTTCAAGCGATCCGAAACATCAGTGTAAATCTTCACAAATCATGTAGTGCTTTTGCCTAATTGCCATTGTAGAGCTGCAAAATCCTGTCACATGACATCACATACCTTGCGCTTCGAAGGTGCACGCCTGCATGTCGAAACCGACGGCGACCCTTCTCTCCCCGCATTGCTGCTCTGGCCACCAGGGAGTAGCACTGTTCGTGTATGGGACCACCTGATCCCACAGCTGACTGACCTATTTCACACGGTCCGTATTGATGTGCGTGGCTATGGACAGAGTTCCGTCGACGACCTTAGCGAATCTCAATTTACCTTCGAGCAGTATTCAAATGACGCAGAGTTTGTGCTCGACTCGCTTGGGATCAACACATTGCATACTTGGTCACAATCTTGGGGTACTCGCGCGGCAATCGTGTTCTGCGCACGAAATCAGGATATCGTGAAATCTGCAGCACTCTACGCTGCAATTCTAGAGTTGCCGGATGTTGCCGCGCAACGGCAAGGAACCAAAGATGCCGCCGACGCTCGTAGCTCCTCCGGTATCGAAGCTACACCCCCGCCTACAGGATTCAACGAACACCTAAATCCTGAAGCAGCTCAAGTGACGGCTAGCGCGCTAAGAAAGATTCAACTCATTGAACTCATTGACAAAATATCCATGCCTGTACTGATTGGCACCGGGAGTTACGATCCGAATTTAGTGTCGAGTCGTGCGATCGCATCTAGGCTCGACAATGCTCAGCTCGTTGAATTTGAACATGTAGGACACAACGCGATCCTCGAACACCCGTCGTTGGCTCTTAGCACATTTTTAGCGTTTCACGAACGGTTGCATTGTTGAGGGTTACCTACTCGAATTCACTTTACTCACCGCTATAAACTTCCGCGTCCAACTAAGTTAAGCGAGAACCATGACTGACGATAGCGTCAATGACGACCCCTATATGTACAACGGATTTCCGATGAACACCCCGATGGATATCCGTTTGGGACTCACTCGTGAAGAGGACATCAACCACGAGCTGCGCTGGGGCATCATCAGTGCGTCCTCCATTTCGTCAGATTGGGTGAAATCACTACAGGATGTGCCTGGTGCCAAATTCACGGCGATTGCGGCCAGAGACATGGATCGGGCTCAAGCATTTGCCGACGCGCACGAGATCTCGACTGCCTACGATTCGTACGACGACCTCGTCAACGACGACGACGTCGATATCGTCTACATCGCTTCAAAAACGTGGGACCATCACCGAGACCTGATGCGCACGGTTCGCGCCGGCAAGCACATTCTTTGTGAAAAACCATTCACCGATACAGGCGACCAAGCGAAGGAAGTGTTCGACGCGGCTGCAAAGGCGGGTGTGGTTTGCTGGGAAGGCATGTGGCTTAGGTTCTTCCCCGCTGTAGAACATGCACGGGCAGCGATAGAACGTGGTGACATTGGCGAGATCCGAGTCGTTCAAGCAGACTATCCGGATCGAGTCTACGCTCTAAATCCCGCTATCACAGGATTTGGCGCGGATGAGATGCCAGTCATTGCAGCTGCAGGGCGAAAAGCGCGAGCGCAACCGTACGCGAATGACGTTTACTCCGCACATGGCGGATCTCCGAGTGCTGCAGTCCTTCAATATTCCGATCAGGAAGGCATTGCGGTAATCACATTTCCTAACGGCCGATTTATTGAAGAATCACAATATATCGGAACCCACGGTCGAATCACAATCGAAACACCCTCGCACCATCCGAGCGCAGTCACGATACGTACTGGCAGACCTGGCCGCCGTGGCACTAGACGCGAAGAGGGGAAACCTGTCATGGAGCTTGATCCGCATAAAGGATGGACTGGCGATTGGATTGAGACACACTGGGAGCAAGACCGAAACCCAAGTGCCGGTCCGTTCAACCAAGTGGAACGTTTTGAGTACCCCGTACCTACCCCTGCGCCGATAACGCGAGGTCAGCCTCCAGGCGCTCGGTGGAACGGCGAGAGACTAATCAAGTACAAAGGCTGGACTTGGCACGGCGGAAATCAACACGGATTCACCTACCAAGCGCAGGCCGTCCACCGCTGTATGGCGGCGGGATTAAGTGAAATGCCGCAATGGACGACAGCCGAATCGATCAGAGTCTGTGAGATCATCGACGAAATCAACCGACAGTGCGCCGAACGTGGGTTTTAGTTCCAAATCGTAAATTTCAGAAACGATCAACAGTCAATGCGGGATGGCTCCTACAATTAGCGAAATGAATTCACTAGCTCAATAGCAGTATGAAGGAAGGCAGGGAAACACAGCGACAGCGCATGAAGATTCGTCCGTTCGCCGCATGGAAAGCCGTTCGAAACGTCCTAAACGACCCGGAACAGACATCCGAGGTGTTTCGAGTCCTGCGGGCTCTAAGTGGCCCGTCATTGTCCAAGAATTTCAATCGCTTTTGCAATACGGATGTCGGGAATCGAGTTCTAGCCGAGAAGCTCGATCTGGTAGCGAAGCTGACCGATGCTGAATATCTAGAGAGTCTTCCAAAACACTCTCTCGGTAACACCTATCATCGTTTTATTAGCCGTGAACAGATATCGGCAGGTGGTCTCGAACAAGCAAGCGCGGAAGCGAGCGCGGAAGATGGTTACGTAACATCAGACGCGAATGATCAGTCCGACCCGGACTTTGACCTCTTCGTTAAACGAACTCGCGCTTCGCATGACCTGTTTCACGTGTTGACACGCTATGGCCGTGATCCGCTAGGAGAAGCGTGCCTGCTCGCGTTCACTTATGGTCAAACAAAGAACATCGCATTTCCCTTCATTCTGTTAGCCGGATCGCGCCGCCTCTACCAAGGAGCGGGTATCACCGTATTTAATGCACTCTGGCGCGGTTATCGAGACGGCAAGTCCGCGTTTTGGCTCCTCGCGGCAGATTGGGAAGACCTACTTGAGCAACCACTCCAAAAAGTGCGCGATACATTTCGCATCCCGGCACCCGAGCGTTACCAGCGGCTCGCGGCAAACCTTGCACACGCAGGTACTTAAGCTGAAGGGGTGACTTGAGCGACTTCATTGAACGGCTTTGGGTAGCCGACGCGCCTCGTGCGGAAGGCGCCTCACCTACCGACGTTCCCGCGCTTTCTGTCCACACTGAACTAAACACCGCCGATACTGGCGCCGCAGTCATCATCTGCCCTGGCGGTGGGTATCGCATTCTCGCGTCGACACACGAAGGCTTACATGTTGCGGCAGCACTGAATGAAGTAGGTGTCAAAGCCTTCGTCTTACGCTATCGTGTCGGTCCGAAATATCACTCGACGACATCACTACTTGATGGACAGCGTGCCGTTCGCTACGTCCGAAATCACTCAGAACGATTCGGCATCGATCCACATCGCGTTGGTATGCTCGGGTTTTCGGCTGGGGGTCACTTAACGTTCGCCGTTGGGACGAGTGACTTAAGAGAGCAACCAAGCGCGACCGATCCAATCGACCGAGAATCATCTGTTCCTGATTTCCTAGTCCCGGTCTACGGGGTCAGCAACGGTGAAGTACGTGGCCGTAAAGCCACTGAATACTTGGCCACGGACACGAAGGTAAATGCACGCACACCACCGACCTTCCTAATGCACACACACGAGGACGACATCGTCTCATCAGAACAGTCCACCCTGTTTTACAACGCTTTAAGGCGAGTCGGTGTGCCAGCTGAACTGCACGTATTCGGATTTGGCGAACACGGCGTTGGATTAGCTTCAGGTGATCCAGAGACATCTCGTTGGTTTCCGTTGTTTGTTAATTGGTTGCGTCGTTCGGGTTTTCTTACAAGTAAGAAGCGGGTCGCAATCGAGCAAGTTCTACCGTGTCGAGATGCAATCGAGCATCCACTCGGTATGTACTGGATCAGCTTGATCCCTGACGAACCCAATTTTCCAGTAGCAAGAACGAGACTCGATCCAAACTCAGATGATGTCGTAAAAATTCCCGCTTCGCATGGTCCAGTCCCGGGACCACATACATTGGAACTGCGAAGGATCTCACACACCTGGCCTTACGATGCCTTGGGCGAGTATCAAGATATCGACAAATTGCAGCCGATGCTTTCGGAGAATCCGACGTTGTCAGTTCACGTCGCCGTAGATTCGGACGGCACGATCCGAGTTATTTAGGGGAACAATGTAGTAAAGTGGTAGAACTAAAGACCCCTGCACTAAGCGGGTGTCTAGGATACTTCTTCAAAAACAGCGAAACTAGGAGTAACTAATCAGAGCATCAGTGCATAGACAGCTCCGGCTACAGCCCCCATGCAGATACCGATTAGCAATTTCGAACCAATTCGGGATTCTTTGAGTTCTCGCAATGAATCCCACATCAATTCGTTAGCTTCCTCTTTCGTCAGGTTGAATGACAGCTTGCGCTTTGTATTACGGGATTGATGACTCAGGTGTTTTCTCCATGATTTGAAAGATCGTAACGATTAGAACGAGTATGGAGTTGAGCAAGCACGGAGCGGGTCGCAATCGATGAAGTCCTACTGTGTCGTGACGCAATCGAGCATCCGCTCGATATGTATTGGATCAGCTTAATCCTTGACGATCCCAACTCTCCGGTGGTAAGAACGAGACTCGATCCAAACTCCGAAGATGCCGTAAAGATTCCCACGTCGCATGGTCCAGTCCCGGGACCACATGCGTTGGAACTGCGACGGATCTCACACATCTGGCCGTTTGATGCCTTCGGCGAGTATCAAGATATCGACAAATTGCAGCCGACGCTCTCAAAGAATCCGACGTTGTCAGTTCACGTCGCCGTAGATTCGGACGGCATGATCCGAGTTAATTTGACCGTCGCCTTCTAGGCGAGTGAGTTCTGCTCCACGAGCGCATCGATCGCTTGTTTGGCGCGCGTCTCATCCTGAGGGACCAGTGAAATAATCCGGTCGACACCAACATCTCGGAATGCCGCAATTGTCGAAGCATCCGCGCGCATCGACGGTGTCACACTGATTTCCAGCTGGTCGCCTCCTTCGATTTCATGGAGTCGACTAATCACACTCTCTGTTTGTTCGACGTTCATTGCGAACCCGTACCATCCCTGACCGTATTTGGCAGCGCGTCGTAGTGCTCCGGTACTTGTACCGCCTACAACGATCGGTGGTCCACCGTTTTGAATCGGTCTCGGTTGCGCATCGATATTGTCAAACCGAAAGTAGCGGCCGTCGAATACTGGTCGCTCTTGGTTCCACAACGCACGCATGACCTCAATGTATTCGTTGCTTCTTGAACCTCGCTCATGAAACGGAATTCCTAAGGCGGCGAATTCTTGATGAAGGTAGCCCGCCCCGATTCCCAATAGGAGGCGTCCGCCAGAAAGTACATCCAGACTTGCCATTTCTTTCGCTAACACGAGCGGATTCCGCTGTGCGATGAGCACGATTCCAGTACCCAAACGAATAGTCGAAGTCTTTGCCGCAAGGAACGCTAACACGGTGCTAGGATGCAACATGGGATGATCGGATTCTGCTGGAGAAGGTGGTTGACGTGGGGAAGGCAAGACAACGTGCTCGCCGGTCCACATGGATTCCAGACCGGCCGCTTCGGCATGTTGTGCCAAACTAATCGCAATCGACGGATCTGCAGACGCTCCAGACCCAATGCCAAAAAAGCCTAATTTCAAGCTGATCTACCTCTCATTCCGTTATGTAACTTGCTGACGATTGAGTATCGAGTCGTATGACTCTAAGACGTTCTTATTCAGAAGCGCGAGGCGCCGTCGCTGCTACTCTAGCTTGGATTGCTAGTCTGTTGATTTCGTCCGCTGTGGTTTCAACGTCGCCTACCCGTAGTTGCTCGTCGCCTAATACCACTTCAGCCTTAAACTGCTGCCAAGCATCACGACGAAATACTTCGATCCCGCTCGTGTCCTCTAGGTCCCGAAGGTAAAAGATAGGTTCAAGTGGCATAAGTGGACTTGAGTCGGTATGCCGAAGGACTAACAACTCAGCGTGAGTCTCGGACACACTTTCGGACTCGAAGCGCACGTCTGCGTCCTTGGCGTTACCGATCACTATGCTACGAACTACCTCCGTTTTTTCTGGTCGAGATCTGGCAGCTCTTTTTCCATCTGATGGTGAATCTAGTCTTGCCTGTCGAAGTGATGCTAACTGGCTTCTGCGAATCAAACGGCGTACAACCCAAATGAGAAGGAGCAGAAGAACAAGCCCGACTAGAACGATTACGACGACGTTCATCAAATTGGATACATCGACACCTCGAACAGCTTGACTTAGATAAATCTTTGTTCCAGCCGCGTAGGATTGAGTCGCGAGACAATACTGCCCGAGGAATAACGCAGCAAGAACGAATCCCATTCGCGAGACCTCACGCACGCGATTGCTCAATGAGTCGTACATCCAGATGAAACGCACCACGGATATGTCGCCAATCTACTTGAAATGTTAGCGACTTCATCGCCATCGATGCGTGAAAACACCGCATAGGATCGAAATACAGATTGAACATCATCTCTCGATCTAGTTTTAGATACCAATCTAAGCCACCTTCGGCGTCGTCTCGATCGAGTATATCGAACTAACTTCCTTCATTCTCACGCGCATATGGTTTGCTGCCTCTGACTCGCTCTATTGATCGAAAATCACGATTCAATTTAGTCGTTCGTATTGTTGTACTAATTGGTTACTTTCAGTTTGCGTCACAGTCTATTTCGCACACTCATTTGAATGTCTCGGCGGAATTCGAACACTTGTTAAGGTCGAATTCAATCAGTCGGCCAGCCTTGAAAATATCAAGCTTGGTAATTCTTCAACAGTAAATTGCGTTCCCGATTCTTGGTGCATCCTAGTTAATTTGATAGCATAATTTGCATGCAGATTCATTAAGAGACGCATAGCTAGGCCAGAACTGGAGAACGCATGAGCAATAGCTTGACAGTACGAGACATCGATCCTTCCGACAAATCTTGGTTGCGACGAGAGTCTCGCTCGGTCGGAATATCGATGGAAGAGCTTGTACGACGCCTGATACACGAGAAGCGCACAAAGACAGAGTGTCCTCCACTCCCGTCGGAAGTTTTTGCACGATATTTCGGTGAGGAACACGGCGTAGATCTACCAATAGAGTCGAACTTCCGATTTAGACCTGTATCGTTTACCGAAGAAGATTAGGAATGAATATGCAACTTGCTTGGTTAGTTGACACTAACGTCATTTCCGAGATGATGCAACCGCGTCCAGTACCTCGAGTTGCTGCATTTCTCGATTCAATTGTCAATGAAGGTCTTGGGATTTCCTCAATCACAATCTGGGAGATATTGAACGGTATCGGTAATTTGGATCCAGGCAAACGTCGAGAGAATCTGGCTGTCCGTTTTTATGCGATTCTCGATGAGCTCTTCGAGGACCGAATTGTCGATTGGACTCTGTCCCATGCTCGTGAATGCGCGAGAATCATGGAAGAGAAACGTCGTATCGGTGAATCGCTCGACGATCATGTCGCCGACGCCTTTCTTGTAGCTGTCGCCTCGTGCCATGGACTGGCTGTATTGACAAGAAATACCGCACACTTTCGAAATGCAGGAGTCAAAATCGTAAATCCTTGGAACTAAGCGCACAAATGCATGATTAACAAAATTGTCGATCCACACTAGGATGACGACAGTAGCCGAAAGCAGCTAGAACCTAACAATTCTGAAGCGTACGTCTATGACTCCGCATCTTAGGATGTCGAAATAGATCGAAAGAATCCCACAGAAGCGGTGTATTCTCCGCCTCGTTCGAAGACGGAAAACAGATCAACATCGAAGGTGATCGATGCGACCCCCGCGGCATCGGGTTGCACCGCGTCGATGACGGCGTGCGCAACGGCCTCCTTGGTACGCCGCTGGTCATGGCGGCAATCAGCATGCGGGACTCGCGTTCCAGCACGGTCACCAGCGCGCCTTGGTGATGCGCGCCGACGATCTTGTCGCCTTCCCTAGGAAGCTACTTGGCAGAAATGTCGAAGTACGTATAGGAATTACTCGAGTAAAGAGGAAAACGTGGACCCGCAGAATACACGCGAATATCACTCAACTAAATAACGTAGGCGTTGGGCAAAAGCACGAACTCGACTCTTTCGTTTGAAGTACACCTCAAAAAAGCGTGTATTTCGATGCCCTCTCCGTCTTCCAGTAATCACTCCATACCATTCGAAGACCTTAGTCGGAATTCGTAACCTCAAACAATCGTGACAACGTTGGATCCGTTCACGCATATGTTGCTGTGGACCTCGATCGCGGGTGCTTGCATCCCACTGGGAGCCGCACTCGCGCATATCGAACACATTCGCCCCAATGGCTTGAAGACGAGTTCCGACATTTCGTGATCGCTTTTGGCGGCGGCGTGTTAGTCGGTGCGGTCGCCTTAGTTCTGGTACCTGAAGGCACCGAACGGTTATCTAATCCTGCTGCTGCCTTCATGGTTATGCTCGCTGGCGGCGGTGCTTTCATGGCGCTGGAACGTCATCAGGCCAAACGCAAACGACCCACCCCGCAGTTGACCGCCATGTTAGCGGATTTTCTGCCGGAATCGGTCGCTCTCGGTAGTATGTTTGCATTGCGTGCTCAAGAAGCAACGCTACTAGCGTTGCTGATCGCGCTTCAGAACCTCCCCGAAGCGTTTAACGCTTGGCGCGATCTCGCCTCAGGGACTTTCAATCGAAAGTCAGCACAGATTTGGATTGTGCTACTAGCTCTACTAGGTCCTATCGCTGGCGCAATTGGTTGGTTCTGGCTAGCCGAGCAAGAAGAGATACTTGGAGCGGTGATGTTATTTGCTGCAGGCGGCATCCTCTATCTTACGTTCCAAGACATCGCGCCGCAGTCGCGACTGGAGCGGCACTGGGCGCCGCCGCTTGGCGCTGTGCTCGGATTTGCGCTCGCGACGCTTGCAAATATAGTCCTGACTTCGCACATCTAGGTCACTAAGTGATTGATTTTATTGACCTTGACCTGGTAATTAGGCACTACAGCGTCTGGTTTGTACGGTGGCACTAAAGCGTCTTAGGTGACTTCGAAGGGGGCGTCGCCGTAAGGTATCTGCAAGAGTTTGTAGAGACGTTTCGCATCGGTGTTCAACGGCAACAGCAGGGCGTAGCGCCGCTTGTCTTTCACCGATCGAACCACCGTGACTTGGGTCTGTTGCAACGCGGTGCGGATGCGTGCTTCCGACATGGGGGTGCGTTGTTGCACCTTGACGCGATAACTACGCGATCGCCACGTGCGCTTCGACGCGCGCCTGTTTCCAGTGGGAGACCGGGCGCACGTGCAAGTCATGCTTGGTGACGCGAAAGGCCGCCTCCACTTGCAACAAGTCGTGATAGAGCGCCAAGACCTTGGCGGGCGCCAGGCGGTCGGCGGGGTGACTCGTATACACGCCGTGCAAGCCATCCCACGCTGCCGCAGCTTCGATTTTCGCCTCGTCAACGACCACCGTCGCCTCCCCGTCGATCGTGAGAAAGCGCTGACAGCCGCGAGGGTGCATGGCCTTGAGTTCGCCGTTCGCGCTTTTCTTGGTCAGACGGTCCTTGAGCCGGGCGACCATCTGCGTGCGTTGGTGGGCGTCGCGGGTCGCCCGCGTCGGCGAATAAGCGACCACCAGCCGCTGGTCGTCGACTGCCATGTCAAGGGGCTTCGCGGCGGCCGCTTCCTAGGCCAGCACGTCTTGCCTCACGGCGTGTACGAGTTGCTTGAGACGCGCACCCACGACGTAATGAAACTTCGCTTGCCGCAACGCTTTCGCATGGCCTGATTCATGCATCACCAGGACCGTATTGACCTGAGCTTCGCTCAACATGTGCTGTCCCAGCCGTGGTTGGCGTGATAAGTAAGAAGCTTCCTTTTTCATGATCTCTCTTGACTCCGGTTTCGTGAAATGTGTAAAGAAAACATGTCGTTTGATGTAAACAAAATATGTCGTCTGACAGGAGCTGATTGATCATGACGAAAATGATGGCAGTCCCGGCAATCGCCCTCAGCTGTCTGATGTCGGACGGCGGGGGCATTCAGGCCGATTTCGTGGTCGCGGAGTTCGACGACAGGCGGGAGAGGATCGAGTTCGGTCGGACGGCGGACGAGGCCGGGCGGCGCCGGCTCGACATCGACGACCGCTGCCTTGTCGAACATGCGCAGTCTCAGGGAAACTGGGACAGGGCGGACATCGAGACAGTGCGATTGGCTCCGGACGTGTTCCGGAGCCTTTCTGCGGACGTGGTTGCAGACCTGACTCGGCGGCGTTGCGTCATCCCGCAACCCTGGTTGGCAACCGAGCCGGCAAACGTCGTCCACGGGCGGTTCACGGTTCCCGGACGGACGGACGCGGCAGTGCTGTGCTCCAAAGACCGCGTCTCCTCGATCCTCGTATACCGTGGGAACTCGACGGAGCATGTGGACGAGTTGGCGCCCGTAGCCGACCTCGGTTATCTGCAGGACGTGGGCCGTGGCCGGATCGGTTTCTCGCGTGCGATCGGGGTTGCCGATGCGGAGCGCGTTCAACATGGGTTGCGTCCCACGGCGGCCCCGAGCCACGAAACGTATGTCGACGGGATCGAGGACTTCTTCCTCGAAAAGGCCTCGAGCATCTGGTACTGGCACGATGGGAAGTGGCTCCAGCTAGAGGGGTCGGATTGAGGTCATGCCGTTCCTGCCCGATCACCGGGGACGCATGTCCAGTCGATCGCTGAGGACGCAACTCGTGGACGCGGTCGCGCTCGGTTCTTCCACGATGTCAAAAACTAAGGGTAAGGGGCGACTTCGTGCGTCGGGTTAAGTCGCTAAGCACAAGGATGTGAGATTTGCAATGTCGGCTAAGACATGCGGTTATCAATTAACTGCGGTGAATAGACACTCAGCAACAGTCAGCACGATTCCAGCGGTTCTATTAGCGATCTTCAATTAACATAGTCCGGATTTTGCCGATCGCTCGTGTTGGATTCAGATCCTTCGGGCAAGCATCCACGCAATTCATGATCGTGCGACACCTAAAAACGCTGTACGGATCGCCTAACTTCTCCAATCGTTCGCTCGTCGCGGTGTCACGCGAGTCCGCTAGGAATCGATAAGCCTGCAACAACCCTGCAGGACCAATAAATTTGTCTGGATTCCACCAGAACGAAGGGCACGACGTCGAACAGCAAGCACATAGGATGCATTCGTAGAGTCCGTCGAGTTTCTCACGCTCTTCGACACTTTGCAGACGTTCTTTCTCAGGTGGCTCTTCGTCATTCATTAGATACGGATCGATCTTCTCGTACTGAGCATAGAACTGCGACATATCCACCACGAGATCGCGAATGACCGGTAATCCTGGCAGCGGTCGAAGTGTTAAGGAATTCCGCCTAACGATTGAAGAAACGGCGGTCTTACATGCGAGGCCGTTCCGGCCGTTCATGTTCATGCCGTCTGAGCCACATACACCTTCGCGGCAAGAACGTCGATAAGCGATCGTTGGATCTCTAAGGCGAAGCTCCTCGAGCACATCCAACACCATTAATTCACGATCTTCGGGTAACTCGTACTCGTAGTCTTGCATGCGCGGTGCGTCATCATGCTCTGGTACATACCGATAAACGCTAACTCGCATGTTAATACTCCCGCACGGCAGGTTGGAAGGCTTCGATCTGATCAGGTTCGAAATTCACCGCGCGCTTGCCAATCCGATGATCTGTCGGGTAATACATCGAGTGACAAAGCCAGTTATCGTCATCACGGTCTGGAAAATCGTCGCGCGCATGTGCACCCCTACTCTCTGTCCGACCGAGCGCCGCATACGCGGTCGCTTCCGCTATTTCAAGTAAATTGTCTAGCTCAAGAGCATCAATACGCGCAGTGTTAAACGCTTTGCTCTTGTCGGCTAGGTGCGCGTGCTCGATGCGTTCGCGCAGTTCCTCCAACTTGGCACGACCACGTTCCATCGGTTCTTCCGTGCGGAAGATGCCAAAGTTCGCCTGCATGTTCATCTGCAGTTCCTTCTTGAGCTCGAGTGGCGCTTCACCTTCGGTTGAGCTTTCCCATCGTTGATACCGAACCATCGCAACTTCCAAGTCATCCGCATTAGCTTCTGCATAAGAAACGCCTTGCTTCATGACCTCCTCAATATGTAAGCCTGCGGCTCGTCCAAAGACGACCAAATCTAATAGCGAGTTACCGCCTAATCGATTCGAACCGTGTACGGATACACACGCAACTTCACCAACGGCATAGAGCCCTTCGATGGTCTTGTCGCGACCAAACTCGTCTTGTGTCAGCGCTTGTCCCGTGACGTCCGTTGGAATCCCACCCATCTGATAATGGCACGTCGGGTATACCGGAATAGGTTCACGTATAGGATCAAC
This sequence comes from Pseudomonadales bacterium, assembly GCA_021295855.1. GTDB lineage: Bacteria > Pseudomonadota > Gammaproteobacteria > Pseudomonadales > Azotimanducaceae > Bin55. Next base: position 14,797 of record JAGWBO010000060.1, on the reverse strand, counting down.
GTGGGCAAAAGTGCGCGCTAAATCCGTGATACCTGGAAGTCGCTCAAGCAACGTGTCGTCGCCAAGATGGTCAAGCTTGAGCAACACATGATCCTTCCTCGGCCCACATCCACGACCGTCCGCGATTTCGAGCACCATCGCTCGCGCGACTACGTCTCGTCCTGCTAGATCCTTCGCATTCGGCGCATAGCGTTCCATGAATCGTTCCCCGTCGCTATTGATCAGATAGCCACCTTCGCCTCTTGCACCTTCGGTGATCAAAATTCCGACGTCCGCAATGCCGGTCGGATGGAATTGCCACATCTCGATGTCTTGGACAGGAAATCCTGCGCGGAGCGACATGCCTAACCCGTCGCCAGTGTTCACCAAGGCGTTCGTCGTGCTGTAGTAGATACGTCCACCACCACCTGTCGCCAGTACCGTGGCATTGGACTTAATGTATACGAGTTCGCCAGTTTCAACGCATATTGCAAGCGACCCAACGACGGCACCGTCTTGATTAGTAACCAGATCGACCGCGAACCATTCGGAAAGAAACGTCGTGTTGTTCTTGATATTTGCTTGATATAGCGTATGCAGGAGCGCGTGACCCGTGCGATCGGCGGCGCAACAAGTGCGTGCGGCTTGTCCACCTCTTCCAAAGTCTTTGGATTGGCCACCAAACGGGCGTTGATAGATACGCCCTGCCTCTGTCCGCGAAAAGGGTAATCCCAAGTGCTCAAGCTCGTAAATCGCTTCAGGGCCTACGCTACACATGTATTCGATGGCCGCCTGATCGCCAATGTAGTCTGATCCCTTGACGGTGTCGTACATGTGCCAGCGCCAGTCATCGTCGGGATCGTCGCTCCCTATCGCGCACGTGATACCGCCCTGCGCTGAGACTGTATGAGAACGCGTCGGAAACACTTTTGAAATAACTGCTGTTCGGTTCCCTGACTGCGCAATCTGCATCGCCGCACGCATTCCGGCGCCGCCTCCACCAATGATGACGCCATCGAATTCCATCGTCCGAATTGCAGTCATAGGATTCCCCAGATGAGACCTAGCGACCAAATCAAGTAGATGACCAATCCTGCGACGACCACGACCTGATACGTGGTACGCAACAACTTCGCGCGGTCTTGGCCTCTAATGTAATCCGTACCTATGGTCCACATGCCAATCCACGCATGAATAACAATTGCAATCACGGTGAGAGTGGACAGGATTAGCGAGTAGGCCGAGGTAAAGTAACTTCGCCAAGCGACATAGTCCATACCACTATTTAGCGTAAAGATCACCACCAAATGGATTATGTAAATCCCGATTACCACTGCAGACAGGCGCTGCAAGATGAAGTCAATCAATCCGCGCTTCGACGGCCGAGACTCACTCAAATGACAATCCACCAACCAAGACTGATAGACGCTACTCCGGTTAAGGCTAATACCGTCCAAGCAGACGCACGACTAACCGACAGTGAGATGCCGATATGAAAATCCAGCAAAAGGTGTCGGATTCCCGCGAAGAAGTGATAGGCGACCGCAGTTAAGACAACCCACACCAGAAAACCGTGATACGTCGACGCAAGCGAACGCAATACCCAGTCGAACGACTCAGGCGATTCCAGCGTGAGACTAAGCAGATAAGTTAGATATCCGACACCGAAGAAAAGTACGATGCCAGAGATGCGATGCAAAATCGAAGCAATCGCTGCAATCGGAAAGCGAAACGCTGTAAGATCTAGATTAACGGGTCGTGTCATATATGTCGCCGCAAACCGTTACCAAAGCCCAGAAGTGCGGCAACATCGGCACGCGTGAATGATACGCAGAGGGATGTGTCTCCAGCCGTCGGACAAATAACACGAACAGGATCTGAACTCGACATGCTCGACCGGTTTTCAAGTACGAAATATCATGAAATATGTTTTAAATTCAACACGTTAAAGGAAGTTATTAACGCTTCGATGGCGGTCGTTCGTGCCTATAACAAACCTTCGCCTTTGAGAATTTGCTCCAGTTCATCAGCATTTACATACCCGCCGACAGTCTTGCCATTACCTAGTACCAGCATCGGTGTTCCGCGGAGTCCAAACAGCTGGCCTAAGCGGTACTGGTTTGCAACCGGGTTTTCGCAAGTTTTTGGTTCGATTTCGCCGCCTAATTTCAGCTGAGTGAGTGCCGTGTGCGGTGTGTTAGAACACCATGCGGACACCATCGCGTTGTACGGTTCACTGTCGATCCCCGCACGCGGGAAAGCAAGATAACGTATTTCGATTCCTTTGCCATGGTAATCGGACATTTCTGAATGAAGTTTCTGGCAATAGCCACACGTGGTATCTGTGAATACATGTACAACAGCTTTAGGTTTCTCGAAAGGAGGCGCAAACGCGATCACATCGTGCGTTGTGAGCGCATTCAGTTGCGTCTCGCGCATTCTTCCAATGTGTCGCTCGGTGTGCGGGGTCAGCGAGACTTCAGGCTCGTGGTTCACTTCAATTAAATCGCCACGAAAAATCCAACGGCGGTCTTCAGACACATAAAGAACGGTGAAATCCTGCATCGTCGCGATGTAGAAACCATCCAGTTCGCTAGGCGACAAACTAATGACTGAGTTGTTCTCGCCCATGAGCGAGTTAACGAACGATTCGAGTTCCTCATTAGCAGCGTGCGGGAGTGCCGTGACTATTGTCAAGCATGTGAGGAAGATTGCCGCTAGGCGTGTTGTATCAAGCAATTTAGTCTAGATCCGTAGTTCAATAGAGACGCGACCGATCACTTCAACCTCGAGGGTGGTGGATCGAGTGTACAGTCTTCAATCGTTCATTCGCGACACGAGTGTAAATCTGCGTCGTCGAAAGACTTGCGTGTCCAAGCATCATCTGCACGGCTCGCAAGTCAGCGCCGTGGTTGAGTAAATGCGTCGCAAACGCATGTCGAAGCGTGTGTGGTGACAGGTGTCGTTCGATACCGGCTTGTATCGCATATCGCCTAATCGCGTACCAAAAAGTCTGTCGAGTCATGGTCTTGCCGCGCTTGCTAGGAAACAACACATCAGTTGAACCGTTAGACATCAACTCAGGTCGCGCGTTCTCAAGATAGCTTATCACCCATTTAAGCGCTTCATCACCGAGCGGCACAATGCGCTCTTTGTTACCTTTGCCTATGACTCGAACCATACCCTGGTTGAAATTGACGCTTTCGCGCTTGAGTTCGATCAGTTCGGTGACCCGTACACCCGTTGCATACAGGACTTCGAGCATTGTTCGATCTCGCCACTCGACTGCACTCTTTTTCGGGTTTGGTGCATTGAGTAGCGCGTCGACTTCATCTTCTGACAGATAGTCGGGCAGTCGTTTCGCAAGTTTCGGCGAATCAATATTCGCGATGGGATTCTCTGCAACTAGCTCTTTTTCTACGGCGTATTTGAAGAATCCCCGTAAGCTTGAGAGAAAGCGAGATCGACTGCTAGTCGCTTTACCTTCGACGACATGCTCCGCGAGATACGCCTGTAGATCCTCGCGCGTACACTCAAGGATCTCTTTACCTAACCACTTCTCAAACGCTAGTAGGTCTTGTCTATAACTCTTGACAGTGTTTGCCGACAAATTCCGTTCGTACCAGATCGTATCAAGATACAACTGGACGTCGTCTGAAACAGCTGCGGTACCCGACTTGGTTTCAACCATGCCAGAAACCGTCAATCTAGATTTTTTCTTTGATCCGAGCCGAACGCCCTGAGCGTTCTCGCAAGTAGTAGATCTTGGCTTTGCGCACATCACCTCGACGATTGACCTGGATACTGTCAATTAGCGGACTATGCAGTTGGAACGTTCGTTCCACGCCGAAGCCATGTGAAATCTTCCGTACCGTGAATGAGGAGTTCAAGCCTCGGTTACGCTTTGCGATTACGACGCCTTCGAAACGCTGAAGTCTGGTCTTCTCGCCTTCCGTTATGACAACCTGGACAGCGACCGTGTCGCCGACCGAGAAATCGGGAATAGCAGTTTTGGGTTGATCCTTACCTCCATCCACCACGCTTGAGCCCCGCTCTGCCAACTCGCGAAGGTGTCGCTCCTCGACCATTTCGACGAATCCTTTCCTGCCCATTGCCTGGTTCCCTTCTATCGTGTTTTGTTTACATGGCGTTCTAGCCATGCGCGTTCAGCCGAGTTAAATCGGCGATCTGTCAGCAAATCCGGGCGCCGTTGCCACGTGCGTAACAACGCTTGTTCGTGGCGCCACCCAGCGATTTCAGCGTGATCGCCTGACGTCAATACCGAGGGCACTGTTTTGCCGCGCCATTCTCGTGGTCGCGTGAACTGAGGCCCTTCTAGTAAATTATCCCCGAATGAGTCGTCCTTTGCCGACTTTTCGTTTCCTAACGTACCTTCGATGAGGCGACCGACGGCGTCAATGAGAATCAAAGCTGGCAATTCGCCGCCTGACAACACGTAATCACCGACCGAGATTTCGCGATCCACATACTCCTGAATGTAACGCTCATCGACACCTTCATATCGACCACTGATCAATATCATCGCCTCAACCTCGGCCAGCTCACCGACCAGTCCTTGCGTGAGTTTCTCACCTTGTGGACTTAGGTAGACCGTGACTGGGTTTGCAACCGGTGACTTCCGAAGCGCTTCATCGGTGCACATCGCGAGCGGTTCGGCCATCATCAGCATACCCGGTGCACCGCCGAACGGACGATCGTCAATCGAACCGTAACGATCTGTCGCATGGTCCCGTACGTTAAACAATTCGACATCAAGCAAATCTGCCTCAGTGGCTCGACCTACTACGCCCTCAACCAACCCCGCCGTAACCAATTGCGGCATCGGTGTAACGACACCAATCCACATATCTCTAGGCCAACCAGTCCTTGTCCCACTTCACGCGCACATGCGAAGTAAGCTCAACCGAATCCAATACTGGCTTCACGAACGGAATTAGGTA
>JAGWBO010000060.1:0-9615 GCA_021295855.1 Pseudomonadales bacterium | reverse complement strand
TAATCCATGGTTCTTCATTGCGCCTCCCGTAGAGTTGGGGGAAATCCATTAGATTTTCGACAGGCTCAGTATAGGAACGGACATGCGTCCACCCTTTTACGCCGTACGAAGAACCGATACGTCCAACGACAACGATTCGGTTAAGGTCCAACCGTTAAGTTGCTGGCTTCTCGTCTTCCGAAGCGTCAGCGTCGCTTTCCGTCTCGGTTGTCGCCTCTGATGCTTCAGCAGCTGGTGTTTCTTCCTCAGCTGATTCCGTACTAGCCGCATCCTCTGTTTCAGTGTCATCGCTAGACTCGGCTTTAGCGGGAATCTCTGCTACAGCTGCTTCAATTCCGGCGTCTTCTTCAGATTTCGTTTCGGCAGCAGCCTCTTCTCCAGTGGCTTCAACCGTTGCGGAAGGTTCTTCGGCGGCCGACTCGGCGACTTCTTCCGATTGATCTGCGGGCTGTGTCGCGCCAATTTGATCTGCGCGTCGAGCCTCTTTTACCAATCGTGATACGGTCTCGGAAGTTTGAGCACCCTTCTCTAGCCAGTAGTCAACGCGCGAAAGATCAATGCGAAGACGCTCTGCCTTGCCTTTTGCAATCGGGTTATAGAAACCGACACGTTCAATAAATGCGCCGTCGCGTCGTGCACGTTGATCAGCAACGGTCACATGGTAGAACGGCTTGTGTATCGAGCCATGTCGGGCAAGACGGATTACGACCATAGATGAAGGCTTGTGACCCGGTAATGGAAGCGGCGGATTTTACTCACCGAATCAGAAAACTGACGAGATTCGGGAACCCGTGGACGCGGGTGTTCAATTGTTTTCGGCCATCATCTGCTCAAGCTGCGTCAGCATTTTGCTCGATCGGCCCATCCTTCCAAGTTTTCGCGTCGCTTTTTGCATCTGCTTGAATTTACGAATCGTGAAGTTCACATCCTGGATTCGAGTGCCGCTTCCGGCTGCAATACGTTTCTTGCGCGAAGGTATGTTGAGCAAATTAGGGAACGCGCGTTCTTTTGTGGTCATCGAATCGATGATGATCGCGTGCTTCAGGATCGCATCGTCATCAGTTTCCTTGACCTTAACGTTCGGTGCATTTGGTAGCCGAGAAAGCACGCTCGCCATACCGCCCATTTCGGTCATCTGCTTAATCTGCTCGCGCATGTCGTCAAATGTGAACGATGCGCCACGCAGCATGCGCTTGACGACGCGACCCGACGCCTCAACATCGACCTTCTTCTCGGCTTCCTCAACAAGACCCAGGATGTCCCCCATCCCAAGAATTCGCGATGCTAGCCGATCTGGATGAAACAGCTCAAGCCCGTCTATCCCTTCGCCCGTACCAAGGAACTTGACGGGTTTGTGCGTAATCGCACGAACTGAGAGCGCTGCACCGCCTCGAGCATCGCCGTCAGCCTTTGTCAATACGACACCGGTAAGCGACAAGGCACGATCGAACGTTTTTGCGGTCTTTGCCGCATCCTGACCGGTCATGGCGTCAACCACGAACAAGGTTTCCGTAGGCTCGAGAGACTCATGCAACAACTGGATTTCCGCCATCATCTCTTCGTCGATCGCTAACCGCCCAGCGGTGTCGACGATTAGTGCGTCGCATTCGAGATCTTGGGCATCGACAATCGCACGCTGAACGATGTTGAGCGGTTGATCGTCAGGCGACGACTCGATGAAATGCGCCTGCGCCGTTTCCGTAAGTACTCGTAATTGCTCGATAGCCGCAGGACGATATACGTCCGCAGACACCGTAGCAACCTTTTGGTTCTGCTCTTTTTGAAGGTAGCTAGCAAGTTTGGCAACCGTGGTTGTTTTGCCTGTACCTTGTAGACCAGCCATTAAAATGACAGCTGGTTTTTTTGCTGCCCTGAGCTCGAGGCTAGAAGCTTCCGTCCCCATGAGCGACACCAGCTCGTCGTGGACGAATTTCACGAACATGTCACCTGGTCGCACCGACGCGACGAACTCTCGCCCGACCGACTTTCTCCTGACCGCTTCTACGAACGGGATAACGACCTCAAGCGCGACGTCGGCCTCGAGTAAAGCGGTACGAACCTCACGGATCGCTTCAGCAACGTTGTTTTCGGTCAGTTTCCGAGTGCGAAGCCCTGAGAAGGTCTGTGTGAGTTTGTTTGTTAGATTGTCAAACATGATCGCGCTAAACTGCGCTTGATTGCGGCGCTTGAATTCTAGTTTTTGAAATCGATATGACTCTCAATCTATTTTCAGCTGAGTTGTCTCCCGATCTTTTTGGAGGCATCGCGGCGCTTCTGTATCTACTCTACTTGTGGCTACAGCTTCGCTCACAAGCCATCGAGGCATTTCCAAACCGCCGAGTTGCCGCCTTAATCACACCCGCCTTAGGAATGCATCTCGTCTACACCGTGTTGATCGTGAGCGCGGGGTCCGGCGTTTACCTCTCAATTTGGTCGAGCGCAGTCATCATGACGTTCGTTGCGATGGTTTGTACGTTCTACCTCTACCTGGTACAAGGCTATCGCGTATTAGCGCTAGTGACCGTACCGCTTGCGATCATTTCACTCTTCTTTGGGTTGCTCCTTTCACCCATCGAAGGCACGCTTATTGACCAGCCAACGGTGATTGTGCATGTGCTGATCAGCATGCTCACCTATGCAATTCTCGGCTTGGCAGCCGTTCAAGCAGCATCGATCATCGTTCTTCACCAGCGACTGAAAAAGAACGACTCGACTGCTTTCGTGAAATTGATGCCGCCGCTGCAAACCGTTGAATCCACTGCCATGCATTTGCTGTGGTTGGGCGTGTCTCTACTAACTCTCACGGTCGTCACGGGGCTGATCTTTCGTTGGGACTTTGTTCAGCAAGGTAATTACGTCTTTCACATGTGGCTTGCACTGACATGCTGGGTGCTGTATCTCGCGTTAATCTGTGGCCAGCTTTGGTTCGGTTGGCGTGGACAGACTTCTGCGCGATTGACGCTACTCGCCTTCGCCATTCTCCTCATCGGCTATTTCGGACTTAAGTTCGTATTTGGCTATGGGACTTAACCTCTAACCAACTCAAATCAAAATGGAATCGTTCGTTGTTCCCGCTTGGGTACTGATCCTCTCTGTCTTCATTCTGCTGTTGATGAGCGCCTTCTTCGCAGGCGCCGAGACCGCAATGATGAAACTGAATGTATATCGAATGCGTGCACTCGTGCGCAAGCGACACGGAGGAGCGCGTCGCGCCGACACGTTGTTGCGGCACAAGGATCGCTTACTCGGCGTCATTCTAATTGGCAACAACCTAGTCAATTACTCTGCGGCGGTCGTCGCGAATGTGGTTTTTGTGCGCTGGTTCGGTACCGAACTCGGTGGCGTAATCACGACCGTATCGATAACTTTCATATTTTTAATCTTTGCGGATATAGCACCGAAGACCATCGGCGCGGTACGACCTGAGTCTATAGCCTACCCGAGTGCTTATGTACTCATGCCGCTTCAATCCATCATGAAGTACATCGTGTTATTCACGAACTTCTGTGGTGCGTTTGTGGTCAAGCCATTTACACGGGGCGTTGAGGACAACGAGGACCTGACCGAAGATGAACTACGTCAGGTGTTTGATCAGGCACGCAAACTACCGCGCAACCGCCAATTGATGATTCTCAATATCCTGAATTTAGAGGAACAAACAGTCGGTGATGTAATGCAACCGCGAGAATCCATCTATGGGATCGATCTGAATGGATCGATGGTTGAAATCCGCCAACGTATAGCAGCGGCAAAACACACGCGCCTCCCTGCCTATCGCGGTACGATCAACAACATTCACGGGGTTCTCCATATGCGGGAGGCAAATCGACTGCTCCAAGATCCCCAATCAACGAAAGAGGACCTGATCAATGTCCTTGAGCAAGCGTCCTACACCCCAAGTCAAGTCACGCTCTCTCGCCTAGTACACAACTTCAAACAACATCGTCGGCGCTTCAGTATCGTGGTCGATGAATATGGTGTGGTGGTTGGTCTAATAACCATTGACGATATCACCGAAGAGATCGTAGGCCAATTTACACTAGGATCGCAAGAAACAGAGACCGGAGTTATTACGCAAATTGATGAAGACAGCTATCGCGTCACCGGGAACACGCTCATTCACGAGATAAACCACACGGCAAACTGGTCACTGCCTGAAGATGGACCTCGAACGGTAAACGGCTGGGTACTCGACCACTTGCGTCGCGTTCCTTCGGGTCAAACGTCGATCAATATTGAGAATTACCGTGTCGAAATCCTCGAAGTCGTCGAAAACGCCGTAAGGTCGGCCAACATTACCCAATTGCCGTTCGACGACGACTTTAGCGTCGACGAACCCGATCAACAAGACGAACCAGAATCGTCTGCCGAAGAGTGACCTAAGCCGCGTCCGCTTAAACCTCCTAGGTATGTCCTTCGTCGCGTGGGGCTTACCCGTCTAGACGCACCACTCCCAGACGCCATGTTCAAGGCGGCATCTCTTTAGTGGACGGCAACAAATATCGCGTGACCTGCAACACGTTGTTTCACGAGATCAACCACGTCACCAAGTGAAACCTTCCCGAAGGCTGACCACAGTCGCTAGATAGTTGTGTTCTAGATCACCTGCGACGCGTGCCATCGGGTCAAACGTCAGTCAATATCGAGAGTTTCCGGGTTGAAATCCTCGAGTCTCAGATAGCGCCATCAAGTCGGCGAATATTGTGCACCGTCGTTTGATGATGACTTTAACATCGCTAAACCAGCATTGTCGCGCGCAATCGACGCAGAAGTAGAAGAGTTTTGAATGCAAGTGCACTAATCTACCGAACTGCTTTAGGTGATCTAATCTGCTAGTGTACTGACATTGTGACCACCTTTGGACAATCCCTGAGACAATCGCAAGCATGGTCACAAGATCACCTCAAGAAAGTTACCTGCGACGGTAGAGTTCAACTGCGTATTTACACAGTTGGGCTCAAGGGGAACCGCAATATGGCGCATGAACAACGCTCCCGTATTTTCGATACTTTAGGGCATGAACATCCTCGGTTATGACTATCGCCGAGTGGATCAATTTTGAAATGCGGATCAAAATAGGACGACGACTGGTGAATCACATTCATGCAGTACACCCGCTGCTCGTTCAATTCGGATTTGGCACGAGTCTTGCAATCGTGTCATTGCTTGTGTGGCCTCAATCTTTCGCAGAATCGACGACACCACTGATTGATGATCGTTGTGAATTCTTGAAATCGACCAGATCGTTTGACGAACGTGCGTCTAGCGCATGTGACAATGAGATGAATTCTTGTATTGAAGACCGAATTTCTCAACACGCCGAACCGCGCGATCAAGCTAAAGAACATTGTTGGTATCGGCCGCTAACTATAGATCCCCGTTTCGCTGGTCCGTGCCCAATGTACATGGCGCAACTCGAAGCTGATGCGAACGACGATCGCGAGTCTCTTCTGCAGCGACTAAACCTGCGGTCACGCTTTAAAGAACTCGACGAGTTCGGTGCCCCTGTCGAGTGGTTCAAGCGTCGCGAGTCCGAAAATAGCATACGCCATATCCTCTCAACCCAGCCTGATTATCCGGTAGCACTGCGCATCCTAAGGTCTTCATTACTCTATAGCGATGATGATGTCGAGCAATTGAAGCTTGATTTGAAAATCCAAGAACTCGACCCAGATTGTCCTAATTCGAGAAACATGTTCCTGAATTTCAGCTTTGGAATAACGAGCGAGATTGTTGATAACTGGCTGTCAAGTGAAGGTTCAGGTTCCGAACTATCCAAGTCGGAAATTAGAGCGCTCTTCTTACGTGTTCAGCGCACGTTACTCACCACGTATGACGTCGCAATTGACCAAAGTGAAAGCGAAGGTAAGTTGTATTTCGCGTTAGCGTCCGTGGACGATGCCATACTTTCGCTTGCGTTCGAAAATCTGCAACAATTTGCGCGCCGCATTGAAATTGGATTGGCGGATTACAGCGAGAATCGACGAACATCGCTCGTTCAGCGGTTCTCTCGCGAATTCGATGTCGATTCCGATCATGGTCGTTCGCAGTCGTTAAGCATCTCGTGCAGCAATCAGGCGTTTGAACTTGGGCTTCTTGACCATTGCTTTAAACTCCTAACTTACTTCGGACGGGAAGATTCCAATTCGAGTAAATCTCCCGCACTGGACTGGTCACGAGCGGCCATTTCGCTTATGAATGCGGTTACTCGAGACTGCTCTGCGCATACGGAAATAATCCTCCATGCGCCGAATTGGTGGAATCAAAGGAGATGCCTCGAGGAACAACGCGCCATGCTCGCTGCGAACGTTAGCGAATTGCTAGGCAAATTTTCGTATCGCGAAACAAGCGCGGAAGCAAACGTGCTCGACGCTTACCTACACATGGATGAGTCAAGCGACGAATGGTTCCTCCGTGCTTTAGAAATGAACGACGCAACGGTCGTCTATGCTGCCCCTCTTAGCAAGCGACTTCACAGGATGGGATACTTGGGAACGGCTACCAATATTCTGTCTGGAATTGAATTCGAAATCGAAGGCAAACTCACTTCTAGCGAGAAGCAACTATTGAGTCGAACGTCGACTTCTGTTCTAGAAGGAATATACAAAAATTGGATCGAATCGTTTGTGGATTTCTAAACGAACGTTCACAGTCGTGGCGACAGTCCGTGGATTTCAGATTCCAGTCTGCGTAAAACGAATTCCCGTCGAACTACTCATTCAATTTCAAGAACTGCGTCCCTGAGAAACTTGCACTTGGAAATCTCCTCTCAAATCGAATGGACGATTGAGAAAGCTAACTTCGCTTGATTACCGCAACTGACACCAGCGCTGGTCGATCGACGAATTGATCGCAAAGACGAGGCGGTCACGCTATTCTTGCTTCGACCAACCGTATTTCGAATCTGCGGAAATTACATGTTACAACTGGGATACGGGTTGATGTTTCGCATTCGAATAACTCTCTCGCACCTTCGTTCCTCGAACTGCACCCTTGGTCTAGTGCTCGTGTCAGTGCTTGTGTGCAATCAATCTCTCGCAGAATGGACGGCAGCACTGATTGATGATCGTTGTGAGCAATTGAAATCGCTCGTATCGTTTGAAGAACGTACTTTCAGACCCTGCGACAACGAGTTGGCTATTTGTACAAAAGAGAGAACGGCGCAAATATCTGAGCCTCATAACCAGGCGGAGGAATACTGTTGGAATCGTCCAATCTCGATTGATCCGCGTTTCAAAGGCCCGTGTCCGGAATACATGGCAGTGCTTGAATCCAACAAGATCGACAACAATCAGGGCCTCCTCCAACGAATTTGGTTACGTAACTTTTTCGTACAACGTGATAGCCGCAATAACGAAATCGGCTGGTTGAAGAGTTCCGAATCAGAAACTGAAATTCGTCGCATCCTAGAAGACGAACCGAACAATTCTGCAGCAATATCAATCCAAGGATCGTTGCTAATTAGAGCGAAGGATTACGTTAAAGATCTGAATCTGCAATTGAGGCGACACGAACTCGATCCGGATTGTCCAGAATCGAGATGGTTGTACCTGCGGACCTTAAACGGGTTGACGAAAAACGTTGTCGATAGCTGGTTGACAGGCAGAGGTTCAGGAGCGGAACTATCCAAGACGGAAATGGAGGAGATCTTTTTCCGAGTTCAGCGTACGTTACTCGAAGCGTATGACCTTGCGATTGAGCAAAGCGAGAAAGAAGAGAAATTGCGCTGGGCTTTAGAGTCAGTACACGACGGAATACTTTCGCGTTATTCCGAAAATGTTCAGCGGGTCGCAAGCCTCATTGACGCTGGATCGGATGACTATGTCGAGAAACGCAGTACGTCGCTCATTCAACGTTTTTCGCACGAATACGACGTCGATTCGGAACATGGACGATCGCTATCCCTACGCGTCGCGTGCAGCAAACATGCTTATGAGCTTGGGCTTCTTGATCACTGCCTCAAACTCTTAACTTATTTTGCGCGAGAAGATTCCAACTCGCTCGATTCTCCTGCACTCGATTGGACTCGCGCCGCCATTTCAGTCATGAATGCTCTAACACGGGATTGCTCTCCGGCCAACGGATGGATACTCCATGCACCCGATTGGTGGAATGACAGGAGATGCCTAGAGGAACAACACGCCGTGCTCACTACAAACATTAGCGAATTGCTAGGCAGATTTTCGAATCGCGAAACAAGCGCGGAAGCAAACGTGCTCGAAGCTTACTTACACATGGCTGAGTCAAGCGACGAATGGTTCCTCCGTGCGTTAGAAATGAACGACGCAATGGTCGTCTATGCCGCCCCGCTCAGCAAGCGTCTTCACAGAATGGGATACTTGGGAACGGCTACCAACATTCTGTCTGGAATCGATGTCGAAATCGAGGGTAAACTCACTTCTGGAGAGAAACAACTATTGAATCAAACGTCGTCTTCAGTCCTAGAAGGAATATATAAAAATTGGATTGAGTCGCTCGTAGATTTCTAAACGAACGATCACAGTCGCGGCGACAGCCCGGGCAATTCAGATTCCAGTCTGCGTAAAACGAATTTCAGTCGAACTACAACTCCGCTACAGATCGAAATTCACTCAATTTCAAGAATTGCATCACTGAGAATCTTGTGCTTGGAAATCCCCTCTCAAACCGATTCGACGATTGAGAAAGCTAGCTCCGCTTGATTACAGCCGCTGAGACCAGCGACGATTGATAGCCGAAATAATCGCCAACAATGAAGCAGTCACCGTATTCTTACTTCGACCGACGCCGAAGACCGATCCCTCACCGAATTCGATCGAGACGATGCCAATCGCCTGGGCGTCCTTCCCAACCACATCCCCGTCTCTCAACGCATGCTCGTGATAAGCAGCAACGTTCAGTGGCTCGTTTAGTGTCGCGACCATGGCATTTACAAATGCTTCGATCGGACCTGAACCTTGCCCTTGTATCTTCACTTCGTTCTCGGATACCTGAATTAACCCCTCGCACACGAGGGTGTCGTTCGCAGCGTTGTTTAACTCGTAGTTAAGAAGTGCATAGGGTCCATCTTGCGCTTCAAACGTATCGAAGAGTGCTTGGAGAATCTCGTCGCGTCGAACCTCGCGATCAAGGTCCTCGGTTAGCACCTGCACCTGCTTTGCGAACTCCTGAAGCATTTCGCGTGGCAGCGATATACCGAAATGTTGTTCAAGGATAAATCCGACACCGCCTTTACCAGATTGACTGTTTACGCGTACGGATTCTTTATAGGAAGAGCCTACATCTGCGGGATCAATCGGTAAGTACGGCACTTCCCAGTGATCTTCCTTAACCACTGCCATGCCTTTCTTGATCGCGTCTTGATGCGAGCCAGAAAACGCAGTGAATACCAAATCCCCAGCATAGGGATGTCGCTCGTGCACGCGAATCTTTGTGACTTCCTCCGCAATTTGGCGGATACGCGGCATGTCGCGAAAGTCAAGCTCTGGATCGACGCCTTGCGAGAATAGATTCATCGCCATCGTCATGATGTCGCAATTACCTGTTCGCTCGCCGTTGCCAAACAAGGTGCCCTCTACCCGCTCAGCACCTGCCATCAACGCTAGCTCAGTTGCAGCGATTCCAGTACCGCGGTCA
>JAGWBO010000059.1 GCA_021295855.1 Pseudomonadales bacterium | reverse complement strand
CAGTGTGCTTACAGCCAAGCGAGCACTGCCATCACGACAACAGTCAAGACCACACTACTGCCAATGACCCCCTTGACGGTAGTGAGCGGTCCGGTTTTTCCAAACAGAGCGTTCGCTTCGATCAATAGAACGATTACGAGCAGAACCCAGAACGCCACATCGGGCTGGTTCCAGGCAGATCCGGACAATCCGCCATGTACGGTAGAACCCATGAGGTACAGCATGGGGAGCGAGAGAAACGTATTAGTACGCGATGCCAAGAGCGCTTTGGCGGCAGCAGCTGCCTGACCAGGGTCTGCTTCACCGCCTCCAGCAACTGATTCGTTCGAGGCGATGACAATCTTCTGATTCGGCCAGATTACTAGCCACACGTTTAGAAACATGATGGTCGCCATAAGGCCACCGATTAACAGGCCACCTGAAAGGGTGCCCGCGCTGTGCACGAAATACAACAACACCAACCCGGTTAGGAATGTCAGCATTGCGGCCCAGCGGAAGTACCACAGAGCAGTGGGAACGAGCTTGGTAAAGAGCTCCACCTTCGTGGAGTCGGACGCGTTCGCCGCAAATCCACCTTGAACAAAGTTGAAGTAATAAAGCAATCCGATCCACGCGATACCGAACACGTAATGTCCCCAGCGCGCGAGGTAGTTGATGACTTCCATAAATTCCATGCGTTTTCCCTTGCGGACGATGAATGGCTACAGTGTAACCGTGATACCCGTCGCAAACTATGCCACAAAATCCTCAAAAAACAAACTAACTAGTCGACGGAAGGATTCACCTCGAATTAGATCCTGAGTGGTGATTTCACGGGGTAAAATCCTGCTTCAATGTGTACTGACCTTCGTGACGTGTTTATGGAGCGTAGTGCATTTGACGTGACGACACGCTTCCTGTCTAAAAAACACCACCTCGTTCGGCGTTTCACAATCTTTCTACGTGGCTATGAGCACTTTCAGCAGTAACGCGCTTCTGAGTCTACCCATCCGGTGCCCGATGGCGACCAGTATGGTATTTCTGGCGTGTCTTTTGCTCGGGCTCATCGCGGTTCAACGCATGCCCATCGCGCTATTTCCTTCACTCGAAGGAGAAACGTTGACCGTCGTATTCTCACGACCCAACAGCAGTCCCGAGTTACTTGAACGTGAGATTCTGAACAAGCTTGAATCGCGCATTGGTTCGATCCCAGACGTACGCGAAACAACAGGGCAGATCCGCGGTTCGCAAGGCAATTTAAGAATTGAGTTCAAGCCGGACACGGATATCAAGATCCGTGAATACGAAGTAAGGCGAATCGCATCTCGGTTGCAGCGCGAGCAACCGCGTAATTCCACGTATATCGACGTTCGTGCTGCGAATACAAGCACGTTTGACACGTTCGTAATGGATATTTCGGTGGTCGGCGGCGCTCGTGATACCGACGTACTGTTCGACATTGCTGCCGATGTGATAGCGCCACGATTCGCATCGGTTCCAGGTGTCGCGCAAGCCACCACGTCCGGTGGGGGCGGTCGACAGGTCGTGATTCAAGTCGACCCGAGCGCGGCAAGCATGCTTGGAATCGACACCGGAGACATCACGCAGGCGATAGAACGAAGCACGGGAACGCTTCGTTACATGGGGAATCTTGAAGATGAGGCAGGTGCGACACCCGTCCTACTGGACGGACGTTTACGGAATCTTCGAACGCTTGAGAACACGCAGATTACAGGTCAGTCGCCTGCAGAAATACGGCATACGAGCGATGTGTTCTTCGGCTATGCGTCACACGAGTCGTTTTATCGAGTAAACGGCGAAGCGGCGGTCGGCATCACGATCTATCAAGAGGAAGCCGCTAATCTTGTTGAGCTTGGCAACTCGTTGCGAGCTCGTGTAGCGGAGGTTCGAGCAGAACTTGAGTCGATGGGTGTTGACCTGATCATCTTACGGGATGCTTCCGATCAGGTAGGTGAGCAGCTGTCGCGATTGACGATTCTCGGTTTAACGGGCTTAGCGTTGTCGATGCTTGCGTTGTTCACGTTTCTTCGTCAGTGGCGTGCGGTCTTGGTTGTGGGGGTGGCAGTACCAGTCAGCATCGTGCTGGCATTGGCGCTGCTCTATTTGTTCGGCTACGGCATCAACCTGCTCACTCTGTTTGGTCTCGCTGTTTCTACTGGTTTACTAGTCGATAACAGCGTGGTTGTTTACGAAGCCATCCTACGCGGCGTCGAGCGGCAGGTGCCGATCGCAGAAGCTGCCGAGAAGGGATTAAGGCGAACGATTCGAGCGATTTCGGCGGCAAGTTTGACGACCGCGGTCGTGTTCCTACCAATCATTCTGGTAGATCTTGAGAACACCTTCATGGAGGAGTTCATTAAGATCGTTGCCGTTTCGTTGTTACTACCTATCGGAACATCGCTCTTTGTCGCTATCGGCTTGGTACCACTCCTAGCGCATCGACTTGCAGCACCGGCGGCATTGAAACGCGTCGAACGTCAACGAGAGGTTCATGAGAAACGCGGTGGATTAGTTGCTCCAGATTTCTTGCGTGTACTACTAACCGGCTTCTCCAAATCCGCATTGCGCTATCCCGCAGGCTGGTTGACCGGTGTCGTGTTCGCGGTGTTGCTCACGGTTTTCTTCGCCTGGATACCAGTGATTGCAGGGAGTTCGGCTCAAAACGCGCAGAATGCGGACAACGTGCAGCTCAACGTGGTGTTCAACCGTGGCTCACGCAGCATCGATGCTGCTGTTGATCTGATGGCTCGTATTGAAGCTGAGCTGTTGAGTGTCGAAGGCGTGGAATCTGTTACCGTGAATGGCAATAAAGAAGGCGCTCAGATCACGGTTCAATTTGTTGATCTTGATGACCGACCCAAAGACCTCACGGTGGGTTCAATACAAGGCCGCGTAATGAAGCTCGCGAAGCAAATTCGTGGACTTGATGTCATGAATCCGGGACAACAAGAATATGACGGGGGTCGGCGCGACACGAGATCGCGATTTAACGACGTTCCACCTGGGCGTATTGTGGTTTCAGGTCCGGATTCTCAAACTCTTTGGAACGTTGCTGATGACATTGAGGAACGGCTTGAAGGTGCGAATTTCATCGCAGGCGCATGGGTTGCTGTACCACGTGGCGATCCGGAACTTTGGGTCAGCCCAAACGCGAGCGTCCTAGATTCCCTTGGATTGCGTCTGAGCGATGTACTTCGGAATCTCAACATTGCGGGTTCAGAAGGAGTCCAGATGGCGACCGACTACGCGTTACCGTCTGGTCGCGAAATTCCAATCATCGTTGAACGGATTGGCGTACGCGATGAAACGGCATCGCTCAGCGAGTTGCGCAACATGCGAATTAATACGCCAGCAGGTGCGATTCGCTTAGAGACGGTTGCGACCACTCGCCAGATGCGGCCGTCACCTGTCATCGTGCACAAAAACGGCCGACGCGAAATGGCGGTGAACTATCGATTGAGCAGTTCGGCGCCGAGATCCGGCGATGCGTTGGAGTCCGTTCGACAGCAAATCAACGTGATGGTTGCGAGCGCGCCACGTCCGCCAGAGTATGTCATCGAAACGCCGGAACAAAACGAAAACGTGTCAGTGGCATCAAAGATCCTATTGCCTGCGATCCTGTTTTTGTTCCTTGTGTTGGCGATGACGTTTGAATCGCTGTCATTACCGGTGCTCGTGTTGCTGGCGTTACCACTGACGATGTTGGGCTCGGGTTGGGTGTTGTTCTTCACGGGCAAATCCATGGAGCCGGGCGTCCTAGTGGGTATGTTGGCGCTAGTTGGGCTGACAGTTAATCCGGCAATCCTGCTCGTAGATCGCATGCAGCGAAAGACACTCGATGCAGGCTGGTCGCGGGGGGCTGCAGCACTTTCCGCGATGCGTGAACGTACGCGACCGGTTCTGTTAGTGACTGCGACGACGATCGCAGCGTTAGCTCCATTAGCTGTGTCAACGGGCCGTGAAAACGAAATCTGGCCGGGATTTGCTGTGACCGTGATTGGCGGATTGATCACGTCTGCACTCCTGACTTTATTGGTCATTCCTGTCGGTTACATCCTATTGCATCGATTGGATCGCATATTCGGTCGCGTTGGACCTTGGCTAATGGTCGCTTGGCTAGGCGCGACCACCGTCATCATGACTTGGTTGATTTGGGCTGGGTTGCTGGAGTCCATACTGTGGCAATTTGTTGTTGCGCTTCTTGTCGGTGGTTGCCTGCTCGCATTGATCGTCATGTCTTTCCGCAAACAGGAACCTCCAGAGCCACGAACGGATGGAGGACCGCCGTTGCTCGAGGTCAAACACCTTGGCAAGATTTATGGACTCCCAGGTCCATTGCGCGCAACGATTGAGCAGCGTAAGGACTTCATTCGGCGTGTCATCGAACGGGGCGGGGAAATGTTCTCTCGCACCGATTCTTTCGAGCGGGTGCTTGTTTTCCTGATCGTAGCGGCAGGCTTTGGCGCGGTCGCGTACTTGACGATTGAAGGTTTATGGGGATTGCTGGCAGCTTTATGTGTCGCGTTCTTCATCGGTCTGTGTACCTATGAAATCCGAAGGTTGTTAGGTCGCGTCGACGAAACGGGTGAAGTGGTGCCGAACGGATTAGTGACCGCACTCGTATATGGTCTTCCGTGGGTTGCGATCGCCGCGAATGTATATATCGTCAATGTTCGCCCTACCATGACGAACGAAGTACCTGAAGTGCCATTACTTTGGCCGATTTTGGTTGGTATCGTGTTACTTGTAATTCAGTACATGAGGCGAAGCGCTGTTCGACAGATTCGTGGCGACATTCCGGAACGGGTCGAGGGTTTTCTCCGTTATCCACGCACGTTCGCAAGACGTTGGTCAAGGCGACTTGCTGGACTAGACCTGCAAGGCGACGAGGTGAAAGCACTTACCGGTGTCGATTTCGTCGCCGAACGCGGCATGATCGGCATCCTTGGGCCGAACGGGGCAGGAAAGACAACACTATTGCGACAGCTAGCTGGAATACTTGAACCGACCAGCGGTTTAGTGTCACTTGGTGGGGTCCCCATCAATCTATTGCGGAAACACCTAGCGCGATGGATCGGCTACCTACCACAAGATTCCGGGTTACCTTCCGGGTCGACTCCCAAGGCGTACCTTATGTATTACGCGGGTCTATACGAGATTCCAGTCGTTGACCGCGAAGAACGTGTTGACGGTCTATTGAGGGAAGTCGGATTAGAAGAGAAACAGGATGATGCTATCGCCAGCTTATCTGGTGGTATGCGGCAACGGGTTGCCGTGGCTAGAACGCTACTACGTTTGCCACCAATCATTATCGTCGACGAACCCACGGTTGGTTTGGATCCGCGGGAACGGATTCGATTTCGCAATTTGTTAAGTCGACTTGCACAGAATCGCATCGTATTGTTTTCAACACACGTGGTGGACGATGTTGCCGTGGCGTGCGACCGGGTGCTTGTCCTAGCCGGAAATCAGCTGCAATTCGATGGAGCGCCGTCCGACCTTTCGACCTATGCTGAAGAAAAGGTGTGGACCTTTGAGCAATCAGAGTCCGTCCCGTTCGAATTACCAGAAGGCTCGATACTTGTTAATGAGACGCCAACCGGGGGCGGTCAAGTACGCCGGCGCATATTGTCGAATCAGGCCCCAGTACAAGAAGCAACGCGTGTCAATGCCAATCTTGAGGACGGCTATCTCTGGTTGATCGGCGACACGACATGAATGCGAGCCTACGCGGCATCTTGGGCGGATTGGAAATGTACCGCTATGCCGCGATTAGTTTGTCTGGAAAGTACTTTTATCTGATCCTATTAGTCGCCCCACTCTGGGTACTGGGTTTGTTTGCGTTGGAATACGTAGGACTCACCGAGGGTTTCAATGGCGGACATGCGCAAGTCACGCTTCTTGGCATACCTTTAGTTTTTATTGGTGTTTTCCTTGGTCTACGCATCATCGCAAGCGAGATTAGCGGTCGTAGCCTTGAGATCGTCTATACGGTGCCAGGTGGATGCGAACGCGTATGGTGGGTCAAGTTACTTGCTGCGGTATTAATCCTGCTCCCTGTTGAGATTCTGCTTGGAATTGGTGTCTGGTTCTTCATTGCGAAGTATCCGTTACTTGCATTACAAGGAGCATTGCAGAGTGCCTTATTCTTCATGGTGTTGGCGATGGGGATGTCGGCGCTATTTCGGAGCGAGATCGGCGGCGCGGTAGGTACAGCATTGGTGCTGGTGTTTTTTGGTATTGTCTCAGGATTCGGTAACGTGCAACAGGTGTTTTCGCCGTTTTACAATCCGTTTTCGTTGTTTGATGCAGACCCCGATGCATTGCTTGCGGCCACCGTACAAAATCGGATTGGATACGCTTTATTGACTTTAGCGATATTGGGTCTCGCATTTATGCGAAGCAACCGACGCGAAAAATTACTCAGTGGTTAGCGCATTCAATTGGACTATGCATAAACCGGTCGTAGGAGATATACGATGAAAGCCGCAGTATTGAACGAGGCGAGAAAACCGCTCGAGATTGAAGAGGTTTCGATCAGCAAACCTCGTGCACGCGAAGTTTTAGTTCGTACTGTTGCGGCTGGGGTTTGCCACTCAGACTTGCACTTTCAAAACGGTTCGTATCCGTACCCCATGCCATGTATTCTGGGTCATGAGTCGGCTGGTGTAGTTGAGCAGGTCGGTTCCGACGTCGTGTATGTCAAGCCCGGTGATCACGTGATCACATGCTTGTCAGCATTTTGTGGACATTGTGAGTATTGCCTTACTGGTCACATGTCACTGTGCCAAGAGCCGGAGTTGCAACGAGGATTTGACGAGGAACCTCGACTGTCTCGCGGTGACGAACCCGTTGCCCAATTCCTCAACCTGTCCTCATTTGCGGAACACATGTTGGTTCATGAGCATGCGGTAGCGAAAATCCGCGAGGACATGCCATTGGATCGAGCGGCGCTGATAGGGTGTGGTGTAACGACTGGAGTTGGTGCAGTGATTCATACCGCAGCAATCGAACCAGGTTCTTCGGTGGCTGTGATCGGGTGTGGTGGTGTTGGGCTGTCGTGCGTAAATGGAGCCGAACTTGCAGGGGCGGGTCGAATCATTGCGATCGACACCGTTGCCAGCAAGCTTGAATTAGCGCGGAAATTCGGCGCGACCGACACAGTGAATGCAGCGGAAGTTGATCCCGTCGAAGCGGTACGTGAAATAACGGGTGGCGGGGTTCACTACGCCTTTGAAGCAATCGGTCTGAAAGTCACTACCGAACAGGCTTGGAAGATGATCGGCGCAGGCGGATGTGCAACCGTGATTGGGATGATCCCGGTTGGTACCAACATTGAGATTCACGGTCCTGAATTGTTGCGCGAGAAAAAACTTCAGGGGTCCAACATGGGGTCGAATCGATTCCGTGTTGACATGCCACGTTTCGTTGACTTCTATCTTGCAGGCAAACTTCATCTTGACGACATGATTTCTGGTCACATCAAACTAAACGATATCAACGGCGCGTTTGATGCATTGGAGACCGGCGAGGTCGCGCGCAACATTGTGATGTTCGAGTAAGGCCATCACAGGCGGCATTTCTTAGGCTGGAGCGGGCGAAGGGAATCGAACCCTCGTCTCCAGCTTGGGAAGCTGAGGTAATGACCGTTATACGACGCCCGCTTCAAACTAATTATTACACTGATGCATGTACCGAGCGCCATAACGCGAGATAGTCTTACTTGAATTCAAGCGACCGGGGCGAGGGACGTGGGTTTCAGCGTGTCGGTTGGTGGCTCATTGTCATCGCGGTCGCAATTTACGTGATCTTTTACGCTCTGAAAGCGCCACTGACAAAATCGCCCGAACGTGGCTACGTTGATATGCATGTTCACGCCGCAGGCTTGGGATACGGTAATAGTGGCGCGTTTGTCGGTGAGGATTTATCAGCATCCTGGAAATTCAACATTTATTTGCGTGCGTTCGACATCACCCAAGATGAGCTTCAGACAAACGGAGACCGCGAATTGCTTCGCAAACTCTCTGAAAAAATCGCGGACTCGGAATTCGTGGATCAAGCAGTGGTGTTAGCGATGGACGGCGTTATCGACGAGTTCGGCACGCTCAATCGTGAACTGACACAGTTCTATGTTCCTAACGAATATCTGATCAGAGAACTGAAGAACTATCCAAATCTCCGATTCGGCGCGAGCATCAACCCGCTGCGTACTGACAGCGTCGAACGGCTGAACTATGTGGTTGAA
Source organism: Pseudomonadales bacterium (assembly GCA_021295855.1). Lineage (GTDB taxonomy): Bacteria > Pseudomonadota > Gammaproteobacteria > Pseudomonadales > Azotimanducaceae > Bin55. Next base: position 1,683 of record JAGWBO010000059.1, on the reverse strand, counting down.
AACGGCGCACAGCTCATCAAATTTCTGCCTAATATCATGCTTTTTGATCCCGGGGATGAACGCATTGAACCTTTTTATCGGCGTATGGCGGAACTCTGTATTCCATTGCTAACGCACGCTGGTGCCGAGCAGTCCTTCGGGGAAGCCGACAATTCTCTCGGTGATCCAGTTCGATTGCAGTTACCACTTTCCCTTGGTGTAACCGTAATCGCCGCGCACATCGCGACCACCGGATCGACAGATGGCGACGGCCATTTCGACCGTCTGCTTCGGATGTTTCAGGACTATCCGAACTTATATGCAGATGTGTCCAGTCTTACGCAGATAAACAAGCTCGGTTATCTAAGACGTGCGTTGCAAGTCGAGTCGCTTGCGGAAAGGCTGGTGTACGGAACAGACTGGCCGCTGCAGTTTTTCCCTCTGGTCTCGCCTTATTACCTGCTAGATTCACTCTCGTTGAAACAAGCCAATGCGACGCGCGCGCTCGATAACGTTTGGGATCGAGATGTTGTGTCGAAGAAATATGCAGGTGTTCCAGAAGCAGTGTTCTTGCGTTTTCCAACCTTGATGGATGACTGTACGAAGTAGCTTGTGTGATTCGGTATACGCAACGAGTTACGTTTAAGATTGAGGCTCGTAACCGTTCATCGTGACGACGCACTTACCTACCACGTCTCTGTTTTCAAGCATTCGCATTGCATCAACAGCACGAGCAAGGGGAAATCCCTTGCACACGTAAGGCGTAATCTGACCCGACTGCGCTAGCTCGTTCAACTCGCGACGGAATTTCGCGCCAAGTTCGGGATTGCGACGACCAATCTCACCCGCGCGTACGCCAATGATTGAGAGCATCTTTATCAATACGAGATTTACCGGCGCTTGTGGCCATTGACCGCTCGTAAATCCGATCGTCAAGATGCGACCGCCGAAATTGACGCAACGCATGGACTCGTCGAATACGCCGCCGCCAACCGGATCAAACACCACATCGGCACCTCCAGTGCCGGTGATCTCCTTGACCCGTTCCCTGAAGCCACCTAATGAACCATCAGGCAGCGTGTAGTTGATGACCTCATCGGCCCCGCGTGATTTGACGACCGCGAGCTTGTCATCACGACCACCTGTCGCGATTACGTTAGCGCCGAGCAGTTTGCCGATGTCCACTGCCGCCAGGCCAACACCTCCCGTCGCACCATGGACCAGCAACCATTCACCTGCGGTGACTTTGCCTCGATGAGAGAGGGCGACCCACGCGGTTGAGTAAGCGGTGCTATAGGATGCGCCTTGTGCGAAATCCATATGTTTCGGTAAAGGTCGAACGGCATTCGCAGACATATTGATCGCTTCGCAAAAACCACCGTAGCGACTCCCGAACACGACGGCGTCGCCTTCTTTCCATTCCGAAACATCGGAGCCAAGCTTTGCGATGACGCCGGACCCCTCGCCACCAGGTGCAAAGGGTCGAGGCGGGTGAAATTGGTATTTGTCCTGAATCATCAGCAGATCAGGAAAGTTCACAGCGCAAGCTTTCACCCGGACCTGGATTTCTCCAGGTCCGGGGTCTGCTAGGTCAATTTCATCAAGTTGAATGCTGCCGATGTCTTCAGAAATCTCGTGACATCGATAGCTCTTGATGCGTGTCACGCGACGAGTTGATCCACCGCTTGTTTTGCCATGACTGTG
>JAGWBO010000058.1 GCA_021295855.1 Pseudomonadales bacterium | reverse complement strand
TTCATGCGTTGATCTCTTCGCCCTCGATCCTTCCATCTCGCATGTGGATGATGCGATGGGCTAGCGCCGCGATTGAGCTTTCGTGCGTAACCAGCAAGATTGTTTGCCCTTCACGATTGAAGGTCAACATCAGTTCCAGAATTTCCGATGCCGTCTTCGAATCCAAATTACCAGTGGGTTCATCCGCGAGCAATAAGGTAGGTTTCACCATCAGCGCACGCGCAATAGCAACGCGCTGACGCTGACCGCCAGAAAGCTGATTAGGACGGTGATCAATTCGATCGCTCATGCCAAGCCTTGCGAGTAGATCGAGCGCGTGTTCGAGCGCATCGGTTACATCCCCTTTTGCAAACCTTAACGGTAAGAGGACGTTATCCAATGCGGTCAATCGAGGTAATAAATGGAAACTTTGAAAAACGAAACCAAGATGTTGGTTCCTAATTGCAGATAGGCTCGCATCGTCCAAATTAGCAACTTGATGACTCAGCAACTGATATGAACCGCTATTCGGTCGATCTAAACAGCCCAAGATATTCATCAAAGTAGATTTGCCACTTCCAGATGGACCCATTACTGCGACGAAATCTGCGGAATCCATCGAAATATCCACGTGATCTAAGGCGTGTACGCGCGTGTCACCGACTTCGAATGTACGACAGAGATCTACCCCATGAACGATTGGTGTCTTAGTCGCGTTCGACGCTGCTGGAGTCATTGGGCGGAGGCTTGCTCGATTTGCAGCATTACTAAATAGGTCTTGCGATCGAGTAGCGCTTATACCTTGATGTCTCTCAAGAACTTACCAACGTGATTGTAAAACACTTCAAGTAAATCCATTGAGTAGCCATCATCGTACGCATCGCCACTTCACTCAACTGAGCATCTATGCTCGCGCATTCGGCTCGCACGCCTAAGGAGATTAGAGCACGCCTGTCCATTGGCTCACGCTACGCAACCATCGAACCCAACTAGGTCTCTGCAGCTTCGCTTCCAACGACGGGAACGAGCAAGTTGTGGACAAGTCTGAATCACTCCACCTTCAATGCTCAAAAGATTGTTGAATATGCGTTACCACGCACGCTGATGTTAGAACTTTGGCGCAGCGACGGCACGCAAGTAATCTTCCATGTACTGAAGTCGAAAGCACTGCTCAATGCTTCCGCTTGATATCGTCAAGCTAAGCGCGGGTCTAGTAAGATTAGACCTACGCATTGACTTGTGATCCATGAAGACCCCGCCGAAAGTCAGACCTGACAAACAAAAAGTCATAGATGAAGTTTGGACGGACGGACGTGTCAAGGAATTCTTGGGGACGATCACACCGTCACAGACGGGCGAGGAATTTTCAGGTGACCACGATTTCTACGTCCTATTACGTGCCTATCACGCGATGCGCATTGAAGACTTTGAAAAGTTCCTCGAATACTTCACTCGGGAAGGCGGTAACCTCCAAGCGACTAATGACCGGGCACAAACGGTTCGAGAATTCATCAGCTCACATCGCAAGGCCGGTGCCTTCATTGCTGCAATTGAAGCCGCACTAGCCGCGCCAGCATGAGCGAACGAAGAAAACATCGAGTGATCGTGCTTGGATCTGGACCAGCCGGTTGCACAGCCGCACTATACGCCGCACGCGCAAACTTACGCCCGGCCTTAATTGCCGGGGTTGAAGTCGGGGGGCCGCTTACGACGACCACCGACGTCGACAATTGGCCCGGCGATCTCGACGGTCTTCAAGGTCCTGATCTTATGGTTCGTATGCTCGACCACGTAAAGAAATACGGGACTGAAGTCATCAACGAGCAGATTCACACTGTCGATTTCTCAAGTAAGCAGCTCGTACTCTTCGGCGATGACACGGAATTCGAAGCAGACGCAGTCATCATCGCGACTGGTGCGTCCGCTAAATACCTGGGTCTTCCAAGCGAACAGCACTTTATGGGTCGTGGCGTCAGCGCTTGTGCTACTTGTGACGGATTCTTCTTTAAAGATCAAGAAGTTGCGGTGATTGGTGGCGGTAATACTGCGGTTGAAGAGTCCCTATACCTCTCGAATATTTGCTCGAAGGTGTCGCTTGTACATCGACGCAACGAATTGCGTGCGGAAAAAATGCTTCAGGATCGGCTTTTCGCGAAGGTCGACGCTGGAAAAATTGAGCCAGTTTGGTTCAATGTTTTGGACGAAGTCATTGGCGACGATGCGGGTGTAACGGGTATACGCATTCGAAACGTCCAATCAGAAGCCACGCGCGATATCGACCTTGCCGGAGTCTTTATTGCGATTGGTCACACGCCAAATACGAGCATTTTCGAAGACGTGTTGGATATGCGAGATGGCTATATCCGCATCAACAGCGGTCAGAACGGCAACGCTACCGCTACAAGCGTACCAGGCGTATTTGCGGCAGGAGACGTTGCCGACCATGTGTATCGCCAAGCAGTGACTTCAGCCGGTTTTGGCTGCATGGCAGCCCTCGATGCAGAAAAGTACTTGGAAAGCCGTAACGCATGAGCGAATCGGAATTACGCGGTCGTTCTGCTCATATGGCGATGACCATCGAGCAACTTGCAGACACCGAGTTTTGGCGATCGTTTACCGCCTTGGAACTCGACGTTCCGGTAACTGTAGATTTCTATCTACACGCTTTGAAACAGGGGCTATTCCCCTGGAATGACATTGGTGCGCCGCGCACGTGGTGGTCGCCTGATCCTCGAGCAGTCCTGTTTCTCAACGAATTTCACGTTTCTCGCTCGTTGTCAAGAACAATTCGTCAACAACGATTTGAAGTCACCTTCGATCACGATTTTGAGCGTACCGTCAAAGGTTGCGCAGATCGAGATCAAACGTGGTTAGATCCTGAGCTAGTTCGTGCATTGCAGGAGATGCACGAGTTGGGAATTACACATTCTGTTGAGACTTGGCGCAATGGCAATTTGGTAGGTGGTGTATACGGTATAGACGTAGACGGGATATTTGTCGGTGACTCGATGTTTCACTATGAACCCAATGCCTCTAAAGTCGCCCTCGCCTTCCTCGTCGATCACCTCAGAAATTGCGGTTTCCAAATCTTGGATTGTCAGGTGCTAAATGAACATACCGAATCACTTGGCGCAAGGAATATCCCACGAGACGAGTTCTACACACTGGTAGACGAGACGCGAAACTCGGACACCATGCCACGTTGGCATTTTTCGAGATAGGTTATGAACTCCGTCGGACCCAAATTGCTCGCATCGCAACAACCGTGTCCGTACATTGAAGGGAAGACGGAAACCCTCTTCCATGTAGTCTTTCCCGAATATTCTTCTGATCAAGTAAGAAATCGCGATTCGTTAATTGATGCTTTCTGGCGCGATTTTGGATCCCATGGATATCGACGGCAAGGGAGACTCGTCTATCGACCCTATTGCACAAACTGTGAAGCGTGTATCGCGACTCGGGTACTCGTGAACGAGTTTCAAATGAAACGTCGATTTCGCCGAATTCTGCGCGCTAATGAGGATGTGCGAATCGAAATATCCAACGAAAAGCTCGTCTCCGATCACGAAGCGTTTCAGCTTTACGACAAGTACATAAAGACAAGACATACCAACGGTTCGATGTATCCGCCCGACTTCAATACGATGCGCACCATGCTGCATCTGGAACCAGATCGGACAGACTTCCACCTATACGGCTTCATAGATGACCGAGTCGTATTCATCGCTCAGACAGACCACTTACGCGATGGGCTTTCTGCGAACTACACGATTTTCGATACGGATTTAAGCGAGCGAAGCTTAGGCACTTTTGCGATATTGACTCAAATTGAACTAGCTCGTAAAGGAAATCTAGCGCATCTTTATCTCGGATTCGCACTCGATGCTGTTAAGAACATGAGATACAAGTTGGATTTCCAAGCCCAAGAACGACTCATCGATGATGAGTGGGTTCGATTCGACGATCAACAGGAATAACCTAGCTTCGATTAGGCAGCCAGTCGAAATTTTCGGTCTGAGTCTTACAATATCGCCGCTTTCTGATTTGGGTAATAGATGCCGAAACAAGAACCTATGGAGATGGATGGGCAGGTCGAGGACGTATTGCCGAATACGATGTTCCGCGTCCGTCTTGAAAACGACCACGTGGTCACTGCTCACATCTCGGGCAAGATGCGACGCAATTACATTCGCATCCTGAAAGGCGATCGCGTTAAAGTCGAACTTACGCCATACGACTTGACCAAAGGTCGCATAACGTTCCGCAAATAGCTAACTCGGCCGCCTAATGGGCGAGCTAATCTGTCGGTTGTTTCTCAGGTTCTTTCGCTTGCGGTTGCTGGCGACTCTTATGTGGACGCGTAGTGATCTTTATCTTGTCGTCTTCGATATTGACCTCTGCGATGCCACCGCTGTCAGCGAGTTCTCCAAATAAGATGAAGTCGGCCAAATTTCGCTTGATTTCTTCCTGAATCAATCGCTGCATCGGGCGCGCGCCCATCTTCTCATCGAAACCGTTGACGGCAAGCCATTCTTTCGCATCATCAGAGACTTCCAACTCAACGTTCTTATTGTCGAGTTGCGCCTGCAGCTCATCAAGAAACTTATCAACCACCGTCCGGATGATCTTCATCGGTAAGGCGTTGAAGTAAACGATCGCGTCCATTCGATTTCGAAATTCCGGCGAGAACATCTTCTTGATGACTTCACTCGCGTCCGTGGTGTGGTCCTGTTCGGTGAATCCCATCGAAGAACGACTGGCTTCTTGTGCGCCAGCGTTCGTCGTCATGATCAGTACGACATTTCGGAAATCTGCACTTCGACCGTTGTTATCGGTCAGTGTCCCGTGGTCCATGACCTGCAACAGTAGATTGAAAACGTCGGGATGTGCTTTCTCTATTTCGTCGAGTAACACGACACAGTGTGGGTTCTTAGTGACAGCTTCCGTCAGCAAACCACCCTGGTCGTAGCCAACGTAACCCGGAGGTGCGCCGATCAATCGCGAAACGGTATGTCGCTCCATGTATTCCGACATGTCATATCGCAACAGTTCTACACCCATGATTCGAGCGAGCTGGCGGCATACCTCGGTCTTGCCTACCCCGGTTGGTCCTGCAAACAGAAACGAACCGATCGGCTTTTCGTCTACTTGAAGACCGGCGCGCGCAAGTCGGATCGCAGATGCCAACGTCTTGATAGCATCATCCTGACCAAAAACCGCCATACGCAGTTTTTCTTCTAAGTCCTGTAGGTTTTCCTTATCGGTGGAAGTGACTTGTGCAGATGGAATACGTGCGATTTTCGCCACGATTTGTTCGACATCAACGACACCGATTGACTTCTTTCGTCGGCTCGGCGTCTGGAGCTTTTGGTACGCGCCTGCTTCATCGACGACGTCAATTGCCTTATCAGGCAGGAAACGTTCGTTGATGTGTTTCGCCGAAAGTTCGGCGGCGGCACGCAATGCGCGGTCCGTGAATCGCAACGAGTAATGGTCCTCGTAGCGACTCTTGAGCCCTTTAAGAATCTTGTACGTATCCTCAACACTGGGTTCGCCAATGTCAACTTTTTGGAAACGTCGCGATAACGCTCGATCTTTGTCGAAAATGCCGCGGAACTCCTTGAAAGTTGTTGATCCCATACACCGGATATCACCGTTCGCGAGTGCAGGTTTAAGCATGTTTGACGCATCTGATACCGAACCTGACGCCGAACCAGCGCCTATCACGGTATGAATCTCATCAATGAAGAGGATCGCTCCTTTTTCATCTGTCAATTCTTTAAGAACAGCCTTAAATCGTTCTTCAAAGTCGCCACGATACCGTGTACCAGCCAGCAGCGCGCCTAGGTCCAATGCGTAGATCACAGCACCTTTGACGATTTCAGGTACTTGACCGTCCGTAATTCGTTTTGCCAGTCCTTCAGCGATTGCGGTTTTACCGACGCCAGACTCGCCTACGAGTAAGGGATTGTTCTTGCGACGGCGACACAAGATCTGTAATACACGTTCAAGTTCGATATCTCGTCCAATGAGCGGATCGATCTTGCCTTCACGAGCCTGTTCGTTCAAATTGAGTGTGAAGCGGGCTAACGCAGATTCAGTTTCTTTTTCTTGTTCTTCGTCGCTATTGGTATTCGTAGAACCTTGGCTTTCAGCCATCGCGTCTTCTTTACGCTTTGAGGCGCCGTGCGTGACATAACGAATTACGTCAGTGCGATCCACCCCTTGAGCTTGCAGCATCTTGTACGCTTCTGTTTCACGTTCCGTAAAAAGTGCGATAAGCACGTGCCGACCCTGAACGACCGCATTCTTTTGGCTTTGGGTAACGGAGAACAGCGCACGTTGCATCACACGCATAAACGCTAATGAATGATCAGGACGCTTGTCTGGGTCGCCCTGCGAACGCATGGTGATGTGGGTATCGAGATATTTCTCAAGGTTCTTCTTAAGCAGGTCAATATCGACGAGCACGTTTTCGAGGATGTCTACCACATCAGGTATATTCAGAAGCGCATGCAGGAGATGTTCAGTCGTAAGCAGATCGTGACGCTTCTGCATCGCGTGCATCGAGACTTCGTTGATGGCTTCGGTAAGTTCTTTATCGATCATTCGAGTGGCGCTTCTCGCCTTACAACATGAAGTGGCTAAGAGTTCGTGAACTTCGCATTGCGTTAGCCGCTCGCAATGTCAAGTCGCCGGAGCGCTTATGGTAAATATGGTGACATTGTGTCCATTTTCAAGTAGACATGCAACATGTCAATCAGTTTTCTCGATTTTAGACAGTAATGGGTGGTTGTTCTTCTGCGCGTACGCATTAACACGCTCGCTCTTGGTTTCGGCGATTTCTCGCGGATAGATCGCGATCGTTGCGCTACCTAGGGTATGAACCGCTAGCATCAGCTGGACGGCACGTTCCGTCTCGATGCCAAAGATTGTCTCTAAAACGTGAACCACGAACTCCATAGGCGTGTAATCGTCATTCAGGAGAATGACCTTATACATCGGTGGTTTTTCAAGTTTTGGCTTGGCAGGTTCAACCTTTACACCTCGTTCAATGACGAGGTCGTTATCCGAATCTGAGGGCATAACGTTGTTGAATGTTTCGTGTTTTAAGGACTAACAATCAAATAGTTTACACAAGTTCACAAAATCAATCTGTGAGGCGAGACGTTAAAAAGGTTATGTCGAACGACATACTGGATACGACGAATGAGCGATATTAGGGTATAGACCGACTTGAATATTTAGAGTCGTAGCGATCACATTTTGGCGACAATGGCGTCACCGAACTCAGAACATTTCAACAGAGTCGCACCCGTCATTAATCGTTCGAAGTCATAAGTAACCGTTTTCTCGCCGATAGCACCTTCCATTCCTTGGATAATCAAGTCAGCGGCCTCACGCCATCCCATATGACGCAACATCATCTCAGCCGACAAAATTAACGAACCTGGATTCACCTTATCCTGACCAGCGTACTTCGGAGCGGTCCCGTGGGTCGCCTCAAAGAGCGCAATGCGGTCGCCTATGTTCGCGCCGGGGGCAATGCCTATGCCACCAACTTGGGCGGCCAATGCATCCGAAATGTAGTCGCCATTCAGATTCATGGTCGCAAGCACGTCGTATTCGTCAGGACGGGTCAGAATCTGTTGTAGCATCGCATCAGCGATCATGTCTTTGATGACAATCTGTTTGCCAGTATCAGGGTTGGTGAGTTCGTGCCACGGTCCGCCGTCGAGTGGTGTCGCACCGAACTCTTCCGCAGCCAGCTCGTAGCCCCAATCCTTGAACGCACCTTCGGTGAACTTCATGATGTTCCCTTTGTGCACGAAAGTAACCGAGTCACGATCCTCTTGTATCGCATATTGGATTGCTTTTCTGATTAACCGATGTGAGCCTTCGACTGACACCGGTTTTACGCCAATCCCGCAATGTTGCGGAAATCGGATTTTTTCGATCCCCATCTCCTCACGGAGAAATGCAATAACACGATCAGCGTCTGCACTGTCAGCTTCCCACTCTACTCCAGCATAGATATCCTCGGTGTTTTCACGGAAGATCACCATGTCCGTTTTGTGCGGCGCTACAACGGGACTGGGTACGCCTTCAAACCAACGCACGGGTCGCAGACAAACATAAAGATCAAGATGCTGCCGCAATGCGACGTTAAGCGATCGAATCCCACCGCCGACCGGCGTGGTCATAGGTCCCTTGATTCCAACGGTGAATTCCCGCATGGCGTCAAGGGTTTCTTCTGGCAACCACTCGTCCGGACCATAGATCTCAAGCGATTTTTCACCTGAGTAGATCTCCATCCAGACGATTCGACGGGAATCGTTGTACGCCTTTCTAACCGCGACGTCAACGACTTTCTTCATGACTGGCGTGATATCGACGCCGATTCCGTCCCCTTCTATGAACGGGATGATTGGGTTATCTGGAACAATGAGACTACCATCTTCCGCCACAGATATTTGCTTACCATCAGACGGAACAACGATGTGTTGGTAGCCCATGTAAGGTCACCCGTGCGCTATAAGGGGGGCGGATTATAGAAAGGTATATTCGCGAGAACTCAGCGCGTCACCATCGTTTTACAGTCGCAGATGGCTCGCCAGCCCAACCATCTCGGCGCTCGTAATCGTGACTAGTCGATTTAATCCAAATTTCGCCGTCCGATCGGATTTCTTTTTTCCAAAACACGGCTTCCGTCTTGAGAAAATCCATGATGTACTCGCACGCCGCAAAAGCGTCTGGTCGGTGCGAACTTGCAACGATTACCAAAACGATCTGTGAACCCGCCTCAAGTACGCCAATCCGATGTACGACCCTTACATGTTGCAGTGACCAACGATTCCGTGCCTTGGCGACGATGTTCTCCATCGATTTCTCGGTCATCCCCGGATAGTGCTCGAGATGTAGACCTGACACTGACGTGCTGACTTCAAATTGCCGAACCAGACCCGTGAATGTTGCGACCGCGCCACATTCTGGACCCGCTGCCACGCAGCACTTCTCGTACTCCTCCGATAGAGAGAAATCCTCCTTCTGCACGCGGATTTCGTCCACGCTTAGCCGCCCGTAATGGGGGGGAGAAATGCGACTTCGTCGCCTGACTGCAGCGTGAATTCGCCTTTCTCGATCGATTGATTAATCGCGATCGAGACGTTCTCTGCAAAGAGTGGAGCTACGCGGGCCGATCCTAATTCATTGGTCAAGCAATCGAATAGATCCGCACGTGACGCAAGTTCTGAGAGCTGAAGTTCGATTTCAGCGCAACCCAAATCCTCTTTTAACGACGCAAAGAAAAGAACGTTGACTCTCATGGCGCTTGCCAAACGCCTGATTTTCCGCCTGATTTCGACAAAAGGCAGATATCCGCAATCTTGATGTCTTTTTGCACGGCTTTGCACATGTCATATACGGTAAGTGCTGCCACAGTCGCTGCGGTCAGTGCTTCCATCTCGACCCCCGTTTGACCATTCACGCTCGCAGTTGAGAGAATATGCAATTCGTCGTCATTACGCGACTCGAACTCAATCCCGATGTTGGTCAACGCTAGTGGATGGCACAATGGAATAAGGTCACTCGTTCGTTTCGCCGCCTGAATACCTGCAACCCTCGCAACGGCAAACACGTCGCCTTTCGGAATTTCACCGTCGACGATCATGGCGAGGGTTCGGGGAGCCATTTTGAGCACTGCAGCGGCGGTCGCGATGCGTTGGGACACGGATTTGGCGGAGATATCAACCATTTGTGCCTCGCCGTCCGCGTTGATATGACTGAGCTTGGCCATGAATCCTAACTAAAATGCACTCGTCCAACGACTCGACGACGCCTGTCGCCGACGGTCGCACCTTTACCGAGTCATTTTAAGAAAGTGGAGCCCAGCCGAGTCGCCGTCGGTCTATCCGGAGGCGTTGATTCCGCCGTTACCGCGTTGCTCCTGAAACAGGAGGGTTACGAGGTCGAAGGTATCTTCATGAAAAACTGGGACGAAGATGACGATTCCGAATACTGTACGGCCATCCAAGATTTCGAAGATGCACAGCGCGTCG
>JAGWBO010000057.1:36002-37066 GCA_021295855.1 Pseudomonadales bacterium | reverse complement strand
TGAATACAGCAGTTCAGCGGCTCATCTGGGTGGGAGACCAGACGTGCGTCATTCAAGCGTTTGGCTAGACGCGTACTGTCAAGCGTTTGAACCCACGCGAAGCGTTCCGCTACCTGTTTCGCCTTGTTAGACTGAATATGGCCGATGAAGTGCCACTCCATTTCATATTGCTTGAGCTCGTCGAGTTTCGAAATCGCTTCCTGCAAATAGTTTTCGCCGCACGCCTTTATTCCTGCTTCGGCGAATGCTCGGATCGTTGCTAGTGGTTGTGCCTTGGACGCGCCTACGACACGAACAGCATCTGCGAAAACTCCGATTTCTTCAGTGACCGCATCAATCTGATCTTGAATTCGCGCGAGTTTCGTACGGGCGTCTGCGGCAGAAATCGTCTGCTGCTCGGTCACCGAGCTCATCCCACCGTCTGCTCTGAAAGCCACGCTTCCGCAATAACCAATGCCGCGAGGCTGTGATCCGGCTTGGGATTTTCGCTACGGTCTATGGCTTCGCGTGTTGTCAACCGCTCATCGACAAAGGAAACGGGCAGGTCATAGCGCTTGGCGAGATGAACACCAAAACGCTTTGCGCGCTTTGTCTCAGTCGAAACGGTTCCGTCCATATTCAACGGCAAACCAATGACGAGCACATCCGGGGCATGGTCGCGCACCAATTCGTCTACTTCGTAGTGATCAATCAGTCCTCGCTTGGCGTCAAGCGTCTTCAGCGGGATCGTCACTTGAGCGGGAGGCGTCACCAGTGCTACACCGACGTGTCGCATCCCCCAGTCAAAAACCAGTGCGGACTTCGATGGTATCGATGATGTAGCGCAAGAACTGGGAGGCAAATCACGCGTATCCAGAAGAGTCTCCAGACAACAACCCAAGATCAATGCCGATCGACCGTGCGGCTTCCTCTGCGCGTAATCCCACGGGCACTTCGAACAAGAGCTCGTGAGAACCGGGGCACGTCAACCACACGTTATCGTTGATTTCGGTGTCGAGTTGGCCTTGATGCCAACCTGCGTAGCCGAGCATCACCAAATATTTCTCGGGACCATCGTCGCCCGA
>JAGWBO010000057.1:30923-35880 GCA_021295855.1 Pseudomonadales bacterium | reverse complement strand
CTTCGTACACCTGCGGCGCGGATTTCATCGATCGTTTGATTTCGACCAGCTCAAACAATTTGTTCAAATCGATCTTGGTTGGACGATTGACGATTAGACCTGATGCACCCATCTCTGTGTGGGTGCAGATATACGTTAGCGAACCATCGAAGTAGGAGCCATCTTGGTCCGGTAACGGTATGAGGAAGTGGTTTGCGAGACTCTTCATAAAAAAAAACTATATACTCAAATCAAACTACTAGCGCCGAAATTCCCACGTCGACTCGAATCTGAATTGATCGTTCGTGCGGGGAAGATTTGGTGGCAAGGGCTGAAATGGGGAGGCCTGCCGGACGATCTCAAGCGCAGCGAAATCAAGTTCATCGTGACCTGATGATTGCGCGATGCCAACGGATGCAAGTGAGCCGTCGGTTTTGATGGCGACCCGTAAAGTCAGCTGGCCCGTTAACTTCATTCTGGATGCGGTGGCGGGGTAATTGAGCTGCCCGATGCGTTGAACGCGTTGATGCCATTGGCGACGATACGTCTCAGCAATACTCAGTTCACCGTTTAGAGACGGTGGTCGTAAATCAGTTGTTGAACTAATAAACGCTTCAAGTGAAGCGGCGTCGAGTTGTACGCGCCTAGTTACTTCGGGCGTGACGGCCGATGAAGGCGGCGTTCGAGGAAGTTCTGCCGCCGTGGTTTCTACGGTCGGTCGGTCTACCTGCGTTTCGATCAACCGTTCTTCACTGAGATGTTCCTGTTCTACCACTGAACGCTCGGGTTGCGGTGCGGGTGCGGCCGCCGCGCTCAATCGAACGTTGATCGCACTAATGACCTTGGGCGCGGGAGACTGCTGGATCAGCAACAGAGTCGCGAGGAGTACGGCATGAAGCGCGACGGAGATGGCGAGAGCAACGCCAAGCTGTCCATCTACGCGCGGCAGATAAGCGTTCACGCTAACTTAGCTTCGAGACAGTCCAGTAAATCGCTAGCGATGTCCAGACCACACGCTCGGTCCAGTTCACGGATGCAGGTCGGGCATGTGACGTTGACTTCGGTCAGCCAATCTCCAATGACGTCGATACCCGTAAAGACCAATCCACTTCGAATCAGTTCGGGGGCAACTGCCTCAGCGATTTCCCGGTCGCGATCAGTTAAAGGCTGTGCGACACCAGAACCGCCAGCCGCGAGATTGCCGCGCGTCTCACCAGCCTTAGGGATTCGAGCCAGACTGAACGGCACCGCTTCACCGTCGATGAGCAGAATCCGCTTGTCCCCGTCGCGAATCTCTGGGATGAACTGTTGCCCGACGATCGCAGTGGTTTCGTTCTGTGTCAGTGTCTCAAGAATCACGTTTAAGTTCGGATCGTCGCGCTTCACCCGAAAGATGCCTTTGCCGCCCATCCCATCGAGGGGCTTGTAGACCACGTCCTGGCACTCGGTGTGAAAGGCGGACAGTTCACTGATACGGCTAGCGACGATTTGTGGCGGCAACAGGTCAGGAAAGACCGTTGTGAAGAACTTTTCATTGCAATCGCGAAGGCTTGAAGGTTTGTTCACGACCAGAACTCCCGCCTCTTCAGCTTGCTCAAGTAAATAGGTCGTGTTGATGTAGTTCATGTCAAACGGCGGGTCCTTGCGCATGAACACCATGTCGAACGTCGAGGCGGATTGACGGATGGTGTCACCCACTTGGAATGGCGTATCTGAGCTAGCGGCAAGGTTGTCAGGGGAGTCTGCCAACGCGGTTGGTCGCGCAGATATGAAGGTCTCTCCTACTTGCCACGAAAGTTCGCTGGTTTGAAGCGTGAACACCTCCCACCCGCGTCGTTGTGCGGCCCACATCATGGCGAGCGTGGAATCTTTCTTGATACCAAGAGAATCAAGCGGGTCGATCACAAATGCGATGCGTGTCACGTGGTCGGTCCTACCAGTAGGCTGCCAATGATGCGATGCTAGGCAAAGATTCGGCCAATGGTCTGCATATTCGGGGCGAAGTAGAAACTACCGGTCAGTGGTTTCGCGAACGAAAGCAAGCGATCACACAGATCGTCATCGGTTATTCCGAACATTGATTCGAGTATCCATGTGAACCGTTTCAATTCTGCGCTGAACGCAAGAAAAAAGTGACCTGGTTTGGTCATTCCGCCGGTCGGTGTACTTCGGCGATAAAGCTCGACTGCAGATCCATCACGTTCAATCTCCGTTCGACTTACATGACTGTCGGGTGGCATGTGTTCTGCGTCAAGCTCTACGCTGCTTTTCTTCGTGCGTCCGAACACACGTTCCTGATCTTCAACATCCTGCGCATGGAATGAGCTTAAGTTGTGCAACCATCTTTGTGTGAGGACAAAGCTACCCCCTGCGTGCGGGCCGGAGGGAATTAAAGCGACCCCGAGCCTTGCGTCGTCGATTGGGTTCGCCGTGCCGTCGATGAAGCCAGTCAGATCGCGATTGTCGCGATATAGGAACCCATGTTCCTCTAGTTTAAGTTCTGCGACGTCCCGCAGGATCTCTATCCACGCCAAGCCACGTGCGAAGACTTCGTCACGCTGGTTACTCTGGATCCAGATGAATACATCGCGCTGCGTTGCGGGCGCAGTTTTCTCGTCCTTACCAATGATCGCTTCAAACGACCTCAAGCCAGGCGGAACCAAGCGATGGTCAATGCCGTCAAGCACTTTCCCACTAAATGCAAGCGTCTCGTGGACGCGAGAGACCGGTCTGGCTAACAGGTCGGCCCCCGGGATTGCACCAGTAACGACGGGCGTCTCAAATTCCAAGTAGAGATGGTGCGCATGGCCCTTCTCGAATATGGCGGCTTGATGAGTCGTCATTTCGTGTTAGCAATCGCGTAGCGACTTAAGCTGACGCCGCGTACTTTTCCCAGAACGTTGAGCCGCGACCAGTGAACCCGGCCTCCCAGTCATCGCGGTAGGCGTGATACATTGCGAAACTCGGATTGCTTGATGAGATTGTGTTGTTCCCAAGGATCGTGTTCGATATCAAAGAGCTGGGTTTGCGGTTCTTTGTCGCGAACACGGTACTCGATCAGCTTGTGCGTGCGAGATTTGACCGCCCGTTGTGTGCTGATATACGCGAAATACATGTAGTCGCGACCAAGATCGGTTTCATCGTTCATGGCGGATACAAGGCTCGTACCATCGACGGACTGCGGACATTCGATGTCGAGTAACTCACATAAGGTGGCATAGATATCGAACAGATACACGTAGGCATCCGTTCGATGATTCGCAGGAATACCCGGACCGGCAAATATCAACGGTACATGCACGCTGTGTTCGTAGCAGTTCTGTTTGCCCATGAGACCGTGTTGTCCCACCGCCAGTCCGTTGTCGCCGGCGAATACGATGATCGTATCGTCTGTTAAGCCTTGTTCGTCAAGCGCGTCGAGAATCTTTCCGACTTCATGATCCAAATGCGTGATCATTGCGTAGTACTCGGCGTTGTGACGACGTAGTTCTTCAGGTGTTCGCGGAAATTCGGCTAACAGTTCGTCGCGAATGTGAAGGGAACCGTTGTCGAACGGATGAGCGCCAAGGCAATTCGGCGGGAGCACCTGATCTTCGAACGGATACATGTCGAGGAATTGTTGAGGCATCGTGCGTGGATCGTGCGGCGCTAACAAAGCGACGTAAGTGAAGAAAGGCCGCTTGCCATCTTGTAGTTTGATGTGGTTTACGGCCGCTTCGCACAAAATCTCGCTTGAGTGACATCCCGCATGGATGTGGTCACAGTCACGCCACGCGATGTTGTTGTTCCCAAACGTCATCGGTTCTGGTATGTAGGCCAGTTGCTTGTCGTACTTACCACTGGGATCGTAGTGATAAGCAGGCACGTTCCAATGGTCGGCCATGCCACCGAAATAGATCTCGTCGCCGTCGTCGAACGAACGATTGAATGCCTCGCGACCGTTGTGCCATTTCCCTGCGCCCCACGTTCGGAAACCTCCGTTGCGCAACGTCTCCCCCAGCATGATGTGGTCGCTGGGAATGCTGCTACCAGAGTCATGCAAGTGAAATAGTGATCGCCCAGTATGCAACATGGCACGACTTGGCATACATATTGCGCCGTGAGTCCCGCAGGGAATGTGGGCTTGGGTAAATGTTGTGCCTCGTGCGACCAAACGGTCGATATTTGGTGTGTGGATACGTTCATTTCCAAGGCTACGAATGGTGTCGAAGCGCTGATCGTCCGTGAATATCACGAGAACGTTTGGTTTAGTCATGTGTTAGTACCCACTTGTCGTTGCGGTCTTAACGGTTTCCGTTAGATCGCGATCCACCGTGATCGCATATTCACCGCCAGGACCGATAAACTGATGCACCATTAGATTTTGAATCTCGTGCTTCTCGCGATCATTCAAGTTGTCGTATACAGGCGAATCGAGTAATTTCTTGAATGTACGACTGGTGTCGTTCTTGGGAAATATGTACATGGGGGTCATCGCTTGAAGCATCGCTGCGCGCTTTTTAGGGGTGCGGTTTACACCTGCGCGATGCCAAGTGCGGGAATCGTAAAGAATGATGCTGCCACCTGGCGCATCGACCACATCTGCTTCCGGACCGTTATATGGCAGACCGTGTTCGGCGCGATAACCTGGTTTTGCATGTGCCGTCGCGTCCCCCCATTCTTTAGGAGGGGGTCGATCAAGTGCGTGAGATCCGAGTTTGAAAGCGGTCGCGCCACCCTCACGTGTAAATGGCGAGACGCAGACATTGCGCTGGACGCCTAACACGGTTTTCCCCGAAGGGGTTGGCACCAAGCCGCGTGCTGGGACTCCCCAGTGGTATGGGAAGTCGGAGTGCCAGCCTTGGACATTTCGCTTGCCATCGTCCTGACCGAGCACGGCAAAACCAGGAACATGCGATAGCCGAATATCGTCGGTCTGCATGTATTGCCGAATGAGCCAGAGTGATAGCGGTTCAGCGGCCGTGCGCGCGACTGCTGC
>JAGWBO010000057.1:15124-30666 GCA_021295855.1 Pseudomonadales bacterium | reverse complement strand
TGGTCCCAAATTACTGAATCGTCGGTTTGGGATGTCGTTGAGAATCCGGATGCAGCTTCATAACTCAGGAAAGAGCCGTCGTCGGCAACCAAATATGAGTAGAAGTGCTTGGGAATCGGCACTTTATGGATGGTTTCGTAGGATTCGGTCATTTCTTGAACAGGTGTCAGAGTTCCGGAGAGGTCTTGAATCGGGATGCACGCATGTCGTATGTGTCGCTAAATGAAACCGCAACGACACGTGTGTTGATTAGCCTCTGTCTCCAAGAGGGAGTATTTTCTCCATCTTCATAGAGATTGCTTGCAGATTCCTCAGAAACATGACTCCGGAGAAAGTGTTGGCGTGTCCTGTCGTTCTTTTTGGAGATCGCGTCCAAACGACGCAATAGCGCCGGGTACGAAAGGCATCATTATCAAAGCAATTCGGATTCCTATTACTTTAAGCTCCTCAGTGGCTGATTTACGTCTTGTTCAGAGAGGAGGTTTTAGCACTAGGAACAAAACAAGGCTTTGTTGTTCCTAAAGGAATCCGATAGGAACGCCGTTGTTCCTATCTCATGTCACCATCAGATGAAATGAGGAAGATGGGGCACCTAGAAGTCCTACAGATTGAGCAAGACATAAGCAGTTACTGTTAAAATTCACAGGCTTGACATGGAATAAGAAACGAAAGAGCGTTGTGTTGTTCCTAATGAATGTGGTAAGGAACATAGCTGTTCCTTACTCGATCCTCAAGGCTATGAGGACGAAAGCGTTGATCACACACGCAAGTTCAACATATCGTTAGTAGGTTTGGCGAATTGATCACATTCTTTGATTTCGACAAACGCCCGCAGGGTAGAGATGGCCAGTTTATCGACGTGACTACGAGTTCGGAACATTTCCGAGCATTTGTTCCTTCGCCACTACCACCACACCCACCAATTGATATGCGACACATTCAACCCTTATTAGAGCGAGCAAATCAAGCATTAGGTCGATTAGATGGCGTCTCGTCACTGCTACCCGATATCGACAGCTTCCTCTACATGCACATACGCAAAGAAGCGCTACTTTCGTCTCAGATCGAAGGGACACAATCTTCTTTGTCAGAGATAGTCCAAGCAGAAATAGGTGACCGCAGTTACTTGATGAGTGACGACGTACGTGAAGTTTTAAATTACGTGACTGCGGCGAATGAAGGATTGAGACTGATCCGTAGCGGCTTACCGTTTTCAATTCGATTAGTGAAGAGCATTCACAAACAACTATTTGCATCGGGCCGAGGTAGCGAGAAACAGCCCGGCGAATTTAGAACATCACAGAACTGGATTGCTGGCAGCCGACCGGGCAATGCTATTTACGTACCGCCTCCGCCCGAATATGTAGTTAGCTTAATGTCAGAACTAGAAAGCTACTATCACGATTTTCAAGACCAAGAATCCGTCCTTATTTTGATCGGCGTGATCCACGCACAGTTTGAAACGATTCATCCTTTTTTGGATGGAAACGGCCGGAGCGGTCGAATGCTAATTTCGTTGCTCCTATGCCTAAATGAAATCCTTCGCGAACCCTTACTCTATCCTAGCTTGTATCTTAAAGCAAATAGGAATAAGTACTACAAACTACTACAACGGGTTCGATTACATGGGGATTGGGAAAGTTGGTTAGCCTTTTACTTGGAGGGCATTTACGAAACCGCGAACGCTGCTATTGAGACGATCACCAAACTGATGCGCCTTTTTTCAAATGATCGAGAGCGGATTAGACAGGCAAACCCAAATACTGGAACTCCGGAGAAGGTGCTTGAAATCTTTCAGAGATATCCAGTTTCGAATGCATCGATGATTGCTGAATCTTTACAAGCGTCGAAACCTACTATCCGAAGAGCAATCGGAAGGCTGGAGGAACAGAATATACTGACGGAAATCACGGGGCGTCGCAGATCTCGCATTTATGTCTATTCAGAGTATCTAGACATTTTGGAACAGGGCACGGAACCAATTCGTTAATTCCGATCACGAGTTTCATTTCTGATCATTCGGGAAGTTTGGTACTCGATCTACGACATAATCAACCCAGATCAACAAGCTACTTGATTTTGATGTAAACAAATATGGTTTGTCACAGAATTATTAGTTAACAATGTCCTCGAAAAGCAAGGTTTAACAAATTGTCGAGTTAATAGTGATTGTCTTATTTGTCGATCAAGTTTGTATATATGTTCAATACAGATCAATCAACCGGAAAGTAGTAGAGAATATATAATTGACGTGTTCTAAATCCGAGTGTATATATGTCGTTAGAGCGGTTTCGAGAGCAAGCTCGCGAGTGGTTAGAAGAAAACTGTCCAGACACCTTACGTACGTCTGGCAGCTATACGGCGGGTGGCCGAAAAGCGACGTATCCTAATCCAGATACGAAGATTTGGCTTGATCGGATGGCGTCTCGCGGTTGGACTGCTCCTACATGGCCGTCGGAATATAGTGGTGGGGGACTTTCTCCTGACGAACTGCGCGTGCTCGAAGACGAAATGCGGCGAATTAATGCGCCTGCACCTTTGGGTGGACATGGTCTAACCATGATTGGTCCCGCGATCTTAGAGTTCGGTACGCCAGATCAGTGTATGGAGCACTTACCCCCGATTGTTCGTGGTGAGATCCGATGGTGTCAGGGATATAGTGAGCCGGGAGCAGGTTCTGATCTTGCGAGTCTGCAGTGTCGAGCAGACGAAGATGGTGATGACTACGTTATAAATGGTTCGAAAATCTGGACTTCCGGCGCAAACGAGGCGGATTGGATTTTCTGCTTAGTACGTACAGACGTCAATGCGTCGAAACACCAGGGAATATCTTTTGTTGTCTTGGACATGGATTCTCCTGGGGTGACGGTATCTCCAATTGAATTAATCAGTGGGTCATCGGAGTTCTGTCAAACATTCTTCGACAATGTGCGTGTGCCGAAGCGCCAACGTATTGGGAATCCAGGTGAAGGCTGGACGGTTGGTAAGAGATTACTTCAGTATGAGCGGAGCTCGATTGGAGGCCGTGGCGGACCACGCCAAAAGACGAGAACGATTGATGAGATTGCGAAGGACTATTGCGGCGCGAGTAACGGTAAGATCGCGCGAACCGACATTCGCGATCGCATCATGCTAACGATTCGACGTTCGTTTGAGGAAGCTGCCAGCAATGCGGCTCCGAGTTATTTGTCTTCGTTTTTCAAGTACTACGGGACGGAGCAAAACATGCGTCGACAAGACTTGATGATGGATATTCTGGGTTCCCAAGGTTTAGGTTGGGATGGCGAAGGATTCTCAGGTTTCGAGCGAGGATCAACACGCGGATGGTTGCGTTCGAAGGCGAATTCAATTGAAGGCGGGACATCAGAGGTCCAACTAAATATCATCGCGAAGCGCGTGCTAGGGTTGCCCGACTAAATGCGAGCGTAGTTCGCGTGACATCCAAGATATCTCTTGCTACATTCGCTCGCGTACGGTGTCTCACACCTACTAAATCAGCGCTGAATCTATCCGAAAAGCCTCTACTTCGAGGACGCCGCTCTTGGCAAGGGGATGTTAAACTCCAATAGATACGGATGCGGTCGTTGTTCAACAACATCGAAAACACGAACCCGATGCTTAACACGAGCACGCCTATCAAGAAACAGTAAATTACGACCTTGTTGGGATAGCTATCTTTGAGGTAACCTGCATAAAGCGGACCTAGCACACCTGCTATCGCCCACGCGGTGAGGATGAAACCGTATATGGACGACATCTTCTTCGTCCCGAACACGTCAGATATGAACGATGGAATGGTGGCGAAGCCGCCCCCAAAGCAAAGCAGCACATAGCACAACAGGATTGAGAAGATCCACGGATCCCGCTCGGTCATCAGCATGCCAAACACCACCATTTGTGTGGCTAGCAGGATTCGGAAAACACGTACGCGCCCGATGTAATCGGACAGCAACCCCCATAGCAATCGCCCTACTCCATTGCATACGGAGGACACGGCAATCAATGTCGCACCATACGACGCTAGTACCTTCGGTTCGATCGTTGGGTCGGTGAGTTTCCAGATATCCTGCAATAACGGCGACTGGAAACTGATCACCGAGATACCGGCGACGATATTGACGAAGAAGATCACCCACATTACGAGGAACTCACGAGATTTCACGCAGTTCTTGACGTAATGAGGATCGTCTTCCTCCGTAAATAAAGAGGGAGCAGCTTGCTCAAGCGCGGTTGTCTCCTCCCTAGGCGGATTCACGACGAGGAGACTCGCGGGGATGGTTATTACGCCAAATGTCACGCCGAGCCACATGAATACGTTGGTCAAGTCTTCATCGGTGTAAACGAGCAATACCGGGGCGAGCAGTTTGCTGAGAAGAAGCGCTCCGACGCCGAAACCCATCATGACGATGCCTGTTGCGAGCCCTTTATGTTCTGGAAACCAATTGGCCACAGTTGCGACAGGCGTTACGTAACCCATACCGAGTCCAATTCCGCCAATGACGCTGTAACCTAGATAGAACAAGGCTAAGGAGTTTTGTGATAGCGCAAACGCGGCGACTAAATAACCCGCGCTGAACATCACGCTTCCTAAGAAAGCAAGTCGACGTGGTCCGAGTTTAGGTAGCTGGACGCCAGCCCATGCCGCTGATACACCGAGTGAAAAGATGGCGAACCCAAACGCCATGGCCGTGTCGGTAAAGGTCCAACCCAGTTGCCGTACCAGCAATACTTGAAAGAAGCTCCATGCATAAACGGTGCCGAAACACAGGTGCAAAACGGTGCAGACACCCGCGATCATCACCCGCGGTACCGGGAACGGAATACCGCTGATTTGCACGAGACTCATCGCTGCCATGTCTTACTCTTTACTTGGCGCATCTGAGGGTTGTTCGAGTTTTTCCGGATCGGATACCGTGGAGAAGTACTGGAAAAGACGCGCAAGGTGCCCTACTTCATCGTTTCTCGTCAGAATCTGCTCGCCTGTCTCGCTCGAATCCTCTTCGTTCTCACGCTTCGCTAATGTGACGGCATAGTCGAGAAGGGAATTGATAGGTTTCGCGGCAAAACTGACAAACCATATTGAGGCGAAGATGCCGACGAAAAAGATGATTGCGATGAGATAGATCTGGTTGCCGATCGCTTGTTGGATTGCCAACGCGACGTGACTGACATCCATTCCGATGTGCACACTGCCGACGTGACCGGCAAGGATGTAACTGCTTACTTCGACGAAATCGCCCATGCCGGCAAGGTTGCGGGTCACAGTCTCGCCGACTCTACGCTCGCTCTCAAGAATCTCTTCGGGGATGCCAGGCACGAACGTATGCGCAAGGTATTCATCCGTGTCGTTCACGATGTAGATGTAACTGATACCTTGAATCTCGATAAACTGGTCGATCAACGATTGCAGCGATGACAGATCGCGATTCAGGATGATGTCGACACTGGCGTCCGCGATGGTCTTGGCAATATCGCGACTGTTTTCTTCGTATTCGGACGTCAGGTGCAAGTCGACCGAATAGATGCTCACGACGGACGTGGACACACCGATCAACAGGAATAGGAAGAAGATTCCGAACATCGTTCTCTGAAATAGGCGGGAAACCTTCATACCGCGAACTTCGCCTTCCAATCCGTCAAGCCAACGAATCGATTGTTGTCTACGATCGTGTAGTACACCTGATCCAGGCCTTGTCGACGTTCAGGACTGAAATGAACTTGCTCGCCAATACCCAGGTCGTGATTCTGAATCGAAAAGACCGCGTCTTCCAATAGCGCTCGCGAAGGACTCGGTCCAGCACGCACCAGTATCTCCGTCATCAGCTTCGCGTTCAGGAAGCCCTCGAGACTCGTGAAGCTCTTCGCAAACGGCACATAGTCGTGTTCTTCGAACTCTGGTGGGGGCGTGGGGTCATAGCGTTGCATCAGATCCGCGTATTCACTGATCGACGGCATGGACAAGTCTTCGTATGACGGCACGACTTGGGAGTTGACAAGCCATCGGGAGTACCGCTCGCTCTCGCTTCCGAATTCGTCGGTCAATTTCTTCAGCAAGTTCTCGCTCCCGACGAACGAGAGATTGGCGATAGGGATCTCGAGACCGTTATCGATGGCGTCTCGGGCAAATGCGGCGCAAGCAGCGTAGGAGCCAATGCATATCACCGCGTCTGGATTGACTTTCTTCAGCCGTTCAACCTGCGCGCGCATGACTGCGGTATATTGCTCGCCGCGTCGGTAGGTGGCTTCACCCACCAGTTTCGTCTTGTGTTCCTTAAGCGCGGCGCGGACCCCCGCCCAACCGCTGCGACCGTATGCGTCTGCTTGATAGAAAACCGCTATACGTTCTCGGCCAATCGCCATGAGGTTATCGACCAGGCCGGCGGTCTCTTGTTTGTACGACGCACGGAGATTGAACGCGAATTCGTCGTAAGGCGGTTGACGTTGTGGTTGTGCGCCGGTGAATGGAAAGAACAGCAAGAAGTCGCGATCCTGAAACTTTTTGAGTACCGGCAAGACCCGAGTCACCGTCGGGGTGCCGACATAACCGAATAACGCGAAAACCTTATCGTCGACGATTAGTTTTACGCTGTTCTCGACCGCGGGAACAGGCTGGTAGCCGTCGTTTCGCAACTTCAATACGATACGCCGACCGTGAACGCCGCCTTGATCGTTGACATGGGCGAAATACGACACGGCGCCACGGTAGAGTTCAATCCCGAGACCGCGCGACGGACCCTTGAACGCAGTCGAGACCCCTAGCACGATTTGCGAATCGGTGACTCCTGAGTCGGTGAGCGTGCCTGATGGAACCGTAGTAGCTTGACCGACTAGGTCTGAAGCGAATGCGCGCCAAGGCACGATTGCCGTACTCGCGAGGACGCCCTGAGTGAGCTGTCGACGAGTCAGTTGTGCCATGTAACCGAAATGTTCAACATCACCTTAGTGTTGGTGCTGCATTTTGGTAGTGCGAAGTATGCAGCACCTTGAGATTGTTTTTGCCATTAGACAAGGGTTGCTTGCTTAATGGACGGGCTTATAGTTTGGAACGGCGACAGTGCTAAGTAGTGGCTTAGTTGAGCTGGAGAGTCCAGTTCGAATCGGCCGTAGCGTGCTACATGAGATCGTTATTCAACAATCTCTCGTCGCCGATGCATAAGGAGACTAGGCGGGTGCCTAACAAATCGAACGACGCACAGCTGCGCGTGCGAGCATCACGGGTTATTCCTGGTGGCATGTACGGTCACATGGCGATGCATCGAGGAATGCCAGATGGCTACCCACAGTTTTTCGAGCGTGCGGATGGTTGTCGTCTATGGGACGTCGATGGCAACGAGTACATTGATTTCATGTGTTCCTACGGACCGATGATCGCGGGATACGGTAATCCCCGAATTCGTGCCGCTGCTGACTCACAGCGCGACCGCATGGATATCGGCTGGTTGAATTAGCGGAAAAGTTCACCAAGCAGATCTCACACGCGGACTGGGCCGTGTTCGCGAAGAACGGCAACGACGCTACGACCATCTGCAACATGATCGCTCGAGCCCACACCCAAAAACGCAAGATTCTGGTCGGTGAGACTGCTTATCACGGTTCGCAACCGTGGGCAAACCGGCGTGCGAAAGGAACACCGAAGGAAGAGCACGTCCACTATCCGACGTATCGATTCAACGATGTTGAGGACGTCAGAAGAGTGGCAAAGGACGTTCAAGGTGATCTTGCGGGTATCGTAGTGTCCGCCTATAAGCACGACGTACCTAATACGCAAGAGTTGGTGGATCCAGTGTTTGCCCGAGAAGTGAGAAGGATTTGCAATGCCGAAAGTGCTCCACTGATTTTGGATGACGTACGCGGAGGACTACGACTATCGCTTGATGCGAGTTGGTCGGAATTTAGTGTGCAACCGGATCTCTCGGCTTGGGGCAAAGCGATTGCCAACGGTGAGCCATTGGCTGCAGTGCTTGGCAGCGAAGCATATCGGGATGCGGCCGCGAGTATCTTCTACACCGGTTCATTTTGGTATCAAGGAGCGCCGTTCGCTGCGGCAATCGAGACTCTTAACCTGTTAAACGAGGTCGACGCGCCTACGCGAATGGAGCAACTTGGCCTACAGTTTCGCGACGGTCTCTATGAACAAGCGCAACGCCATGGGTTTGGAATTCACCAAAGCGGTCCGCCACAGATGCCGATGATCGAATTCGAGGACGATCCCAAGAAGACGAAGGTGACTACCTTCTGCGCGAACGCGCTTCGACACGGTGTGTACCTTCATCCGTGGCACAACATGTTCCTTTCAGTTGCACATACAGAGAAGGACATCGAGCAAGCGCTTGAGGGGACTGACAAGGCATTTAAAGAGATACCTTGAGTCGGGGTAATTGCATTGTGCGTCGCAGTCAGGGTTTGAAGCAAACATGCTTCTAAACTGCTCGGCTAAGTTAGGAGTCGGCCGAAGTTCCGA
This sequence comes from Pseudomonadales bacterium, assembly GCA_021295855.1. Classification (GTDB taxonomy): domain Bacteria; phylum Pseudomonadota; class Gammaproteobacteria; order Pseudomonadales; family Azotimanducaceae; genus Bin55. The sequence goes on along the minus strand of JAGWBO010000057.1, from coordinate 22,205 downwards.
GCCGATCCGACTGTTCTGTCCGCAGCTCGGCTACTTCCTTCCGCAGCCGATGTAACTCCGCTTGCTCTGCTTGTGCTCTTTTCCAGATTCCAGCGGTGTGTTCGTGTGGACCAAAGGCACTGGGTGGAGTGAGAATCGCGCGTTGATTTTCGGTAAGATCACCGTAGTTGTCAGCGTTGTAAAAACAGGCGCCCCAAGTCACAGCGTGCGGACAGTATTTGTAGAAGATCGTACGTCTTTCAGCGCCGCCATCCCAAGGTACGGTACCGTGAGAGCAGGCTTCCGTGAAAATGATCGCGTCGCCTGCGTTCACGGTAACTCGATCTACGCATTCATGAACAGTCGCTTGGGATTTACTGATGCGCCATTCTTCCGGAAAAGGGAAGTTCATTTTGTGGCTACCAGGTACACATGCAAAACCACCGCTCTCTGGTGAAACATCGTTTAGCTCGAAGGCAACCGCGACGAGGCCGTTGTAGAACTTGCCATTGTTGTAACGGTAGAAGCATTGACCACCATCCGTTGATCCAACTATGTCACGTGGCCCGCCAGCGCCTTGACCTCCACCATGAAGGTAGAGCGTATGCCCGCTCATCTCGTTTTCGATCTTGAGGTAGTCATGATCCAGTCGATAACCCACACCCAACAGTGTTTCGAGATACGGTGCGATGTTCGGTAAATCAATGAGGTCGATATAGGTTCCGCCCCACTCCAATAGCGATGGCGCAGTCCATGCGGGGGCTGACTCGTCCCTAATTACGGTGCGATCTGATCCGAAGATCTCTGGCTTTTTATTTTCTCGTTTGCTCTCGCGATTCTTTCGTTGTACTTCTAGGCGAGCGGACAGGTCTTCGATCTGATCAGCAGTTAGAGCATTCTTGACGACTAGATAGCCACGAAGGTCAAAAAGGTATTTCTCTTGGTCGTTCACGAATCAATATCCGTTATGAATTGCATCTGGTCTTTCAGTTGAGAGCTGAGCAAACAGACCCACGTGAATGTCATACGTTCTACTTCAATTAAAGCAGATACATGAACGAAATCAGCGACCGACCAAACGTTGTTGATGAATACACCGAAGGACAACATGTGGCAGTGGATGGCGGTGAAATTCCGGTTGTATACCAAATTGGGCACAGTAATATAGAGAGGCATCGTTAACGAATGTCTGCCCCAACCATTTCGCGTTGGTAATTTGGCTCAAAAACGCCAATACAGACTAGTGACCGTCAAGATGCTGCTGTTCTATATTGACACGGGGAAATTGACCTTGAGATTGGGTGTAACACTCCTCATAGTCCTAGTTGGTTCCCAAGTCAATGGCCAAGCCGCTCAGGAAGCGCAAGAGTTCCTTAATCAAGAGCTCAGCGCATTTCTGCAGCAGTCGCAGCTTCCTCGGCGGGCACGTCTCGCGGTAGTTATGTCTCGCAGGTTCCCTTCCACCGAGACCTATGACTTCCAGGTGCGAGGCGGACAGTATTGTGACCCAAGTACCGATTGGAATAGCAGGTTGCAGTGGAACAACGGCTCGTGCGTGGATACCGACGGCGGTCTGCATCGATTTATTGAGGGTTTCAGTGAAGACGGTGACGTGTTGTATTTCCGGTGCGACGCCTTGGGGGTGTCGCCTCGTACATTGATCAACCAGTATCACGCGTTCGCAATTGGCAATCCAGATTACGGTCCGAGAGTTTCTACTAAGGTCATTGTGAAGGGACGTGAAGTCGGCTCGTTTCCAGGTCGTCTACCCAACATATTCATTACGGGAGACCTACGCCACATCGTAACGGACGATGGTCAGTCGCTCTATGACCGAATACGTTCAGGTGAAGGTGGCATTCTGAAGTTAGAAGTCAGCCAAGATGACAGACACGGGATTTCCTACTACAAATTCTCGCTTCGCGGGTTTAAACGGGCAATTAAGTGGTGCACTGCAAATTTGGACGAGATGTAGAGCGGAGCAATCGACGGGACGTAGGCGACCTCAGGCAGATCAGCAACTTGAGAGTTCTCGTTCCCGATTCAGACTGATTGCTCAGAATTTCGCGAGTGTTTGAGCAATTTGGGTTGTCTAGTAACATACAGAGGGTAGGGAAGACAGTCGCAAACACGACTGGCGTTGATACCTCGCATTAGGTTCCCATACTCAACCAGACGAAGCCAAGGAGTTAGAAAGTGAGATACATAGCGTTGGCGACTCTCGCAGTCCTGTTTTCATTCCCAGCATCAAGTCAATCCCTATTTTTGGGGGATGGGTCTGGCAGCCTTCCTCCGACTGCAAGGGGGGAACCTCAATTTCCAGGATCAAACCATCCTGGGCGACTTCAATTTCGTTCACTTTTTTCTGACCAAGCGTTACCGGCGATGGCGAACCGAGCGAAAGTGACGTCAAGGATTTACCCTTCAACGGAAACTCATGACTTTCGAGAAGGCGGCGGTCAAACTTGTGAGCCGAGCACTGACTTCCAATGGAATCTGGATTGGAACAACGGATCGTGTGTGGATGTCGATGGCCTGGAACGTCGATTCATTGAGAGCCGCGGCCGCGGTAATTGGGGGGATGTGGTCTATTTCAAATGCGACAATTTTGGTGTGTCAGTCCGCAGCTTGATCACAGAACGCCATCGGTATGGAATAGGAAACCCAGATCACGGCGAACCGGTGGATACTCGAGTAGTCTTAAACGGTCGTGAAGTCGGTTCGTATCCTGGATACTTACCGAACGTCTTCATAGCTGGTGACATCCGACATATTCCGACTGACGAAGGCGAGTCATTGCTAGAAAAGCTCAGGTCAGGATCGGAAGGTAAATTAAAGCTGGAGACCAGCCAAGACGGAAGACCGCAGAATTGGGATTTCACGTTCTCCCTAAGAGGGTTCAAGCGGGCGATCGATTGGTGTACTGCCGTGATAGATTCTCCGGTGTCGGAATCGGCGCAAGAAATCCTGCTAAGCGCAGTCGATTAGAGAAATCTCTGGGACTTTTGCGACTGGGCCGCGCCAATTGGATTAGCGGAAAAGATTGACCTGGTAAGAGTCACTGCCGATTACGGATTGCCACAGTCCTTGCCGTAGAACATACCGACATTGTCGATCCAGACGTCGTTTTCGCTCTGTGCGAGATTGAACGTAAGTCGCGCTTGGTAGTCGGTCTCAGCGGCAATAAATCGGTGATGAAACTGGCGATATTCCGTATTCAAGCTGACGCCAACGTTTCGCACGCCACCGCCTACTTCAGGGTCAATTCCGGTACTCACTAGACCTCTGAACTGCTCGGTTCCGCCCGGACCCGTGTCGACATTCACTTCTATATATCGATACGCGTCACTCTTTGCGGTGTAACAGATGGAATATGGCAATCCCTCTCTAACCGAAATATTGTGTTCCAAAGAAACCCGCCACGGCTGACGTTCATTCGCGTGGGTAATCGTGAAATGTGCTTCGCCATCCCACGAGACAAGACCATTTTGGGTGTTAGCGCGCCATCCGCCTTGTTGGTCAATGGTGCCGTCTCTGCCTACGATGTTGCCGTATCGCGCCGTATTGGATTCCGAAAGCACGAAGAATGGAAAGTCGTTACTGAACAAACCTTGCGGATTTTGAACTTGCAATAAATGCATCGTGGCGTTGTCTGCGACAACATTGATATCCTGGATCGGCAGTCCGCCCGTACTCGGGAGCTCTTCCAGCTCGATTAGAACAATTTGATCTTCACAATCAGGTAGCTCCCCAGACTCGCAGCGAATCGTGCCTTCGACTTTGCGACCATCGACGAAGAGACTTGCGCCTTCGAAGATGTAGTCGCCGCGCATACGCATTTCGGTTTCGTCGTATAGCTCGGGGAACTCTTGTGGACGGTCGCCTGGGAAGATGAACCGAATTGGGAAGCCGGCAGGCCAGATCGTAGGCTGAGGATGCTCATAGTCAACACCCGTTCCGAATCTGGCTGTGAGCGTGAGGAGGAGCTCTTCGTCCCGTGCAAGATCCAGTAATTCGTCCCGCGAATACTCGGTTGACTGATCGAGGTTGTCCTGGTAGTTGTCCTCTTCAAAAGAGAGTGAGACTACGGCGGGATCGTCTTCAGTGTTGAGGCGTATGCCCTCACCTTCCAGTACGATCGCTCCCTCTCGATCTGCGAGCTCCAGCGCGTCCAGCATATCGACTGTCTGATCCAGATCAGCTGTGCTGACATTAAGGGTCACCTGACGAGCAAACGATCCAGGTGCACCAACACTTCCTTCCAGGATCATCTGATACATCTTTTGGCTTTGGGTGAACGAGAACCGTTCAGGGAATCCTCGTGTGTCGCCTCCGACTTGGTCGACGAAGAAGAAGCGGTTCTGCGGTGCGTTCTTCCATCGGTCACTCGCGCCTCGCCACGATGGCAGATCCATGCCGCTTCCGCCCATGTTGGTCGTTGTCCAATGGGGCAGGTAATGGCAATTACCGCACTGTTCGTTAAAGTGAAAGTCCCGAATGCCCTCCATCCCAAGTTTCGTGACCGTGTTGTCATAAGGCCGCTCGACGGATGGCGGATAAGGAACACTAAGCAGGTACTTAGACATTGCCGTACGATCCTCCGCCGACAGATGTCCCTCTTTGTCGTCGTCATTGACGGTGCAATCGTCCTGATCGCACATAGTCGTCTTAAGTGAACCATCGATCAGGTGAAGCGTGCAACTCTCTTCATCGTCGATGTCACAGTTTGGTTCGACGTACGTCTCGATGCTGCTGGTATTGATACCGCCGAACGGGTCGCCGGGAATACCGTCCCAGTGATACGGCGCAGTGCCCCGCAATCCGCGGATGTCCTGCACCAACCGGGGTTGGATTTGATCGCAGCCGACATCGCATAAGGGCGTATCGAGAACCCAGAGCAGCTGATCGGTATGCCCGTCGGGATGGCAGCTCGCGCAGGAGAATGTACCGGTACTGGATGCGTCCGCGCTGTTGAACGCAATGCGACCTTGCTTGAGGATCGGATCCGATGGGTCCTGAAGTTCGATGGTATGTAAGACAGATAGGTCTTCCGGATCAGTCACGTCGAGTACCGAGACGGTGTTGGCGAGAGCATTCAAGACCCAAGCGTGTTCGAGCTCACCGTCGTCGTTGGAGATCAACGTCACGCCACGTGGAATGCTTCCGACGACAACTTGGTCGAGTACGTCTCCCGTGTCTGCGTCCATTGTGAAGACCTTGTCTGAGGCAGCCGCCGTTGCGACGATCGTACTGTCGTCGTCGCTGATCTGAATGGCAAATGGTGTTGCAAGGGCTTCGTCTCGCTCAGGATGATCGGGTGGAAGCGGTTCAAGATCGATGAACTCGGGGGTCCCACACGTATCTCCTGTGCAGTCGACCTTGGTGATCTGGTTGAGAAAAGCACGATTTTCGAGTTCAGGTAGACCGTGACTTTCCGTTCCTGCTTTGCCGTTGGCGTCGTTACGAGCCTCTGCCTGGGCGACAAAGACGTTGCCGTCCGAATCCACGGCGATTCCGTATAGCAAGGTTCCCAGCGTGTCTTTCTGTATCGAATACATATAGATCACGATCCGGAAACCTTGAATCGCGCACGATATCCAACACGTAATTGAGGGAGAGACTTTGCGCGTTCCCATCTGGTGCGTTCACTACATGGGCGTCGGCATCAAAGGTACAGTTAGGGTCGGTGTCCATATTCTCAGGCAAGCACCCAGAGACCCCTGTTTGGTTGTTCGACTCAAATGGAATCACGTAGAGTCGACCATCACGCACGACCATCGCGCGTGGATCCTGTGCGGTGACTGTTAGCCGATCGGTGACCGCTCGCGAGGCAACATCAACGACCGCGATTTCATTCGTTGATGAGAGGGCGACATAAGCCTTTTCGTCGTCCACGAAGGCGATGGACACGGGTTCGTCGAAGCGAGTCGATTTCGTGTCCTTGTCGAAGATCTGAATGGTGTGCAGGATCTGGTGGTAGGTCGTACTGGTGTCGTCGGCGTCGATCACGCTGACGGAATCAGACACATGATTTGAAACCCAGACCTCAGTCCCGTCGGGCTTGATACCGATACTGACTGGCTCAACCCCCACACGGATTTGATCCAGAATCTCGTACGTTTCTGCGTCTAGTACGTCTACCGTGTCAGAAGGGGTATTAACGACATAGACGCGATCTTCGTCGGGATGGACGACGATTGGTCGGGAGTGCGGACTCTCAAAATTGAGATGTCCGGTGGTTCGTTCAGATTCGTCCGAGTCGTCAGGATCTTCTTCCGAGGTCTGAATCCACGTACCGCCTGTGCCCCCAATGCAACTCACTAGGACTAGGAAACATGAAAGGTAGCCGACTGAATGCAAGCTTCGGCGGAGATATGTAGATGTGCTACGTGACATGACGAATCACGTGTACGTGCTGGATTTAGGAAGTCCGGCGACTCCCGCGAGCGGCCCGTATACCCTCAAAGAACCGATCTGCTTTTATATCAGAAATACACCTGATTGGCTACTCCAGTTGTCGTAGTAAGCGATAGTTGAATCCCATGGTCCGCAAAGATCAGGTGCGTAGCTGGCTTCGATCGCCTCTTCAAAGTGACGGATTGCGGCGACGAACTTGTCGCGGCAGCCTGTGTTGCATAAGCCAACGACGTGTGCGTTGTACTCGGCGAGAGCATCTGGCGCGACCGGATCACGGGACCACGGACAGGTCTCACTGATGCAATCTTCGATATCTTGTTCACTCGATTAAATTCACTGAGGATGGCGGAACGGTTTGAGTTTGCGTGCTCAAGATTTCACGCTCGGTTGCCACCGATAGATACGTGCAATGTTCCCACCCATCAAGGCGTCTCGCTCCGTAGCACTAAGGACCGACGCATGACGGAAGGCATCCACGCCTTCGGCGTAGGTTAATAGATTCACGGCGCGAGTCCAGTCGGTACCCCAGAGGCATCGGTCAATTCCAAACGCGTCGAAGATGCGTTTTAGCGGTTCCCAAATGTCCGGATACGGATAAGGTTCGTGCGACAACGTGCATGCGCCCGTAATCTTGATAGCGACGTTGTCGTAGTCAGCGAGCGAAAGCACCCTAGGTAGATCGCCA
>JAGWBO010000057.1:684-14915 GCA_021295855.1 Pseudomonadales bacterium | reverse complement strand
TGCCCAATCGATAACCTGTTCGATGACGTCGTCTGCTTGAGGGTCGAAGGGTTTGATCAATCCGAATCGGCTCGAGTGTTTTTCATAGACCTCCAGCGCATAGCTCGCGTCGTAGCGATACATGCTGTAGGGCGACACTAAAAGTGCGCCGTCCACGCCGACTTGATCCATGGCTGCTACCATCTGATCGCCTGAGGCTTCGTCCGGTCCATGGAGAAAGCCAATCCATGGGCGTTCGGGTCTATCACGTTCGTATGCATGGACCTGAGCGTCAATCACTGGCGCGTCCGACATCAAGTTCCCCTTTGTTTTAGCGCTTGCCGATATTCCTGTATTCAAACGCCGTTCTGTTGCAGTTGTGACCTGCAGCGACTCCTCAATTTAGATGGTAGCAACTAGATTTTGTGCTGGAACATTTCGAGGGCACTGTTCTCGTCCTCGACCTTGATGAAACTTTCACGTTCGTCACCCATGCCGATGAGAGCACCGTCGTTATCCATCCAAATGTATCCGTTACGACCAGCATACGCTTTCATGTCTAGCTCGAATGTATGACTTAAGCCGACCGGGGGACCACTGCGACCAGCGTATCGAACTACAGATGACAGCACAGACCATTGTCGGCCTGTCATTGACCGTTCGAAACCGATTAGGCGAATCGGCTGGACTGCATTAGCATCACGGGGGAGTTGGCACACATATAGGGCGGCGGCTAGATCTGGGATCAGAGGTCCATCTCCTGCAACGTCCAGCGTCGTAGTGCCGTTACTCGACTGGATGGAGAGTTTCGCGCCGTTTTCGAGGCACTCGATTAGCTGGTCTTCATCGTAATGCATGCCGCGTTCTGCCATGAGTTTGTTCGCGGAGTCAGTTGCTCCTTCCTTGGCGCGAATCGTCGACCACCGAAACGAGTGAACATCCTCGATTGCAAACTCATTCTCAAGCCATATCCGATTTGGCGATTCTCGAGGGTCGCCGCTATGTGCGTTATCAACGGCGATATCGAGTCGAAAGCGCAGAGCGACATTCCCTTTCGAATCCGTCTTAGTAGTGATATGGCCGATCCCGCTTGCGGTGGTGTGCATGCTGACGAACCAAGCATCTTTCCACCGCTGGACGAATGCTTTGGTGGCGTTTGTGGTACTCGAATCAGAACTCATTTGTGCGGACTCCGATAGTTGTGTAGGAACATAGATGCCTTTTGAACCAAGCGCAGCACGAACTCGCTCAATACCTCGAGCGAGTCGAGACGCCACCGTCCCGGGACGAAGTTCGAGTTCGCGTGCAATCTCGTCGTAGCTAAGATCCTCGAAATATCGTTTTAGCAAGGGATCGCGAAATCGGGTATCAGTTCGATGGATTTCTTCGTAGATAGCGTCGACGAGCTCCTTGTCTTCACTCTCTGATTGAGGGCTTGGTGTCGTTAAACTGAGATCTCTCGCGTAGCACTGCTCTCGGTTTACCCTTCGGCTGGATTCGCGGATGAGGTCTTTGGCGGTCGCCGCTATCACGGTGTGCCACCAACCAAGTGGATTATTGACCCTTCCGCCAACAGGTTGAGCGCTCATCAGCCTGATGATCGATGCCTGAACCACATCTTCCGCTTCGTCAGCCGTGACATATCGTCGCGCTCGCGTGATCGCCCAACAGCGGTGTTTTTGCACGAATTGCGCAAGTGCTTGGTTGTCAGCCGCACGGTAATAGCGCGAGATCAAATCGGCGTCAGTAGTCTGTTCAGTCATTCCGATCTGTTATTCAGCATCTATTGGTTTGTCGCCGCATGCGGAGGTTTTGTTCCCGAATATTGATGGTTGATTCAAACGCAGAACCATCTGACCGAAATCACGAACCATTCGCGTATAGCTGAAATCGCTCTGGAGATCTTTCTAAGTCTTGTAACGCGAGGCGTCGTTATATGAAATCTTTTTAAAACAATGACTTAGTGAATTCGCGCGAAGTAAATGGCGGCGCTACCGCCATTTACATCGGATTTTCGGCGCCGATGCCGCCAGTTTTCGTCGATTGCAGCTCGGCTTTCACTCGTACAACTCTTGAGTTAGAGAATCATTTGAACGAACACCTGCAACGTCGCCTCGGTCTGATCCTTAGACCGATTCACTCGACCGAGTGCAATTCGCGAAGAAATTGAGTCTTTGCCATGGATTGATTGTCGGAACTGCGTGCCTATCAGAGTTTGTTGGCGCGTAGTATCGTATTTCGCATGCTGAACGAAGGGTGTGAGTAGAAACCTTTCGTTGACGATCAAGAATCCATAGCCGATCGCGGAATCTAGCTGGATGTGCCTTTCGCTTGCTTCCATGCCAGAAGGTCGCGTACGTTGGATACCCAGTCCGACATTGTTGAAACCACTCCAAATCACATCGCTTGCGTTGGTGTTGGTACCCCATCGTGGCGAAATCGAGGCCAACAGACCGGTTCCATTTTGCGACGGATTGATCATTGCTGACATGGTCACACCGCTCTCTGAATACGGTTGTTGCCCTTCTACGTTGAATGAATTGCCCATCATTTCAAATGCGAATGCACCGTGTCCGATCTTCAGTCCACCGGCGAATTCAAGCCCTGTACCGGTGTCACCATCGCCACCGTCAACTCTTAGATTGAGTCGTCCAAACGGCGTAAGCGACATGTCCCCAAGCCAATCCAGCGTGTAGGATGTTTCTACGCCCGTACGTAGCCGATGGACATTGACATCAAACCCTGAACTGGCGGACTCGCCTGACGAGGTAACGAGATTCGACGCTGCAACGTCTCCGCGCAGCGCTATTTCGAGTCGTGAAGTGTTGGTAACTCGTTGTCGACCGCCTACGATGGCAAGTCGACTGGTCAGAGGGCTAGAAGCTGCGTCAGCCCCGACAACCGATGTGGTTAGCTCACCTTCGCCTATTCCGAAGGTTCCCCACAATGATGCCCGGTCACTTGGCGCATAACGGAAATATGGCATCAGTTGATTGAGTTTGATTCCTAATTGTTGGGTTGCCGTACCGTATGTGTAGTCCGATTCGCCTTGGTGTCGTGCACCCGATAGACCCAGTACCCATGCTTCGCCGATTTCTTTGTCGATGCCGAGGTAAGCGTTGTTGATTGCGCCGCCATAGTTTCCGCCACTGTACGACTGGCGATCCATATTGCTCCAGAGCGACCAGGGCTTAGACTCGTCGTTTGCTCCGAGGTTGGTGGAGAAGCCATTGTGAAACGGTGCGACAAAACTAGACGTGACTTGGTCGAAGCCGCCGTAACTTATCCCTCGTGTCAAAGATGGCAACGAGATCTGTTCGTCGTCATACGCGCCCCCGGCAGGGTGCGATGACGCTTGATTGGTAGTTTGACTAGCAACCCACGCATCGAGCGTGTCAGGTCGCAGGCTATTCTCTGACAGGTCCGAGTTATTTCTCGTTAGGTTGGCTCGCGTGTCAAGTACTGAGGACACGCTACCAAGCATGGCACGACCGAATCCTGCTAGGGACTTTGCAGCGACTTCTCTCAGGCGTTCGTCGCCTACCACGATCTCGGTCGTTAATGAAGCGACGCCTCCATGGGGGTCGCTTGCGGTTATCGTGAGGATGACATTTCCACGCGTGAGCGGCGTGTACGTCACGCCCGTCGGTGTTGCGCTTTCCGAAACCACGCGGGAAGAAGCGAGGGTCGCGGAAAAGGTCAGCTCATCGTCTTCGTCCGTGAACCAATCTCCAAAGGTAAGCCGATACGGTTCGCCACCAACCTGCAAGTGAATCGGACCAACTGGGGCGTTTACGCTAGGACCTAGGTTCTCGACCGTGACATTGAACGTTGCTTCTGTGGACGCTCCGTTCGTGTCTACCGCTGTTAACGTGACGACCGTTTCGCCGACCTGTAAGCCCTTGATTGTCAGCATGCCATCTTCGAAAACCATCTCAACAACCGACTCGTCAAGTACTCGTGCCGTGACCTGAAGCGATTCGCCGTCTGCGTCCTGGAACGCATCGCGTAGATCGAGATTGAGATCGCTCACGCGAGTCGTTGTCTGATCAGGTAACGACGCCATTAAAGTTGGCGCTGCGTTAACGACGTTGACGAAGAACATCGTTCTGGCTTCAAAGCCAGTATCGTTGGTTGCCGTCAGCTTCACAAGCGTCTCGCCTTTCGCTAACGCCGTGAGCGTAATGCGCGAACCGNNNTCGCGCACCACCGGATGCAGATTGAACACCGTCTTCCGCAACTCTGCATTCGGTAACACGTCGTTTATGTCTAGCGTGAGGGGAGCACCGCGGTCAAGTGTTTGGGGTCCAAGCACGAGCGCATTGGCGGCCGCCGCTGTTACTGTAATAGTCTCCGTCACACGGGTCTCCGCACCGTGAGTATCGCGCGCAACGATGGTCATCATGGCGGTGCCCATATTCCGCGCAAATGCAGTCATGATGTTGCCTGGGTCCAGTACCACTAACAACACGTTGTTGTCCGAGGAACTCACGTCATAGCCAGCGACACTATCGTTCGGATTTGGATCAGTGAACAACTCGTCCAGCTTCAGTTCGAAGAACTCGGGCACCGGTATCGTGTTATTGGTTGGTAGGGCGGCTGTAAACGCGTCACGATCCAACACTGGCGGCGCGTTTGCACCATCGCCTTCATTCGCGACAACACGAATGCGTGCGGTCCCGGTCGTTGAGTTGCCCGCGGTGTCTGATGCGGTGACTGACAGTTCTGAATGACCGATGGAACGGGCGATCAGGAATGTGGTTGACGAGCCTGAAGCGCGTGATACGCGCAGGACCTCCATATTGGATGAAACAACGGCGAAGGTCAGCGTGTCGCCATCCGGGTCGGTGAATACACCTGCGATGTCCATCTCGTGATAGTTGCGTTGCTGCATCGTGTTGTCGGTAGGCAATGCAGCATCAAACGCAGTCTGGTTGAGTGTAGGTGCCCGGTTTTCCGTGGTGCCTTCCTCGACAACGGTAAGCTCGATATCGAGCGAGTTGACATTGCCAGCACTGTCGGTCGCCGTAATCGTGATGGTCGCGGTACCGACTGCTTCTGCAAACAAGAACAAACGGACGTTATCGGTCGCCAAGTTTGGGAGCACTACGCCGATGTCAGAGGACTCGACCGCAAACGTCATGTCGTCCCCATCGGGATCGGTGAAGATGTCAGTAAGCGTCATCTCGAGACTAGCACCTAGGACAAGTTCGTTTCTCGCTGGCAGAACGGCGTCTAGCGCAGAGTCGTTGACTTCTGGGGGTTGGTTTTCCGAAGAAAGTTCGCTCACGACCTCAATCGTGCGGGTCTCTGCGGTTTCGTTGCCTGCCGTATCAGCCGCTGTGAATGTGATCTCCGCACTCCCAAGGGCGCGGGCGAGCAAGACGGCAACGGCATTCTCGCCTGTTCCGGTGGTTGTAGCCAGTATGACGTTGGTTGCGCTTGATGCAACCGCGACCGAGATCGTGTCACCTTCCGGGTCGGTGAACAATTCGTGCAAAGGCACTTCGTAATTCTGATTTACGAGCATTTCTTGATTGTTGGGTAGCGCTGCTGTGAATGAAGCGGCGTTTGCAACCGGGGCTTGGTTCATCTGCACAACCACGTCAAACGTTTGCGTCGCTGTCAATCCAGCGTTGTCCGACCCAGTCAATGTAATGGTGCTCGTACCAATCGCTAAGCCTGTGATGGTAAGTTCATCAACGCCTCGAACGGCTGCTGTTGCGACACTTCGGTTACTACTAACAGCGCTGATGATCAAGCGGTCGCCAATGTCCTCGTCGCTGAAATACTCACCTACACTAAAAGTTTGAGTTCCCTGTTCGCTTAGAGATCGATCCGGAACTTCTCCAACCGCAATTGGCGGATCGTTGACGTTGTTTACGGTGACCGTATACGTGAATGCACGATTGGAATCGCTTGCCACCCAGCCGTCATGTAACCCGAGGTCGATGACGTACGACGAGGTTTGTTCATAGTTAATAGATGCGGCAGTTACGATCGCAATTTGATTGGTTTGGCGGATGCATGTTGCCGTCTCCTCGGGACATACGTTTGTGCCGTCCCAGAGCGGATCTACGATAGCGCTGAAGTCGTTCGAACTCAGCGATACGGTAATCTCATCGGCGGTCGAGTCGTCATCGGCGTATTGCACCAATCGCGAAACCGCGGTCCCAATTGGGACGTTTTCGTTGATGTCTCCACCCACACCAATGACGCCTGCGGGTTCAAATCTTGGCGGGGTGTTCATGTTTCGGACCTCAACCTGGATCGTTCGCTCGAGTTGAATCAACCCGTCAGTCGCACGAACCGTGACCACGTCTTGCACGGTCGGGTTTGCAGGGCTGGTCCCAACGCCTGTGAGCGTCAAACTACTCCCTGAATGGGTGACCAGATTCGCGAGCGCATTGGGAAACACGGTGTACGAGATGTTGTCCATTTCCGGATCCGTGAAATACGCGTCAAGATTGAAACTCCGCGAAGTCCCCTCAAGCAAGCGTACCGTCATCGGTAGCACGCTCTGTGTTCCAGGATCGTCATGGGCATACAACTCGTTGATGTTCATCAACGTGACTTCAATCGATACGTCGGCGTGGTTCCAACCGTCGCTGGCGCGGAGTGTGACGGTCAATGAATTAGTTGCTGAGAGACTCGGACTTTCGTAATCAAGGAAATACCCTTGGAGCGCAACGCCGCTTGCAGGTTGGACGACTGCAATGCACATCTCGCCAATTTGGACCGCACTTACACCGGTGTTGAGGCAGTTCGACTGCGCGCCAACCAGACTGTATTCGAGGGTATCGCCGTGTGTGGAATTCGCGCCTCCATCCAGGTCGGTCGCATTCCAAGCGCCAAGGGGCACTGGGTTAATGGTGACTGCCGTCATAGTGCCTGCTGCGACCTCGTCGACCAGCACAGAGAATCCGGAAGCACCGCCACCAAATTGAGGCGGGTTGTTAACGCCCTGCTTCACGAACACGGTCACGTTGGCGCCTTCTTGTTTGGTCGTGACGTTGCCGGTTTGGTCGCTAGCACCGAAATAGAGCTTCGCCCAATAGACGCCGGCACTGGTCATGCCACTACCGTCCGCAGTCGCGATCAACAACGTGCCACGCGTTTCTACCGAAATGACGTCGGGTGTTTGCGGTAGATTGCTGTAACTATTGCAACGAGCTGCGTTTTCGACGAAGTCACCGGCTACTCCCGTGTCACAGACCTCGATGGTTGACTGAGGAAGCGAAACCGGGGCACCTTCAGGATCTCGAAAGAGACTGCCGATGTTGTATTGGAAGGTATTGCCAACATTCAGATAGCGCGCCTCCGCCGAGTGAGCAGGTGGCGCGACGTACGCAAGCGCTTCCTGGATAAGCACCGGCGTTTCGTCTATGTTCGCAAGCGTGAACGTCACGTGAAGGGAATTCGCGGTCCGCGAGGTCGGGGTTGTCGATGTTGAACGAGCGGTCAGCGTGAGTGTATGAGCTACCCGTGAGTCGTAGTCGAAAGGCATATCGCCAAGAATCAGCGCGAATGACGCGCTTGAGGCGGTGTAACCATTGGGACTCGCAGCTTCACCGATGGTGCAATTCAGCGCAGGAAAATCGAGAAGATCGGCCGGTGCGGTTTCGATCGCAAAGCAGAAATCAGTTGCGGCGGGGTTAAGCGCCCCTTGAATATCGGCGTTAAGCGTCGCGAGTTGTGTCGATTGTTGGGACGGATCCTCGTCCCACGTCATGGTTATGGTCGTAGCGCTAAAGGCGCTCTGGGCACTCGCGAGCGAGGATAGGAAGACGGCAGACAGTACAACCGCGACTTGCGCCGCGTAGCGCACGAGGTTTCGACTCTGGGAAACGGATTTAGACGATGAAACGACGTTAGGGACATCGACGCCGGTGTGAGGTCTAGACCGAGGAAGGGATCCACTTCGTACGAGCGACGGAGAGGTTCGGCTGGTACGTTGCAATCTGCAAAAGTATGAAACGATGTGATTCATCGGACTAGCCCGCGTCTTGTTAGTAGACAAATACTAAACGCTGCGGGAGAGAGGTTTCGCCTAGGGTCGAGGAATCGAGAGAGACGGCAGAATCAACCAAACTGACACTTGCGGCCGAAATACACGACAATTGAAACTGTGACATAAGCAAAGCGGAGATTGCGGGTACTAAGGAGTAAGCGTTAAGCCACCGTTAACCCATATCCGGTGCATTACCTCTAGATAAGAAGGTCAAATATGAGCATAGTCAATTGGCAAGAAATCGATACGTTGTTATTGGACATCGACGGAACGCTTTTGGATCGAAACTTCGACGACGTACTGTGGGAACAACTGCTACCGATAAGGTACATCGAGGAGCATGGATGTGACGCAGGTAAAACTCAAGCAAGCCTATTGAGGCACATGCAGGACGTCGCAAGCACCCTGGATTACTATCGGGTCGATTATTGGACTGAGTACACAGGCGTTGATTTGATCGCACTACATCACGAAATCGCGCACCTTATCGAGTTTCTGCCAGGTGCGAGAGCCTTCCTGCGTTGGATTCGACGGAACGGTATCCGCAGTATGCTGGTCACCAACTCCCATCGTGATTGTCTTGCGGCTAAAGATGCGTACTGCGATCTCAGCGAGGAGATTGCCGTAGCAGTGTCCTGCCACGACTACGGCTATCCGAAAGAAACGCGCGAATTCTGGGTAAAGTTGAACGAGGATCACCCGTTTGATAAAGCTCGAACGTTGTTTGTCGATGACAACGAAACCGTACTTGAATCCGCTAAAAGGTACGGTATTAAGTATTTACTCACGATCCGCCAACCGGATTCGAAGCAACCGCCTCGTCATGGACTACGGTTCCCTTCGATTGACAATCTCATGGAACTCGTACCCGAGTAGTCGATAACGCTGAGGCAATATGCCTGCTTATAACAGAGCTCGTGGTTCTACACGATGTTTTCTAGCCCGAAGGACTCTGCACGGAAGCACCGAGTGTACGCAGAATGTTGCATATGTTGGTATGATGCGATTCTCGCGACCGGGAGAGTTCGTCGACGATGAAGAAACTACTTTCCCTAAGTTATCTATTAGCCGTGTGTTCGGCGCCTGTACTTGGCCAACCCGCTGGTACCGCGCCTTCAAGCGCAACGATGATCGAAGAGATTGTCGTGATCGGCACCCGAGCCAGGCTTGAGAGCCAAGCGGACGAATTACCGGTGCCGGTTGAAGTGCACCATGGCTTTGAGTTGGCACGGACGGGAGAGATTGATCTTGGTGCCGCACTCACCAAACTGGCGCCTTCTTTCAATTACTCGCGGCAATCAGTAGGCGATGGCGCGTTGCTGAATGCCGCGACGTTGCGCGGTTTAGCGCCGGACCAAACCCTGGTGCTGGTGAACGGAAAACGCCGACACAGTATGGCGTGGTTGCGCGTTCTCGACGGTGTGATCGGGTATGGTACCGGTGGCACGGATCTACGCGCGATACCGTCAGCCGCTGTTGAGCGCGTGGAAGTGCTACGCGACGGTGCCGCGGCTCAGTACGGTTCTGATGCCATCGCCGGTGTTATTAACGTGGTGTTAAAAGAAGGCATGGACCACGAAATCATCGTCCACTCCGGTAGCTCGGGTGGAACAGGTGGTTCTACTCACGGTATGTCTTACAACGGCGGGATGTATCTCGCCGGCGGCGGATTCCTCAATTTCACGGGTGAGTGGTATACAGGGGATTCGCTCCGCCGCAATGGCGGGAATGGCGGGTACGACCCTGACTACCAGGATGTTCTCGTATCAGCCAGTTCGCCCTCCCACGCAGGACGTGGATTGTTTTTCAACGGCTCATTTCCGTTTCGAATCGATGCGGAGATTTACGCGTTTGGAGGCATATCGAAACGGGAAGGTCGTTCAAGTGGCGCATACCGCTTCAAATACAACTATTGGGATGGCATTGAATCCGGTGACGAGACGTGGGACTTCGTGCTGCCGAATTTCATCAATTTCCATGAGCGCAACACCCACCCGGTGTACCCTGAAGGATTCGTTCCCTACGAGGAGTCTGATGTGGGAGACCATTCACTGGCTTTGGGATTGCGCGGTCCTTTACGAGGCTGGGACATGGACCTGAGCGTGGTTTTTGGTCGAAGTGGCTTTGAATTTGGCGTATCCGATTCAATCAACGCGTCAATTGGCGCGAACTATTTAGCACAAAATCCGGGTGCAAGTGTCGCGGATGTCATCGCAAATGCAGGTCCACTGCACGGGGACAGCGGTGGCATCGAATTCAAGCAACGAACGACCAACTTGGATATCCGCAAGACGCTCGAAGGGAACTTCGAGACGGCGATTGCCGCAGGGCTGGAAACCCGTCGCGAAACCTATTCGCAGAAAGCGGGGGATGAAGCGTCCTGGTCGTGTGGATCACCGCACGTTTCCGACTTCAATGCGTTCGCGGTCGGACCGGACGGGTCGCCACTTGAGGGCGTCGTCGCCGCGTGTGGCTTCCAGGGGTATCCAGGGTACAGCCCCTTAAATGTTCGACTGAGCGAAGACAGCCGCGACAGTCGCGCCGCTTATGCGGAAATAGAAAGCAACCCGATGGATGGTCTTTCTTTAAGCGCAGCGCTGCGAACCGAAGACTATAGCGATGCTGGCGGACAGACGACCGGGAAATTCACGGCCAGCGTCGCGCTTCTTGACAACGTCGCGTTGCGAGGTGCCGTATCTACAGGTTTTCGAGCACCGAGTCTCTCGCAGCGTCGATTCAACTCAATTCTCTTCGTGGGTAGCGATACTGGGTTAACAACCACGTTCTCCGCCAACGAAGGTCATCCGGTCGTGCGCGCATTCGGCATTGATTCGTTGAAGCACGAGACGTCCGATAACTGGAGCGCAGGTTTGATCTGGCGATGGACTGAAAGGAACATACGGTTTTCGGTGGACCTATACGACACACGAATTCAAGATCGAGTGGTAAGGTCCCAAGGTATAGATTGTGGTGGGATTCCTGCTTGTGATACCGTTAATGCCTCAACCGCGACATTCTTTTTCAACGGTGTTGACACAAAAACGCAAGGCATTGATGTCTCGGCTTCGTGGGTGCTGCCGATTGCTACTGGGGAGCTTTGGTTCACGGCAAATGGACACACGAACGATACCGAGATCATCGAGAGCAACATGCCGGACCGGGCACCAGAAGGACTGACGTTCGAGGATTATTTTGGCGGCTGGGGTGCCCTCACGCTTGAGCGGGGTCAACCCAATAGTCAAGGCAATTTCAGTGGTGAATGGCGAAGTGACGGTTGGGGAACCGTGTTACGCATGAATCACTTTGGTGAGGCGACTCAGAACCCGCTCGACACAGGCGAGATCAGGGTCGATCCCGCACAGACGTTTGACGTCGAAGCTTGGCTTGATCGCAGCTCATTTCAAGTGGCGCTAGGAATAAACAACATATTTGACACGTTACCGACTGAGCTAGCCAAGACGCACCTTTCGAGCGTACTTTGGGGAATTCGATATCCGACTGATACTCCTTACGGGTTGGGTGGAAGGTTTGGATACGTAAGAGTCAACTACGTACTCGACGGATAACCATGGTCTCAGCAACCAAGTAATTACGTGAGACGATTTGGATCGACACTTTCGTTATCAAAACTTTGGCCGAGCGAACGATATTTATCGTGAATGATTTAAAACTCACGGTTGAAGAAAATCTCTCACCCAAAACTTGATTTTGAGTCTATTACAACCTAGACCCGCGTCCTTCAGACTATGGAGTTGTTTGCGCGAATATAGAGGGAAACGGCTCGGCTGTCATTCGTCGCACATTCTCGTCTGGTTAGCCAGCGTGCAGTTGTAATCGCGATAGGTTATACGTTCCGTTGACGAAACGGGAACGAGGAAAAACCTAAATTTCCAGTCTACTAATAGCTGATCTAAGAGTGCTCAAGAAACACTTGGTTCATGTCGATAGATCTGAGTCATTTTCATCGCCGAAATAGTTGCGGCGAAGTTGATCTTGCGGGGCTCATTCATCGTGATTGTGACCCGTGCAATGGATCTGTTTGTTTTGTCGATTTCAAGGTTGAGATCTGCAGAGACGAACTGATCCGAGCCTACTTCGAGGTTCTTTAGACCTTCAAGAGTCAAAACGTTGTCGTTTTCATTTGCAACCGTTAGCGATTCCCAGTCTGTGTTTTGGGTCAGGTCGTCAAAAACTTCCTCTGGACTCATCCGTGTATAGCGTGGCGTCTGCTTGCGCTCACGCTCACGTGGTTCGCGAGCCTCAACCGAAATCAACATCCATGGCGAGTCGTTTTCCAGTCCAGGATCGTAACGTTCGATCCGGCTAGGAATGTAGTCAAGCGTGGCGTCTAGCTCGAAACTGCACACTGGGTGCGGTTCGTGTCGATTGAGGTAAAGAGCATCGACGACGAGTGCTCGTTGATCCATGCTTAGGTTGGGAGTCTCCACATCGAACATTTGCGGTTCCTCGACACAGTCCGAGTTCGAAGCGACTGTGGTAGTTGCAGCAATCCATACGATGCTGTAAACCATCAAGCGTGTTGGGTACGACAATTTGACGTTGTGTTGCGTGCTAGTGAATTGTTGATTAAGACCATGCTTTCCTTGAATGGTTCTCGAAGCGAGATTGAGCCACCTTTACGGACTCCGCATAAGTGAAATACTTCTACGCTAATCGAGCGAAAGCACGAATAACCCGTTTTGGATGTCGCTGACGATGATGTTGCCGGAAGGCAGATAGGGATAAACGCTCCACGCACCCGTTTGTGATACATCGTTGTGTTGTGGAAATGTGTCGAAAAAAGCGATCTCCGTCATCTCTTCTGAAGCGAGGTCGTCGAACTCCAGTACGCGCAAACCGACGCTGTAGTTCGCTTGGAATATTCGGTTGCCGAGAACGTACAAGTTGTGGTCTGTTGCTTGGGTTTCATGTTCGAACACATACAGGTATGCAGGCGCGTCTAAATCTGATATGTCAATTACGTGAGTGCGTGTCGCTTGGGCAAATATCAATTCATCTAACTCGTCGCCAAGCAGAAAATACTGGTGGTCTTCCGTCAACCATCCTTGGTGGATGTAAGCCTGTTGTTCGTACGTCAGCGATGAGATGGTCATTGGCGATGATTTCTCCGTTACGTCGACTACCTCGAAGTGATCTTCGTTCGAGCTGAAACATAGCTCCCTATCAACGTAGTCGGAGTCGGTACCGGCATACACAACACACTGGCTATCGTGTGTTCGTACGGTCATATGACAACCTGCAAATTGGGGGTTATTTGGTATCGATAGATCGATCATGTGGAGACCCGCCTCGCAAGTATTGCTGAGCAAGGCGTACATGAATCCGGTGTCCTCGTTGATAGCAAGATTGTGCGTGTTCTCGATATCGCCATAAACGGTGTCAGCAGTAAATTCCTGAGTTGCAGACTGATCCCGCAAACGAGTCAAATCGAACACTTGCATGCCATGTGCTCCAGCTTGGTCCGCGACGACGTAGGCATAGTTCTGATAGACCTTGATGTCGCGCCAGGCTGAGTTCGCAGATTGCGTCGGTAAACGACCTATAAATACAGGATTATCTGGGTCCGAGATATCGACGAACGCGGTTCCATTGTTCAACCCCATCAGAGCGTATTCACGATCGGTATCCGCGTCGTGCCAACCCCAGATATCGTTCCCGGATTCACCACCCAGCTCATTGAGTGGCACTTGGCTACGAAGAGAAATAGCTTGGCATGCGAATTCATCGGCTTGTCCGTTTTCACAAGGTTGCGCGCTACTTGTGGGTGGTTCGGGCGACGGTGGTGGCGGCGTTACAGGAGGCGACGTAATCACGATCGGTTCTGGATTGCTTCCGCCGCCACCACAGCCAACGAGCATCATCGCTAAAAGCACAGCGACGACGAATGAAGATGCTTCGCTCTGATTCAAGCTACGCCAGACTCGAACACCTCGTCGTTCAACCCATCGTGACATCGTCGTTAATCTCTCGCTTCAGAACGACAAGCGTTCGTTTTTGTCACGCTTGCGCGAATTTGGACTCGGTCGCATAGATATCGTTACTGTACAAGTTATGAAATTGCCTTGTTACTGGTCAGAATCGTCGTCGTTCCGAACGTACGCGACGCCAACAATCTGGATCGTGCTATCCTGCCGCAAAACATCTAACTGTCCTTCATTCACACATTTGACCCGCACGACTTCCGTGGCGATTTCGACAAACTTCACTTGGTATTGACCCA
>JAGWBO010000057.1:0-558 GCA_021295855.1 Pseudomonadales bacterium | reverse complement strand
TCTTCGGTGTTTTCGTGGTCAGTAACCACCTCGCCGGTCTCGTACAGGTACCCATCCACAGCGTCGGACAATTCGTTCGAGAGTTTCACGGCTGCTGGGAGACTCAGTGCGACTCTCTCGGTGGTAGAGCCATCACCGTTTGCGTAGGCAAATTGCACGCAAACACCAGCACCATCACAGTACTGAATCTCTAAGGTCGTGACCCTCAAAGGTACTTCGGGGCCGGTGGCGTCGCCGTGGAAGTTTGGAGGGGGAGGGAACTTAAATTTCAATATTCGTCACGCGTGTAGAAGAGCCGTCCGATTCTACTGTGCGTTCGCAGAGAAAAGAGAGTTAACTATGGGGGGCTGCGCACAATGTTCTTAATCGACCAAATGAGTTTTAATCCAATCGACAGCGCCATCGAAGAAGAAGTGGTCGTCAGGTATTTCACCTAAGACATCTCGATACCTCGTTTTTAATTTACTTCGGTGGCGTTCATCGCTCGTGAAGTCGACGACACGAACAAGATGTGGAGGGAGATCGCTCAGCGCTTCGGCGAACAGCGTTCGAGCGGAT
>JAGWBO010000125.1 GCA_021295855.1 Pseudomonadales bacterium | reverse complement strand
TCGCACAGTATTTCGTATAGGTTTGCAAACCTGGGTGTTCGGTTAAATCTGTCTCTTGTTCCGCACACCCAATCAGCGCAATCGTTGTTAACCCAACGAGGACGAGCACTTGGACGCGGGAAAACTTACGCATGATGAATTCGGAAATCGATAACTAACACGTCAGGTATACGTCAATGCGCGCCAAAACCGTGCGGTGGCGATTTTAGAGGGTGTGAACCCGCTCTCCATGAAGCATCACGGCTTGCCAATAATGATCTCTTAATGCGTGATAGCATTTTGCGTGACATGAACAACTAAAACTATGACTGACGACTTTAAATTCGGCAATCGCGAAATCGCCCTGGCAGAAAACGAAATGCCCGCGTTAATGGCGTTGCGGAAAAAGTACCTGGAGCAACAACCCCTAGCTGGTGCTCGAATCATCGGTTGCATCCACATGACCGTACAGACCGCAGTCCTGATCCAAACGTTGCGCGCACTTGGGGCAGAAGTCCGTTGGTCCTCATGCAACATCTTTTCAACGCAAGACCACGCTGCCGCCGCCATGGCTGCGGATGGCGTACCGGTGTTTGCATGGAAAGGCGAGACGGAAGAGGAATACGAGTGGTGCCTCGAGCGGACGATCCTCAAGAATGGCAAGCCATGGGACGCGAACGTGCTACTCGATGATGGTGGCGACCTGACATTAATGATCCACGAGAAATACCCGCAGATGCTCGAAAATGTTCACGGCATCAGCGAAGAGACGACGACCGGCGTTCATCGCTTGTTAGAAATGCTGGAGAAGGGCACCCTCAAAGTACCAGCGATCGATGTGAACGCGTCGGTAACCAAGAGCAAGAACGACAATCGTTACGGTACGCGTCACAGTTTGAATGACGCGATCAAGCGCGCAACTGACGTGCTCCTGGCTGGCAAGAAAGCACTCGTCATCGGCTACGGCGACGTCGGAAAGGGTTCGTCTGCCAGTCTACGCCAAGAAGGCATGATCGTCAAAATTGTCGAAGTCGACCCGATCTGCGCGATGCAGGCATGCATGGATGGATTCGAAGTCGTCTCACCGTATCGTGACGGTAAAAACACGGGCAAGATTGAAGACATCGATCAAGCACTCATGGGTTCTATTGATTTGATCGTCACGTGCACTGGCAACACGAGTGTCTGTGACGCACCGATGCTCGAAACCGTCAAGGCTGGTGCAATCGTGTGCAACATCGGTCATTTCGATAATGAAATCGATACGCAATACATGCGCGACCACTGGCATTGGCAGGAAGTCAAGGAGCAGGTCCATCAGATTTTTCGTGGCGAATCGCCTACCAATTACCTAATCTTGTTGTCAGAGGGTCGCTTGGTAAACCTCGGTAACGCAATGGGTCACCCATCCCGAGTTATGGACGGATCGTTCGCCAATCAGGTACTGGCACAGATGCATCTATTTGAACAAAAATGGGCAGATCAAGATTCAAGTCAGCGCGCGCCTATCTCTGTTGAAGTTCTACCGAAGAAGCTCGACGAGGAAGTCGCTCAGCTGATGGTTGAAGGCTTCGGCGGCACGATCACCTCACTCACTCAGGAACAGGCCGACTACATCAACGTACCGGTGCCTGGTCCTTTCAAACCCGATCAATACAAGTACTAACAGCAGGGAGAACCACGATGAAAAGCGTGCTGGACGTACTCAATCACCACGATCACCCGGATCTCTACAGTATTGCACCGATTGCAACCGTCTTTGAGGCTATCACACTCATGTCGGAATTGCATGTCGGACTGTTGCCCGTGTTACAGGAGAACAAGCTTGTAGGCGTCATCTCTGAACGAGATTACGCACGCAAGGTCATCCTTAAAGACAAGTCCTCAAAGACGACGCGTGTCTCCGAGATTATGACGCGAGAAGTCATCACCGTAACCAAGAGCGAGCGTGTTGATAGATGCGTCGGGTTGATGTACAAGCATCGCATTCGTCATCTGATCGTCATGGAAGATGGCACCGTTGAAGGCGTCATCTCAATTCGGGATCTACTCTCTGAGATCATTGACGAGCAGAGTGAGCAGATCAGCGATCTTGTGCACTATATCCGTGGCGAGACCTAGCGCCACTTAAATAAGGAAAGTCCATGCAAACCAGAGCCGCCGTTGCCTTCGAAGCGGGGAAGGACCTACAAATTGA
>JAGWBO010000124.1 GCA_021295855.1 Pseudomonadales bacterium | reverse complement strand
ATGCAGTCCTACGCAATCGACTCGAAGCACGCGCCAGAGCCGATCGGACCTTATTCGCACATGGTTCGCGTCGGTGACATGCTGTACCTCTCTGGACAAATTGCGCTTAAGCCCGATACGATGGAACTCAACGCCACTAACACCGAAACCGAAGTAAGGCAAATTTTCAAGAACATTGAGTCTGTACTCAAAGCAGGTGGCGCGGACCTCAACGACATCGTAAAACTCACAGTGTTTATCACCGATCTAGATCGTTTTAATAGTGTTAATGTGGTTATGAGCGAAATGTTGTCACCGCCTTATCCCGCCCGTTCCACGGTCAACGCGACGATTGAAGTCGAGGCCATCGCCGTCGCTAAATAGCGCGATCCTTTGCCGTCCAATCTAGTCACATCGATCGCCGGCGTTGGACCGCAGGCCGCCGAACGTCTCAGCCACCTTAATATCAGGACGGTCACTGACCTGCTCCTCCATATGCCACGTGACTACCAGGACCGCACACGTCGAACTAATCTGTGCGATGTTGCGGACGAAGAATGCGTAGTACAAGGCACCATCGTTGAGGTCGCGGAAGCGTATAGGAATCAACGAGGAATGCAGGTGTTCTTTGAGGATGAGACAGGACGTGGCACCTTACGACTGTTGCATTTCGGATCCTATCAACGAAACCAATTCCGAGTTGGATCGTGGTTGTATGTGTACGGAAAACCCGCCTACGGCAAGACGTTTATTCACCCTCAATATCGCGTGTTTCACGACGATCCCGGCGAACCAACCTCCGAATTTCGACCAGTCTACCCAGCGACTGCGAACATCACGAGCGCTCGACTTGGTTCGTGGATAGCTCAATCACTTCATGAAACCGCCTTTTTCCCGAAATTCAAATACGACGAACTGACACTAGAAGAAGCTGTTCGTGAGACCCATCAACCAAATCCAGACACTTATCCAGACTCAACTCAAGCAGCTTTCAGACGTGTAGTGTTTGACGAAATGCTTGCTTTTATGCTCGTCCAAACGCGTCAACGTCAACACAAGGATCGCGAAACCGACCCGTTACCGTCGGTCGAGGGATTAGAAGAACAGCTTCTTGACAAACTTGGTTTCGCGCTGACATCCGCCCAACAGCGTGTCGCAGGCGAAGTCCTCGGCGATCTCTCAAAGTCAACAACAATGCGCCGTCTTATTCAGGGAGATGTCGGCTCCGGTAAGACCATCATCGCTGCGCTCGCCGCTATTCGCGCAGCCGAAAACAATGCGCAAACCGCCATCATGGCGCCAACAGAACTGCTCGCCGAACAACACTTCCACGTATTTTCCGAGTGGCTAACTCCCCTCGGAATCGAAGTCGGCCTTCTTACCAGTCGCATGCCGTCGCGACAGCGACGAAGTCAACAGGACGCAATCACGAACGGTCGCACCCAAGTCGTGGTCGGAACCCACGCGCTTTTTCAGGAGAAAACGATCTTCAAACGATTGAGCCTGTCGATCATAGATGAGCAACATCGATTTGGCGTGCATCAACGTATGCAAATGACCGGTAAAGGCGAAAACGCGCATCAACTCGTACTGACCGCGACGCCAATACCAAGGACACTTGCACTCACTATGTTCGGAGATCTCGCTGTCTCAACGATCGATGAACTACCACCCGGAAGAACGCCCATCAAAACCACGATCCATGCTGATGAACGTCGCGAAGACGTAATCGGTGCCGTCGAACAACAACTACGTAACGGTCAGCAGGTCTACTGGGTTTGTGTCGCGATAGACGAGAACGAAGAAACCAACCTTTCCGCGAGCACCACAACTTATGAACAGCTCAAGGAACGATTCACCAACATTGGGGTGGGTCATGTCAACGGTCGAATGAAGGTCGACGAAAAGAACAAAGTCATGACGGCCTTTAGAGACGGCGAATTGCGTCTGTTGGTCGCAACAACGGTGATTGAAGTCGGCATCGACGTTGCGAATGCAACGGTCATCGTGATCGAGAACGCAGAACGTCTGGGACTAGCTCAGCTACACCAGCTCCGTGGTCGGGTAGGACGCGGCAGCGAACCAAGCTTCTGCCTATTGCTCTATCAATCGCCCCTTGGCGGAACCTCAAGAGAGCGACTCGAGGCTATGCGACGGTCGACTGACGGGTTTGAGCTCGCCGAAGTCGACCTTAAGA
>JAGWBO010000056.1:13727-14267 GCA_021295855.1 Pseudomonadales bacterium | reverse complement strand
GAGGCGTGGTGGCATCGTAAAACGGCACGATCTGATCTCTTGGCGCACCGGCGTCGTGCGTGACAATGCTCTTGTCCTTATCGAGATTCACATTCATTTCGTGGATAACTCGATAAGGTGATAGTGGACTGTCGTTATTAGTTAGATACGGTTGCCACTGAGCGCACCATGCGTCTTTCGCCGCTTTAATCTTCTCTTTCACGCCCGTGTTACGTGGCTCTTCCCCAATGAGCCCTTTCACGGCGTCGATCAAAGCCTGAAGCGTTAACTTAGCGTCGCCTACTAGCGGAATGTCCGCGTGGGTGTCTTTATTGACTTCGTTGTCATCGATCACGTTGTGGATAAGAAACGTCCCACGGCGTACCCGTTGCGCGTATGGCGAGGAAGTCAAGGATGCGCCAACGGCAAAAATCAAGTCAGTCTCGCGAAGCCATTGCGCTGCAGGTCCCGTAACGGTTGAACCTCCCGCGCCAACCGAGAGCGGATGGTGCTCGTTGAATGCGGATTTGCCAGGCATGGTCGTGAACACCGCGACATCTA
>JAGWBO010000056.1:12160-13699 GCA_021295855.1 Pseudomonadales bacterium | reverse complement strand
CCAACCCACAACAGAGGATTACTTGCCTCTGTCAATTGTTGGGCAGCGTCCTGAATTGCACCAGCGGAAGGTACGAACTGAGCCGCGCTTGGCGACCGATATTCTGGGGTGTTTTCGGGTATCTCAGCTGCACAGACATCGCCGGGCAACTCGACAACGACCGGTCCAGGTCGGCCAGTTCGAAGCGAATGGAATGCGCGACGCATGACCGTGGTTGTTTGCGAGGGACTGGTGACAAATTCAATGTGTTTCACCACAGTGTCCCACGTATTCGCGGCAACCGTATTTGGGCGGACGAACAGCATGCTCAGCGGGTTGCCTCCTGGTAGTGCCAGAATTGGCACTGCATCCGCGTGGGCTTGCGCTAATCCGCCAACCGAGTTTTCCGCACCCGCTTGTGATTGCATCACGACGACACCAAATCGCCGACGGTCTGAACAACGCGAATATCCGTCGGTGGCCATCACAGCGCCCCGTTCGTGGCGGAATGCGACGGGTCGAATGCCAACTTTGGCAACAGCTTCGATTAGGGGATTGGACGGGTAACAAGAAACCCAATCTACACCTTCAGTTTTAAGTATGTCGGCAACGAGGTCGTTACTGTTCATGGATGTTTGCGATTTAAGAGCGGTCCGCAATTATCGGTTTGGTAAATTTCTGGCTCAGACGGGCGATATGCTTCGCAGACGCGACAACCGCCATTCCAAATCACCACGAACTGCATCGAGATGTCCGAATACAAAAACCTGATCTGTGAGTCGAACGGTTACATTGCGACGGTGACCTTCAATCGGCCCCAGAAGATGAATGCACTGGACACCGCGCATTTGGAGGAAATTGAAGCCGTCGCGCATGCATTTCGCGATGACCCAGAAACGCGCGTTGTGATTTTCACCGGTACTGGTAAACACTTCTCCAGTGGCGCGGATCTATCGCCAGACGTTCAACCAATCGATGCGGATGCGAATCTAGTATTACGCCGGCGTCGCGCGAGGGTTGGTGAACGCGCGATTAACGCGATTTATGGCATGGACCAGATAACCATCGCAGCGTGGAATGGCGGCGCGTTAGGTGGTGGTGCTTGTTTAACGACGGCGATGGATTTTCGAATTGGGGCGGATGATTGCTTCATGCAATATCCTGAGATCGAGATTGGCGTGAACTTAATGTGGAAGAGCCTACCTCTAATCACACACTTAGCTGGACCAGCACGAGCAAAACGGCTTGTCGCTGGTGGTGAGCGGATCAATGCCGAGGAACTCTTATCGTGGGGTATCTTGGACGCACTCGTCCCGCGCGACGACCTCATCTCGACTGCGATGACCTGGGCTGAGCGGTACGCGAGCCTATCGCCGATTCCTCAGCAGATGATCAAGCAGAGCGTGAATGCGATTGCGTCAGCGCTCGACACATCGGTAATGCATATGGATGTCGATCAGAACCTCTTCAGCGCGTCGACGGCAGATCGTCAAGAGGCGATTCGGTCCTACCTCGCGAAAACGAAACCAACGTTCACAGGGAACTAAGCTGCTTCCCTTC
>JAGWBO010000056.1:10840-12062 GCA_021295855.1 Pseudomonadales bacterium | reverse complement strand
GCGTGCCGTCGACAAATAAATCAATACGATCCGTGACCTGAAGTTGCTTGGCTTTACGCGCCAGCTGTATGCGATGCACCAACTCTCGGGCTAAACCCTCGAGTGCTAGTTCGTCGTTGATTTCAGTATCGAGCTCAATCGAAATTAATCGATCAGTGACGACATTGCTACCTTCAATTGCTTCTCGGAACACCTGAATCTCGTCCGTAGAGAATGTTTCTCCATCTATTTCGAGTGCGCCGTCATTTCGTAAAGTCTCTAGCTCAGTTACGCTCAGGCTTGAGATGCTCCGCTGGAACGCTTTCATACGTTTGCCTAAGCGTTTACCCAGCACAGGGAAATTCGGCTTCGCGTACTGCTTGATGAATTCCGCTTCATTGCTCTCATAGTAGACATGTTTGACGTTCAGTTCAGTGATGATGTAACTTTCGAGTTTGCGTAAACTGTTCAGGATTACCTCGTCGCGATGGATGATCGTCAGTCGTGACAACGGCACGCGCAGGTTGATCTTTCTCTCCTCGCGTTGACGACGTCCTAGAAGTATGACTTGCTGCATGAGCCGAACAGCGCTCTCAAGTTCGGCGTCCACTAGCGCGTCATTGGCTACGGGATAGTGACACAAATGAACGGATTCCGCTAACGTCGCATCGCCAAATTTTCTGAGTTCGTGGAATAGATACTCCGCTAGAAATGGCGCACATGGTGCCATGGCTTGAGTCAATTCCAGTAGGGCCTGATACAGGGTGGAATAGGCGGCTTTTTTGTCTGCATCGAGACCGTCCCCCCAAAACCGCGAGCGGTTTAAACGGATGTAGCCGTTGTTCAAGTCCTCAATGAACTCAAATAAGCGCGGGACGACGCCGTATAGCCGATATGCTTCCATTTCTCGACTGATCGTCGATTTCAGCGTCTGAAGCTTTGAGATTAGCCAACGGTCGAGGATGTTGTCAATCTGATCAACGCTGTGCGTATGCGACCAGCCGTCAATTTCTGCATAAAGCTTGAAGAACGAAAACGCGTTGTACCAAGGCAGCAACGCTCTACGCACGATCGCTTCAACCCCAGAATCAACGAATCTCTGCTCTTCTGCGCGCATCAGACCGGAATTGATCAAATAGAGTCGTAGGGCGTCCGCACCGTACTTTTCCATCAGTGCAACCGGATCGGTGTAGTTTTTCAGGTGCTTGGACATCTTGCGCCCATCTTCGGCAAGCACCATGCC
>JAGWBO010000056.1:0-10640 GCA_021295855.1 Pseudomonadales bacterium | reverse complement strand
TCCCCCTCTTCACCATCGATGGCAAATGTCAGGTCATCGACGTGCTCGCGATGGAGATCTACCGGTTCCGCACCTGTGTATTCACGAAGCTCCTCACGTGAGCCGATGCACACGAAGTTACCAGTTGTTGTGTTCTCCCAGATGGGCAGCGGTGTGCCCCAGACGCGATTGCGTGAAATCGCCCAGTCTCGCGCATTTTCGAGCCAATGCCCAAAACGGCCATCTCTGATGTGCTCCGGTACCCATCGAACCTGTTGATTTGCAGCGATGAGGCGATCCTTGAATTCGCCGACATTGACGAACCAGGACGGGACCGCCCGGTAGATAAGTGGCGTATCTGACCGATAGCAAAATGGGTAGTTGTGCTGAATCGTGGTGTGTTCAAGTAGTGCATTCCGGTCACGCAACCAACGGATGATGTCGCGATCAGCTTCCTTGACATGCTGGCCCGCAAAATCACTTACCTCGGCGGTAAATTCGCCGTTCATGGTGACGGGACAAACAAGGGTCGTTATCCCATGTTCAAGCGCGATGCGTTGGTCATCCTCGCCGAACGCGGGGGCTTGATGCACGACGCCTGTGCCTTCATCGGTCGCAACGTAGTCATCAGCTAGTACGACGAATGCACCCTCGTTTGCTCTTTCTGTGAAGTAAGGGAATAACGGTTCGTATTTACGACCTACGAGTTCCTTGCCTTTGACCTTGGAAACCACCTCAAGACCATGATTTTCTTGGTAGGTCTGTAGTCGATCTTCGGCCAGAAAGAACTTCCTTTGCGACTCGGCTTCGAGGACGAGAACGTACGAGATATCCTCGCCTACGCAAAGCGCCAGATTTGAAGGTAACGTCCAAGGTGTTGTTGTCCATGCGGAGATGTACGCATCTTCATCGTTGAGCTTGAACAACACCGTGATCGCCGGGTCTTGTACGTCCTTGTAATTGCTTGTTGCTTCAAAGTTTGAGAGTGGTGTCTCGAGCGCGGTAGACACTGGCATGACCTTGTAGCCAGGATAGATAAGTTCTCTGTCCCAAAGCTGCTTAACCACCCACCAGACTGATTCCATGAACCACACGTCCATGGTTTTGTACTGGTTGTCAAAATCGACCCAACGTCCGATACGCGAAATGATCGAACGCCATTCATTCGTGTATCGATCGACAATTGCACGGCACTCGTCGTTGTATCCTGCGACGCCGAGATTTTGGAGCGCTTCGTGGGCTGACATACCGAGCTTTTTGTCTATTTCGTGCTCGATCGGCAAACCGTGGCAATCCCACCCGAAACGGCGAGACACATGCCGTCCCTTCATCGTCCAATATCGAGGTACAACATCTTTGATGACAGAGGCAAGCAAGTTGCCGTGGTGAGGCAAGCCCGTTGCGAATGGTGGACCGTCGTAGAAGGTGTATGGATCGGAATCTCGAGTCTGATCGAGCGACTTCTGGAACGTATCGTGTTCAGTCCAAAACGCCAAAATGTCACGTTCCATCTCGGGAAACGAGAATGGTTCGGGACGGTTGGTAGAATCGGACATGTGAACGGACAATTGGCGTCAGACATAAACAAATCCGCCTGAAAAGGCGGATTTTGAACGCAAAATTATAGGGTTGTGTGCCGTTTCTGCAGTTATCTCGCACACTGAAAATAGGCTTTCACCCAAGTAAATTTTTGCACTAAGCTCGGAGTAGTCGCATGAAAGTTGGTATTGTTTTCCCGCACAATGAGATCGGTACCGATCCTGGGGCGATAAGGGCATATGCACAGGGTGCGGAAGCCATGGGTGCAGACCACATGCTCATATACGATCATGTATTGGGTGCGGACCCCAACCGTCCCGGTGGCTGGTCGGGACCATACGACAAGGATGTTGCGTTTCACGAACCGTTTACCACATTCGCGTTTATGGCGGCCGCGACGGAGACCATTGAGTTCACAACGGCGGTGTTGATCTTGCCTCAGCGACAGACTGCACTTGTTGCGAAGCAAGCGGCACAGTTAGCGATTTTGTCCAATAACCGGTTTCGTTTGGGGATCGGAACGGGTTGGAACGCCGTCGAATATGAGGCGCTTAACGTTCCATTTGAAGCGCGGGGTAGTCGGCAAGCGGAACAAGTGGAGCTGATGCGGAAACTGTGGGCTAATGATGCGTTCACCTACGAAGGACGATTTCACACGGTAACGCAGGCGAGTATCTTGCCCAGACCTTCTCGGACGATCCCTATCTGGTTTGGTGGAGGCGTTCCGGCACTGCTGAAGCGTTGTGCAAGGTTAGGCGACGGTTGGATCCCACTCGGCACGCCAAACGAGGCATCTGGAGCGATGATTGAGACAATGAAAAAGGCGCGCGAAGCTGCTGGATTGTCATGGGATTCGTTTGGGATTCAGGCGCAGGTTCAGTTCCGAGGGGGCAATCCCGATCGTTGGCGCTCGCACTACGATCGGTGGAAAGGTCTAGGGTGTACGCATATCGCTGTGGCAACACACAATGCTGGCAACTGGTCTGCGGATGAGCATCTAGCCTCGGCTCAAGCCTATTTCGACGCTGTTCGTCAGTAACACGAGTGGCGCATTAGTCTAGCCGCGCCAGAGAGTATTGGATCAGCCAAGCGAATTTGGAACGCCGCCTCGCGCGGCGTTTTTCTGGTACTTAACCAGTAACAGCCTATCGATGGCGGCTCTGAGTCTTCAGGGCTTGCTGATCACATGGATTCTGGTAGGCGTACTTGAGGAATCGGCGAGTGTTTATGGAGAAAGTCGAGCGTTAATTAACGTCGCGCCCTTGATCATCTTGCTTATTGGCGGATTTGCAGGAGATCGATTTGACGCTCGACGTTTTTTGTTTTTCCTCGCGATACTGACTGCGGTCGTGCCGGTGTTGTTGATCTTCGGGATGAGCAACCTAAATGTGTGGATGGTTATCGCTTTCGGCGCGGGCACCACGATTCTTTCGTCATTGGCTGATCCGGCAAGGCAAGGCATGGTCAATAGAGTATCGCATCTCGATATACAGCGATCCATCGCGTTGATCACGATCGTACCCTCGCTGGTTGGTATTGCCGCGATGAGTGCGGGCACGCAACTTGAAAGACTCGGTCTGGTTCCGGTTTTGCTGGTGTTGGCTGGGTTCTACCTGCTTGCGGCAGTCGCAGTATTGGGTTTGCCGGAGCTACCGCCGATCAAGAAAGAGCGCATTGATATCGTTGAAGGATTCCGCAACGTGCTGTCAGTACCAATCATCAGGAATCTGATTGGGATGAACTTCGTGTCCGCGATTTTCAATGCGGGTGGATATATGGTGGTGATGCCGTATATCCTGATGGAACACTATGCGGGCGGCACGCTACCAGTGGACGACGGCACGTTGCTAACTGCGATGTTCATTGCATTCACGATCGGGAGCACTGGATCGACGATCGTGTTGTACTGGATGATGCCGCTAAAGCATCCCGGCAAGATCTACGTTTCGCTACAGTTATTTCGAATTCTGGTCATCTTAGGAATCTGGCTGCAACCATCGCCTTTACTTTTCTTGCTTTTTGTCATGTGTTGGGGGATCAACATGGGCATCACGTCGACACTGATTCGTAGCACGCTGCAGGAAATGGCGCCGCCTGCTCATCGCTCGAAGGTACTCGGTTTTTATTTATTCACGTTTACGCTCAGTTCGATCCTAGCCGCCTGGATTTTGGGACATATCGTGGAGTGGCTTGGTGCCCTTAACGCCTTGCTGCCAGGTGTCGTAATCTCGGTCGGTCTATATCTATACGGACGTTACTGGTCAGGTTATTGGGAGTTTAGATCGCCTTCAGTTCTTTAACTGGCTGCGG
The DNA here is from genome assembly GCA_021295855.1 of Pseudomonadales bacterium. Lineage (GTDB taxonomy): Bacteria > Pseudomonadota > Gammaproteobacteria > Pseudomonadales > Azotimanducaceae > Bin55. Next base: position 6,812 of record JAGWBO010000056.1, on the reverse strand, counting down.
ATTTCCGCAGCGACTAGATCGGGCCGCTGCATTGGAATGAAGTGTGAGAGGTCAGGCAGATAAACATCGCGTGCATTTGGTAAGGCATCCGCTAGTCCTGGCCATGTTGGCGAACTGGCAAAATCCATGGTTTGTCGCGGTCCCGTTCGCTGTTTGGCACGCATGACAACGGTAGGATGCGTGACGTTGGATAGCAGACCATTCAAGTCGCGTTGCCCTGTCCCCATATAGATTTGCGCCTCAATCTTGGGTGGACAAGCGAGCACATATTCCCCTGTATTCGGTAATAGACCAAATTCGCAGTAGTCGCGGAGAATGCTTGGCTGCCAGAGGCTAAATGGGTGGCGTTTGCAGAAGCTCTCGTACATTACCGACGGTGACTCCCATCGATTTCGTCGGTGTGCAATCGGATGCTCGTTAGTACCCATCTCAGCCATGGTCGCGGCATGCTCGGAGTATTGCTCAGGCGAGAGTATGACCGGATCAACCAAGACTAAAGCTTTAAATCGCTCAACACGGTTACCGCTCGCATATAGCGCACAATGCCCACCCATGGAATGTCCGGCGACCACAATATCGTAAAGATCCAACGCATCAACGAAGTCGACAATGTCCTTCCCGATATCGAACCAGCCGAACGGTCCTTCCTTACTTGAACGCCCATGACCACGAAGATCGACCGCGAGTACTCGAGAGGATTGGGGTAGTGCATTTACGGTCTGGTCCCAGCATCTCGCGTGAAATCCGGTCGCGTGAAGTAGCAGAATCGTTGAGTCTCGTTTCCCCTCCCATTCAAAGTAACAGAGATCAGAGTCTTGGAGCTTGATGTGACGTTCTGTAGGGTTTCGGATCAATGATTGGAGCCGAGCTAAAACGCGTCAATTATTGGCGAACCCCTTGTCGTTATTTTGAGTCGTGCGCTGTCAAATTACGGGCGGGGTTAACGTAATTCGTTGGTTGTCTGGAATCGTGAAGATAAGTTCTGGACTCGAAATGGTGCTAAACTCTTAGCTTCGCTCAATCTAGCCGCGGGATCTCACAGACGATTTGTGAATTCGCTGTGAAATCACGCTCTTTTCAAGTAACTACGCCACCGTGATTGAAATTCCAGCGTAAATACCTCATGATTCGTGGTGAGTATAAAAACCGTGGTTATCCTGGAGGCAATTCTGAGATAAACTGCATTTCAATAATCTGTGAAACGATCGACTACGTAAGCCTTGTTTCAGACGAACGGAAATACAAGCGCCGCAAAATGCGTAGTACCCTCTCAGTATGAGTAACTACAAGATAAATTGACCGCAACTGTTTCACGCGAGACGGACCTGCTCGTGCTTGTTGACACCGATGACCAAGCCATCGGTCTGCGTGATAAGCGCAGCTGCCATGAAGGTCGTGGCATACTGCACCGCGCCGTGTCCGTTTTTCTGTTTGACCAGCAAGCGCGACTCTTGCTCCAGCAGCGGCATGCGGACAAACCACTTTGGCCTGGTTGTTGGTCAAATAGCTGCTGTACGCATCCGTTTTTCGGTGAAGAACCACTCGACGCGGCAAAACGACGTGTCTATGAAGAGCTGGGCTTGAAGGTCGAGCTAGATTTCCTCTATAAGTTCGAATATCGTGCGGAATGGTCGCCCGAACTTTGCGAACATGAGCTATGTTCTGTGTTCGTGGGTGAGGTTGATATTGACCCGAACGTTAACGAAACGGAAATTCAGGCTTGGATTTGGGCTTACGTCGATGAAATTGATGCCGCGATCGCTGATGATGCGGCCGACCATACGCCATGGCTAAAACTTGAGTGGCGGGAGCTGCGGAAACGCGGAATTCCTAAATAGAAACTCCGCATAACCACGTACTAATCCAGTTTCAGACCAAAGCTTGATAGCTCAAGCGTTGGAATGTCTCTTGATAGTTGTTTCCAGGCATAGCGCCGTGATTTAAGACTTGCGTCAAGCAAACACCAAGTAATTCCTCTTGCGGGTCGCCGAAATAGGTCGTACCTGCGGCGCCTCCCCAACCGTAAGTCCCGACTGAGCGAATAAGTGGTGGCGCGCCACGTCCGTGATACGTTGCAACACCTAAACCCCAGTGGAAGCCTCGACCAGTCATCGGAATCGTCATATCGCCAGTGTGGTTACCGACCATGAGATCGACGGTTTTACGACCGAGAATACGAGCGCCATCGAGTTCGCCACCGTTCAAGAGCATCTGTCCAAACCTCGCATAGTCTCCCGCGGTTGAGAGGACACCGCCAGCATCACCTCCACCTCCGAAGTGTTTTCTCGGCCCATTCTTTTCACTATCAGCGGCGGTTTCGACTGGATGTAGTTTGACTTCACCCTCGACCTCCCGCGGGACGTAGTTCGTACCGAAGCGATCTTGCGTGCCAGGTTTCAGATAGAAGTCAGTGCTGTCCATCTTGAGTGGCTCGAAGATATTCTCCTCGAAGAAAACATCTAAGGTTTGGCCGCACGCTTCCTCAAGCACAGCTGAGAGGATTGGATAACCAACGTGGTATACAAATCGTTCCCCTGGATGGAATCCTAAAGGCAGTTTGGCCATCGCTCGAACTCGATCGCGATTCGGAATATCTGAGCCGAAACCGTCGTCATCCTCGTATCCAAGTGAAGCGAGTTCGTCCCGCATTTGCTGGCGATAGAAACTCGGCATCGCCTGCGGACTCATCAGACCCGTGGTATTAGTTAAACAATGACGTATCGTCAAGGGTCGCTTCGCGGGTTCTGTGAGCATCAATTCATTGCGATTTACAACCTGGAGATCACCCCATTCGGGTAGAAAGCGAGCAACGGGGTCGTCTGGTGTGAGGATGCCTTTTTCAAATAGGATCAAGGTCGCTACGCCCGCAATCGGTTTAGTGTTTGAATACATGCGAAACAGTGAATCCATACCGACAGGATTACCCTGTTCAATGTCAAGGACTCCGCGCGATTCAAAGTGAACGATCTGCCCTTTTCGAGCGAGTAGCGTCACTAGGTTTGGTACTTTTTGACTATCGACGAAGTGCTGCATCGCTGGACCGAGCTGTGCTAAGCGATCTGGGTCAAAGCCTAGTTCTGTAGGATCGCCGATAGGTAGAGGGGCGTCAGACATGAAACGGTTGCTCGTGGGGTAACTAAAAGACGCTGCATTATGACGAACGACGTTGATCAAGGTCTCATATTCGTTTTAGTCGTTCGCTAGTATCGACTGAATTTTCTCCGCAGTGGGTCCTATTTCGAGCTTACGACTCATCCGCACACTTTCGACGATTTCGTGTACCTGCGCAACGGTTTTATCGAATAGATCGTTGACGACCACGAAGTCATATTCTGTGTAATGCGACATCTCAAATCTTGCCTTCTCAGTTCTCGATTGGAGCGTGTGATCGTCCACTTCCGCTCGATCTAAGAGTCGATTCTGTAACGCGTTGATCGACGGCGGCAGAATGAAGACACTAGTTACGTTTCGCATGAGACGCCGTACATCTCGTGCGCCTTGAAAATCGATGATCAGCATCGTGTCTACGTTCTGATCAAGGCTACGTTGTACCGCCGCTTGACTCGTTCCGTAGTAGTTACCAAAAATGTGAACGGATTCGAGAAACTCGTGGTTAGCCTTCATCTCAAGGAAACGAGTTTCGCTTACAAAGTGATAGTGACTACCTTCGATTTCACCTTTGCGTGGTGCTCGCGACGTGTGGGTCACTGCCCGTTGAAGATTCGTGTCGTTATCGAGCACTGCTTGAGCGAGCGTGGTCTTTCCGACCCCCGATGGACCAGAAAGTACGAAGAGATGTGCTAGCGACGAAGATGGACGCGTCACTCGACGTTTTGTACCTGTTCGCGTATCTGATCAACAAGCACCTTCAGATCGACGGTTAGGGTTACCGCTGCTGGCGGTGCTAGCTTGGCGGCTAGTGTGTTAGATTCTCGCGCCATCTCTTGAACGATAAACCCTAGTCGCCGTCCCTGTGGTTCATCGCGCTGCAAACAGCTCTCGAATTCAGAAATCTGCACGTTCAATCGATCGATCTCCTCATGCACATCCGCACGTTGCGCAAGTAATGCAACTTCTTGCGCAATACGACTCGGCTCGACGTTAGCTCCAAGTTTTTCGAGTCGTTGGTCTAACTTCTGGCGAATAAACTCGACCTGTAACTTAGCCATCGATTCCAATTGTGTTAGTTTTTCACGAATTGAATCGAGTCGGGTCTTAAAAAGTAACCGGAGGGACTCACCCTCGATTTTGCGACCTTCAACGAGTTTCGTTAACGCTACTACGAAGGAGTTACAAATGTTCTTGTGCAAATCGGATGTCACATCGATTTGATCTTTCAAAACGCCAGGCCAGCGCAGCACATCTAGAACATCGAGTCGCTGATCGCGTTCGCTCATAGTATCGTCGGTGCGGGTGAATTCGCGCATCGCAGAGAGTGCATGTTGTGCGTTGATTAAGAGTGATCGCAATTCTTGAACATTGATTGTGGGTGTCGCTTCGGGACTATTCGTCGCACTTGAAAGGGAAGCTTCAATACGACCTCGATTCAGCACTTTCTTTGCATGCGCGCGTAAATCGGGTTCTAGTGATTGAGCCGAGGACGGCAGATTGAAACTGAGATCTAGAAAACGGTGGTTAACGCTCCGCAATTCCCACACCCATCCAACGGTCTCGGAACGCGCGAACGCTGTCATACTGGCAACCATTACCCGATTTTAGCTCCCTATAATGCCGATTCGTATGTACAGATAGCTAGTAAAGTTAGTTAATATGAGACCTAATAGTCGCGGGTTAGACGAACTTCGGCCAGTTTCGATCGAACGCGGGTTCACGAGGAATGCCGCAGGTTCTGTATTAATCTGCATCGGCGATACGAAAGTCATTTGTACTGCAACGATTGAGAATGATGTACCCAGGTTTCTTCGTGGGTCCGGTCAGGGTTGGTTGACAGCGGAATATGGTATGTTACCGGGCGCTACGACCGAAAGATTTGACCGTGAAGCTGCCCGGGGTAAGCAGTCGGGTCGGACGGTTGAAATTCAAAGATTAATCGGACGTTCGCTACGACGTTGCGTTGACTTAAATCAACTGGACGGTTTCACGATATATATCGATTGCGACGTGATCCAAGCGGACGGCGGAACACGAACTGCATCGATTACCGGGGGCGCGGTTGCGGTGCTGGAAGCATTGCTATCGGTCGGCAGGGAATCAGCGTTTCTAGGGTTCGTTGGTGCGATCTCGGTAGGCATCGTCGAGGGTGAAACACGCTTGGACCTCGAATATGTTGAGGATTCGAACGCGGACACGGACATGAACATAGTTATGTTAAATTCTGACGGATTTGTGGAGATTCAAGGCACTGCTGAGGGTGCCTTATTTAGTAGTGAAGAACTAAACGACCTGATTGATCTAGCAAAGAAAGGGATTAGCGAGTTACAGTCCTATCAACAAGCTGTATTTGATGTTCCGTCTACTTAAAAGGTTCGTGCAAGTCCAAGTTGAACTTAGGGATTGAGTGCTACTTGCTGTTCTTATCTGGAATGCGATAACTCTTAGTTCTAAGCCGCTTTGAAGCGAACTCGTAATACTCTGGAACTACCTCAAATCCAAGATACCGCCGGTTGCGTTCTTGCGCGACAACTGCCACTTGCCCTGATCCTAGGAACGGGTCCATAACTAGCTCACCTTCGATTGACGCATAGTCAAGAATCTTCTCTATCAGCCGTCTTGGTAGCTTGGTAGGCGTCTTAATATCGCCGGTCCAATATTCACGATTAATTACCCATACATCTTCCATGTCCTGGTATCGGGCACTCTTGCCGGAATCTGTGCGGTCCTCTTGAGAGAAACGTGAATTCGCACGAAATGTTCGTCTTTTATCGTCTTTAGCGACGAACAGGCAGTGGTAATGAGACGTTACGAATTTGCGTTTCGTAACAACCCCGAATTGATATTTCCAGATGATGTGGTTAATCGTCTCGAGACCGACGTCACTTAACGCGTTAAGAATGTCCTTTAGATTGTTCCAACCAGAGAACACGAATGCAGACCCCGTTGGTTTAAGTACCCGATGTATCTCCGTGAGCCAGGAATTCGTGAACTCAAGGTAATTCCTCGATGAAACTTCGGAATACCCATCCAATACACGATGCGGAACTCGGTTGTAGTTGGGGCGTTTTGCCTTGAATTCGATGCCGAACGGCGGATCGGTGATGACGAGATCCACGATATTGGACGGAAGTCGCTGCATGCCGGTTATGCAATCTTCGTTGAAGATCACATCGCTGTGATTATGCTGCCTCTTCGAGTCGGCATCAGTTGATTTAGACGCCATATTCAGTTTAGACCCAAAGTCAGACCATTCGAATGGAATCCACCGCTCAGATAAGCAACATCAACTAGCACTTCTAATCTCTGCGAGCCTCTTAATTCGGTTGAGTCGAAGCATTCGGCCATAAGCAGTTCCTTGTTCGCCGATGGCTTTTATCTTGCGCAATTCGTCCCGCAAGTTCTGAAACTGCTCTGCATCGACATCCGTGACGTAACTGAGCGCATTAATGAAGGTCTCGAATTGCGTGTTGCCATGAAAAGCGCCCAATTGATCAAGGACATCAATGGCGCTTTCATGATCCAGCTGGTCGAATTGTTGAATTAGACGTCCGGATTGACTGATTTCGAGTGCAAGAATCTTAGCTTTCTTAGGCGCTGCCATGCGATCGAAAAACTCGTCAAGCAATCGTTTGGAGTGGAGCCATCCTATTAGTGCGAAAGATCCTTGAAGCGGTAGTTTACGCTCTTTGTGGCTCTCG
>JAGWBO010000123.1 GCA_021295855.1 Pseudomonadales bacterium | reverse complement strand
GATTGGAGTTGACACGTAGTGTGATTGGCTAGACCCGTCGCCGGAGTCGCGGGTTTGCGACCTCGTCTAGGCCGGCGGAAATCATGAAAAGGCCGACGAATAGAACTACCAGCACGGCGATAGGCGCAACCAACCACCACCATAAACCGTGAAGCACGGTTCCATAGAAGATGTTAAGATAGATCATTCGTCCTAACGTCGAGTCGTCGGCTGGTCCAAGGCCCAACGCTTCGAGGCCGACAGTTGCTAGGATAGCGCCGGAAACCGAAGCCACGAAACTAGCCAAGATATAAGGAGTTAGGTTCGGAATCATCTCTTTGAAAATGATGCCCAATGGCGAAGTGCCAGACATTCGTGCCATCTCAACGTACCCTCTTTCGCGCATTACAAGAACTTGTGACCTGATCACTCTGGCAGGGCCTGGCCACGCTAATACAGATATGACAAATGCCATTTGGTCAACGGAGATCCCTTTCCCGGGATTAATTGCTGTTGCAACCAGTACTACGATAAGGAGTCCCGGGATGGGGATTAGGCTGTCGACGATCACTCGAACTACAGAATCGACCCATCCACCTGCATATGCCGCTACGAATGCCAATACAAGTCCAACGCCGACACCGATTGCAGCCGCGATCAATCCAACGCGCAAAGTTAACGGTGCGCCGACCATAAGTCCGGCGTAAATGTCTCTTCCTTGAGGATCTGTACCCAATGGGAATTCGCCCCACGGATTCCAAGAAGGTCGTATTTCAGGAAAAGCAGAAAGCTCTTTGGCCATCTCTGAAACGCCAGTCGGCTCGTCGTAAAGATTGTCTTGCGAATAAAACATGTAAGTAATCGTGACGGTCAATATTAGTGCTGCTATGGCAGCTATTCCGACCACGAGCAGCCGGTTTCTCCGCATGTAGCGAAGCAATGGTACGATTCGGTCGTGCACAAAGGACGACTCGGCGATACCGATAGGTGTCGGTACCGCCGGTTGATTCGTGCTCTGTGTTGCTCCAGCCATGTTCGGATTTCGACTCAGCGATCGAGTGCTTTAATTCTAGGGTCGATCAAGGGGTAAATCATATCGATGATGAGAGTGGCGGCGGCGGTGCCGAACGCGAGAACAAACGTGATCCCCTGAATGGTTGGGTAGTCGTTGCCGTTGACAGCATCAAGCAAGGCTGTTCCCACGCCCGGGTATGCAAACACGACCTCCAACAGCAATACTCCTGACACAATCAGCCCGAGACTCAATGCCAAACCTGTGAGGTGCGGTAACAATGAGTTGCGGATCGCGTATTTGGCGAACCTGACACTGTTGGGGAGGCCTTTGGCTTCCGCTTGCAACATGTAATCTTCGCCTTTGGTGGTGACCATCATGCCTCGCATGCCCATCGCCCAGCCTCCTAACGAAACCAACACAACTGATGATGCGGGTAGCAGAGCATGTTTCAATACATTGAGCAGAAATCCTACATCCGACCAATCAGGCCACCCAACAACACCAGGTTGGTAACCTCGGGTCAGCGGGTAGTCGCGATCAATCGAGAAAACAAGCGCTTGCGCGGCGATACCGAAAATAAAAAATGGTATGGCCGATAGCGCCAAGAAAGGTGCCATTGACAGAAGCAACGCCGTGTTCTGGCGCTTCCATTCCATGATTGCTCCCATGAAGGAACCAACAATGAAAGCCAGTATGAGGGTGATAAATCCTAATGCAACAGTCCAAATGAGGCTCTCAGCGAGCAGCTCGTTGACGCTCTTAGGCCAACGGAGTATCGATCTACCAAGGTCGAACTGGATGATGTCCGTTACGTATTTGACATACTGTTGCCATAGGGGTTTGTCGAAACCGTATTTCTCTTCAAAAACCCGGACTCGCTCGGCGACGTCGGGATCTTGGAATCCTCCCTAAAGGATTTTGTCCCGAAATTCGAGGGAGAAAAAAAACGATTGTGCTTGCCACCCAGATGGTGATGACAAACATAAATAATCGTCCGCCTATGTATTTCCAAGGCATGTTATTCGAACGTGAATTCCCTAGACGCTGAGCGAACCCAGCGGTCTGCAACGAGATCAAGCTTGGCGGGGCTCGGTGCGTTGTAAATCGAGCCCCGCCAGAACGTTTTGCCGATTGCCGGCATCACGCTTTTTGGTTCCCTTATGGCTGCGTAGCCTTCAGGTTCTGCACGATCAAACCGAACGTTCCGTGCCAGAACGCACCGTTGGTGTACGGGTTGTCGTGCGTCGGCCAGTTGGTCCAGTAGGTGGTGTTCATCGCTATGCGGTGGTACCACTCGACTACTTGAACGTCGGGCAGTTCTTCCAGCCAGATGTCCATGGCTTCGGCCCAAAGCTCTTCGAGCTTGGCGTAGTCCTGCATACCGGTTCGAGACACTTCATCAGTGAGTTCGTTCCAGCGATCGTTGCGCCAGTGGAAGGCGTTGATCTGGTGACCTTCGCCGAGTTCCTGTGCGTCAGAACCGTAGTAGAGGTTCATCGTGAAGTACGGGTCGCGAACTGATCCGCCGTGTCCTCGTAGCGCACAAGTCGCTTCGCCTTCCGTCTGCATCGCCCACGCATTCGGCGGCTTGCTGTAACTGGATGTGATTCCATGGTTCTCGAGCTGTCGCTTCAAGATCCGAGCAGGTCGCAGATGATCGGGCTGCCATCGCGCTCCCAGAATCCGTCAGCATTCTTAACGAAACCGGCTTCGGTCAGCAACGCGTCACCCTTAGTCGGGTTGTACTCAATGGTGTTGTAGTCGCCTTCAAGTTTGTCGGCAACCACATCGAAGTAGCGCTGCAATGGCGCGTAAGTCGGTATTGGCAACTGGGAAGGTGTGCCAGCACCGATGTAGGCCACATCGATCAACTGCTCACGGTCAATGTAATACGAGATCGCCCAGCGAACTCGTTTGTCATCGTATGGGGCTCGACTTGCGTTGAAGTAGATGCCGATCGGCCACCAGTCAACGTATCCGTACGGTTTGTTGAAACCGCTGTGAGTGATGACGTTGGGGTTTCGCTCGAGAATCTCAGCCATTGTGCGAGGCCTGAAGTCAAGTCCAGAGTCAGCTCGGTCCGCGATCAAGGCTTGAGCTCGCTGCGTCTCTCCCGGGTTGGGCAGATACACGATCTGGAGTACTTCCGGAAGAGCTCCGACGAGCCCCTGATCCACTGCCCACCAGGAATCGGCGCGGTTGAGGATCAACTGTTGCGGTGAGGTCTGCACGACCCGGTACGCTCCGGTTGTTACCGGCCAGCCTTTGTCAAGATCGAAGAACTTGAATTCGAGCCAGTCTTCGCCTTCCCAGATGTGTTTCGGAACGATATACAGTCCGATGTCGAATTTGTAGCTCATGAAATACATGAATCTCGGGCGCGGGCCCAAGAAATTCACGACCACGGTGGTGTCGTCGACAAGTTCGACGGATTCAACGTCTCGCTGAACCTGAGCGCTTCGGCGGATCCCGTCGTTGTTCAACAGGTGGTCCAACGTGAAGTGAACGTCGGCCGCGCTGAACGGCACACCGTCACTCCATGTGATGCCCTCACGTGTGTTGATGGTGAGCTGCGTGAAATCGTCGTTGTACTCCCAAGACTCCGCCAACCACGGATACTCGGTATCGTTGAACGCTGAATAGAACGCCAACGGCTCATTGATCAACATGCGTCCAAGGTTGTCACCCGTGATGTAGATGTTCCAAACATCGTGATCCGTATAACCTACACCAGCGGACCCGCCATTCATGAGGACCAATTGACGGTTACGCGGAATCTGCTCGTCATCCATCATCATCGCATCGTCTTCCATGGCTGCCGTGGTAACTTCTACCTCAACAACCTTTTCGACTTCAACGACTTTTTCAACCTCGACAACGCGCTCGACCTCAACGGTTTCGACGACGCGTTCCGGAGCCGCGGTGATGACACGCTCAACGACAACTGTCTCAACGACGGTTTCTGTGCCTCCACAGGCGACGGCGGTGGCGAACATTGCCGACAGCACGGCGACCAAAATCGCCAATTTATATCTCATCGGTAGGATCCTCCCTTTTCAGGTACATGTGGATTTGCCGCGGAATTGCGGCCCAAGTCTGCAAGAAAAGCTAACATTCCGTTTGACTTGAGTCAAACTGAGCTTTCGCATGGACCACCGACGACAACGCAGTCCGGATTTCGGCACCATCCTGTGGAATGCACCAACCGGCGGGTGCGTCACGACTATTTCAAACTCGTCTTCGCAACCTCGGATTCGCGACTTCGTCTAATCCCGCTGAAATCATGAACAACCCGACGAACAGCGTGATCAATACGACGATTGGCGGCAATAACCAGTACCACAGGCCGAGCAAAACCGAGCTATTGAAGATGTTCCAATAGATCATGCTGCCAAGTGTC
>JAGWBO010000055.1:14159-14607 GCA_021295855.1 Pseudomonadales bacterium | reverse complement strand
TCGCAAGGCGATTGGAAACCGAGTATTCGGGTGCGATGACTGCCAGCTTATCTGCCCTTGGAACCGGTTCGCAAGGACGTCGATAGAAACCGATTTCACGCCACGCCACGGCTTGGATAGCGCGACGCTAGTCGAGCTACTCGCGTGGGATGAAGCAACCTTCCTAAAACGTACGGAAGGGATGGCGCTCCGTCGAGTTAATTTCTCTCAATGGGTTCGAAATCTCGCCGTGGCGGCCGGAAATGCTGAATCTAATCCTCTATTACGCGACGCGTTGCAAACGCAATGCGCGATGGCACAAGAACGCGACGACGAAATGTGTCTAGAACACCTTGAGTGGGCGCTCAATCAGCTTGCGTCGGTGGAATCGGCTTCAGAAACTGCTCCCGATAAAGCTTGAGTTCGTTAATAGACTCGCGAATGTCGTCCAATGCGCGGTGTTGGGCTT
>JAGWBO010000055.1:2995-13926 GCA_021295855.1 Pseudomonadales bacterium | reverse complement strand
CCAGACTCCGCGTGGTGCGTACGACTCCACTCGTTCATCGTCGCTAACACAGATTCCGGTTGCCAAACAACCAAAGAGTCACTCTCTTCGACGATGTTCAGCTCGTTATCCGTGATGATGGTCGCAATCTCAAGGATGACGTCGTTCTCGACATCTAAGCCCGTCATTTCAAGATCTATCCACACCAAGCGCGGCGCGTGTTTAATTTTCGTGCTCAAGTTTTTATATGAAGTAGCACGTTGGCGAAGTATCCCGCCATTATCCACCCGGATGAGCTAGCCGAACGCATGCAAGACGATTCTGTTCGGGTCGTTGACGTATTCAATCCAACGCCTCAAGATCAGATGTTTATCCCAGGTTCGTTTCATCTACCAACCGCGGCGCTGATCGAAGGCACGCCTCCCGCTCCCGGCAAGCTGCCGTCTAAATCCCAATTGGAAGCGGTGTTCGGCTACATTGGTTACTCCCCGACCCAAACGATTGTTGTATCCGATCACGAAGGCGGTGGCTGGGCTGGGCGTCTCGCTTGGACACTGGACATCATTGGTCATGAACAATGGCTATATCTTGACGGTGGTATTCACGCTTGGCAACAGGCAGGATTCGAGGTTGCGCGAACACCCGCGGAAGCAGTACGCACGCAACCAGATCTCACGATCGATGAAAGTCCTCTCATCGAGATCGACGAACTATTGGATAGCCTCGGTCAAGAAAATCTAGTGATATGGGATGTTCGCTCACGCGAAGAATTCCTTGGCATACGACCTGGAGCACAGCGTAACGGACATATTCCCGGTGCCGTGAACATTGATTGGCTACATCTAATGGATCGCAACAATGCATTGCGACTGCGTTCAGACATACAAGAATTGCTTCAGGATCACGGCATTGACCCTGATCGCAACATCGTTACCCATTGTCAAACCCACCACCGTTCCGGGCTTTCTTATATGGTGGGGCGGTTACTCGGATTTCCTAACATCCGGGCGTACGCAGGTTCCTGGTCTGAGTGGGGCAATCGAACTGACACCCCAATCGACACTGACTAGACATGTCACTTAAGCAGATCCTCCAGTCTTGGGGACCAAGTTATTGGCTGACCAAAGGAGCAGGTTGGCTCGCAACGATCAAGATCTCATTCATCAAGGATCGCCTGATTCGGCAATTTATCAAGTTCTATCGGGTTGATCTGACACCCGCGATTCGTCAAGATCCCAGCCAATTCGAGAACTTTCAGGACTTTTTCGCGCGAGAACTTAAGTCAGCCGCACGACCGATTCACGGCGATTCAAGTAGCATTATTTCACCCGTCGACGGTACGGTCGCGATTAGCGGCCGCTATACGAATAACACGCTCATCCAATTTAAACGTACGGCTACGAACCTTTTTAATCTGACACGCTCAAACCGCATCGGCGAGTCCGGCGAATACGCGATCATCTACCTCTCACCAAAGGACTATCACCGAATTCACTCGCCGGTCCAAGCAGAACTCGTCGCGATTTCACGGATAGGAGGGACTAGATATTCGGTTAAACCCAAGAATCACGCAAACATCGATGGTTTGTACGAACGCAACGTACGAGTCAATTGCCATCTTCGTGTACCGAAAGGCGAGATGCTGATGGCAATGGTAGGCGCTATGATCGTGTCCAGCGTCCAAACGCGATGGGATGACCAAAACCCAGTAAACGAAGTGGTAGTAGCCAAAGAAATAGCGCCGCTTCAATTTCAACCCGGGGAGGAAATGGCGAGGTTTTACCTCGGTTCGACGGTGATCCTAGTTGTACCAGACGGCATCGGCGAGTTGCAGTCGCTCGAAGCCGGTCAAGCGCTCAAACTCGGTGAACAGATAGGCTCTATTCACCCCTAGCCGCGAACGCCATGACATCCCGCAATGCGGTTTTATCCATGGCTAACGCGAACAACCGATCCAATCCAACCGCGACACCACAACACTCTGGCAAACCATGAGTCATTGCCGCCTCAAAATTCGTATCAATGGATTTCGGCGGTAGTCCAAGTTGTGCTCGACGCACGTTGTCGCTGTTGCATCGGCGGCGGAACTCGAACGCATCGCGCAGTTCGTCATAACCGTTCGCAATCTCAAGTCCATTAATCACTAACTCGAAGCGAAGCGCTACTTCAACGTCGCCATGTTGGGTGGTCTTAGCCAAAGCGGCTTGATAGCTTGGATATTCGGTGAGAAACACTCTCTCGCTCCCAAGTTTCGCCAACGCAGAACCTATTAAGAAGTCGATCGCATCGTGAAGATCACGCGCGCCTTGTAAGCCTTCTGCGCTTGCGACTTCGAGGCAGAGTTTCTCGTCCGGGCGATGAGGATCGATATCAAATGAATCTTGCAGGAGCTCGAACACGGTCTTGGTGACGACCGGTTGCGGACCGATCAGATGGTCCGCCAAAGCCGCAACAGCTGCCATCAATTCGTCGAGTGTCACGTCGAGTTCGTACCACTCGAGCATCGTGAATTCGTTGTTGTGCCACCGACCTACCTCTCCCTTGCGAAACGCCGGACAGATTTGGAAGCAGGAAGGCATCCCTGCCGCCAGTAGCCGTTTCATCTGGTATTCTGGCGAGGACTGGAGGACGCCGTGGTCAGCTACCTCAACATTCTCGATTGCGACATCCGTGACGCCAAATCGATCAAGCGTCGACGTCTGTACTTCAACAATATTTCGGTCGTGAAAAAAGGCTCGCGTTCTATCGAGTAACTCAGCACGCTTTCGGAGCGTCTCGATGGCGGCCGTTGGTCGCCATGTTTCACTCACTGTTTGCTTCGGCTGACGTATTCGCCCGTTCGCGTGTCAACCCGAAGCACGTCACCGATCTCAATGAATAACGGAACGTTGATCACTGCTCCCGTATCAAGCGTGGCCGGCTTAGTGCCGCCTTGTGCTGTGTCCCCACGCAGACCAGGATCCGTTTGCGAAACAGCAAGATTGACGAAATTCGGCGGGGTCACCGAGATTGGGTTGTCGTTCCAGAACGTGATTTGGCATCGAGCTTGTTCTGCTAGGAAGTCCTTAGCGTCCCCGATTGCTGTCGAATCCACAGCGACCTGATCGTAGTTGTCGTCAGTCGTCATGAAGTACCAAAGATCACCATCGGTATACAGGTAATCAAGATCGCGTTCGACTACGTTAGCGGCTTCCATCGACTCCCCGCTGCGAAGCGTACGTTCCCATACGCGTCCGGTGATGAGGTTGCGGAACTTGACGCGCGTAAATGCCTGACCTTTGCCAGGCTTCACGAATTCCGCCTCCATCATGACACACGGATCGCCCTCAAGCAACACTTTTAACCCGGGTCGAAATTCATTCGTTGAATAGGACGCCATACGTGGAAACGGTAAAAGGAACCCGCGATAAAACGGGCAAATTTTAGGTCGCGCCTAAAAGAGGGCTGTTCCTCGCACGATGTCGACAAAACGGCTATCGGCGAGACTCGGTTCGCAGTCCAACGATGTTGTTGCGCCAGTTTCGTGGCAACGATTTGCCACGCTGAGCTCGCTTACCGCGATACGGTTCGAGGCCGGAGAAGCGAAGCGACATTTCTCTTCCGCCTTCGTACTGGACATACAGCGTATCGTTCTCGCCCACCACCGCCGCGCCAACCATCAACTCTTCACCGGCAGTAAACGCGGCTTTGGGGATGTTCATCAGATTGACTCCGCGACCACGGTTTTGCTCGGGCACGTCTCCTAGATCAAATACCAGCAAATTTCCTTTGTTCGATACGAGTGCAACTAACTCGCCGTCTTTAAACGCCACAGGAGGCAAAGGCGTGTTCTCTGAATCAAGATTCATGACTACCTTGCCGTTCCGAGTTGTCGCTACCACACTCTCGACCTGGGCAACGAAACCTATCCCTTTCTGAGAAGCTACGAGCACCTTCCCGGCATCGTTGTTGAATGCTCCTACAAATTGAGTATCCGAATCGATGTTGAATCGTCCCGAAAGCGGTTCGCCTTGACCTCGAGCGGAGGGGAGATCGCGGACAGGCACGGAATAAACACGGCCATTTGAGGCTAGGAAATTGCAGATTAGACTAGTTCGACTGTGAACGTGAGCAAGATATTCATCGCCAGCGCGATATGGAAGTGTCGTTGCGTCGAGATCGTGTCCCTTCGCTCCTCTAACCCAACCTTTCTTGGATAGTACGACCGTGGTGGGTTCATTGGTTTCGAGATCTTCCACGGAGTACGCTGCAGACTGTTCCGCAGCCTCCGCGATTTCGGTGCGACGATCATCCCCGTACTCCTTTGCGATCTCGTTCAGTTCGTTCCTGATCAACGTATTCAAACGTCTCGCACTACCTAAAGTCCGGCTCAAGTCTTCTTGTTCGGTCGCAAGCTCACGCCGATCTTGCTGAAGTTTTTCTTCCTCTAACTTGGCTAACTGTCGAAGTCGCAAGTCCAGAATCGCGTCTGCCTGGTCGCTAGACAGTTCGAACTGAGCCATCAAGACCTGCTTCGGTTCATCCTCTTCTCGGATGATCCGAATCACCTCATCGAGGTTGGCATAAGCGATCAACATCCCGTCCAGGATGTGTAACCGCCGCTTTATGTAGTCAAGGCGATATTCAATTCGACGCCGAACCGTGTCTCGACGGAAATCGAGCCACTCTAACAGCGCATTTCGAAGGGGCTTGACCTTGGGTTTTCGGTCAAGACCGATGACGTTCAAATTGAAGCGATATGTTCGCTCCAGGTCGGTCGTCGCGTACAAATGCAACATGAGCCGATCGACATCAACCCGGTTCGACCGCAGCACCAACACAAGCCGCGTCGGATTTTCATAATCGGATTCGTCGCGGACATCGATGACCATCGGCAGTTTTTTCGCGACGATCTGACCCGCAACCTGCTCTAGAATCTTGGCCGGGGAACTCTGGTACGGCAACTCCGTGATCACCACTTCTTTGCCGCCGTCTAGTCCCTTCTCATCAACGTATCTCGCGCGACCTCGTAGCGTTCCGTTACCGGTTTCATAGATCTGTCGGATCTCGTCCGCTGTCGAAATGATGACACCACCCGTAGGAAGGTCCGGTCCCTGTACGATGGTCAACAATTCATCGAGTGTCGTGGATTTGCGTTCTAACAATGTCACGCATGCCTGCACGATTTCTCGCAGGTTATGCGGCAATATGTCGGTCGCCATTCCGACGGCGATTCCAGAGGCGCCATTCAATAGAAAAAACGGTGCTCGGGCGGGTAACCACATCGGTTCGTCGAGTGTGCCGTCAAAATTTGGCACGTAGTCCACCGTGCCTTGACCTAACTCCGATAGCAACAACGGCGTCCATCGCGAAAGTCGGCTTTCGGTGTAACGCTGAGCAGCAAAAGACTTCGGGTCGTCTGGCGCACCCCAGTTGCCTTGACCGTCAACCAAGGGGTAACGAAACGAGAACGACTGTGCCATGTGCACCATGCTTTCGTAGCATGCGACTTCGCCGTGAGGATGAAACTTCCCGGTCACATCGCCAACAGTTCGGGCAGATTTGACATGCTTTGCCTGAAAGGTGATGCCAAGTTGTGACATTGCGTACACGATGCGTCGTTGGACCGGCTTCAATCCATCGCCAATAAAGGGAAGCGCACGATCGTTGATAACGTACATTGAATAATCAAGGTACGCACGCTCGGTGTATTCGAGGAGCGAAATCCCCTCAAAATCCTGGTCGAGGGTATCAGCCATTGACGGACTGACTTAAATCAGCTTGATCGCCTTTCTTTTCCAACCATACCCGACGGCTAGCCGCTCGACGTTTACTTAACAGCATGTCGAGGTTCTCTTCTGTCTTCTTCAGTTGTTCGATCTGCAACCGTCCCAAGCGCCTCGAATCCGGATGCATGGTTGTTTCACGAAGCTGTAACGCATCCATTTCACCTAAGCCTTTAAACCGCTGGACAACCGGGGTTCCACGTTTTTTCTCTGCGATCAGACGTTCAAGGACATCCTGCTTTTCCGCTTCGTCAAGCGCGTAGTGCACTTCCTTGCCAATATCGATGCGATAGAGCGGCGGCATCGCGATATACACGTGACCTGCGTTCACCAGCGGCTGAAAGTGCTTCAAGAACAATGCACAGAGAAGTGTCGCAATGTGTAAGCCATCCGAATCCGCATCTGCGAGGATACAGATCTTGTGATAACGCAACCTCGAGATATCCGTCGAACCTGGGTACACGCCAATGGCTGCCGCGATATCCGCTACCGTCTGGGAGGCTAGCACATCTTGAACGCCGACTTCCCACGTGTTGAGGATCTTGCCTCGAAGCGGCAATACTGCCTGAAATTCGCGATCGCGTGCCTGTTTGGCAGATCCCCCTGCCGAATCGCCTTCAACCAAAAACAATTCGGACTGCACTGGATCTTGCGAGGAGCAGTCGGACAGTTTGCCGGGCAACGCAGGGCCGGTCGTGAGTTTCTTGCGCGCGACTTTCTTGCGGGACTGCACGCGTGCCTGAGCGTTCGCGAGTGCCCACGTGGCGAGCTTCTCACCCTGCTCGACGTGCTGATTCAGCCAGAGACTAAACGCGTCTTTCGCCAATCCGTTGATAAAGATGGCGCTTTCGCGCGACGAAAGCCGCTCTTTCGTCTGGCCGCTGAACTGAGGTTCCTTGAGCTTCGCAGATAGCACGTAGGCGCAACGACCCCATAGATCTTCCGCGGTGATTTTGATGCCTTTCTGCTTGATGTCCCTAAACTCGCAGAACTCGCGCAACGCCTCGGTGAGTCCAGAGCGTAGCCCATTTACATGTGTGCCACCTAAAGGAGTGGGAATGAGATTGACATAACTCTCCGAGATGACGTCTCCTTCACCAAGATTCCACTGTAAAGCCCACTCGACTGTTTCTTCCTGACCGTTCGTGCTGTGATAGAACGGCTCTTCGGGAACGCAGTCTTCACCCATCGACTCCTGCAAGTAGCCAACTAAGCCATTGTCGTATCGCCAGCGTTCTGGCTCTTTGTACAACCCATCCTTCGCATGCAACTCGACGTCAAGACCACTGCACAAAATGGCTTTTGCCCGAAGCACATGGCGCAATCGCGCAAGACTGATCTGAGTCGTGTCGAAATACTTCGCGTTAGGTTTGAACGTGATCTTGGTTCCAGTGTTGCGCTTGCCGACCGTTCCCTCGACGACCAAATTGGTAACCGCCTCACCGTTTTCGTACGTCTGGCAATACACGTTACCATCACGCTTGATTTCGACCGTGAGCCACTCAGACAGCGCATTGACCACGGATACGCCAACGCCGTGCAAGCCACCAGCAAACCGGTATTGCTCGTCGTTGAATTTCCCGCCTGCGTGTAATCGCGTCAGAATGACCTCAACGCCTGGTAAACCTAACTCCGGGTGTTCGTCGACAGGGATGCCTCGCCCATCGTCCTCAACCGTGATCGAATCGTCCTCGTTGATAGCGACGATGACCTTGGTTGCCTTCCCGTTCAGCGCCTCGTCGACGCTGTTGTCCACGACCTCTTGTACTAGGTGGTTTGGCCGACTGGTATCGGTGTACATCCCCGGCCGAGCTTGGACTGGATCGAGGCCGCTTAGGACCTGAATGGACTTCGCTGAGTAGGTTTCTGTCACAAACGATTCCGCCTAATCTCGCTAACACCAAGCCGCGCCACTTGAGTCTTGATTTGCCCGTCTCCAAGCAACTCAAGCCAACGCCACCCAGATGGCAACTCGTCAACGGCAAACTCAGCAGATTCGCTTTTGAACTGCCAACATGTCGACGGCGTCGTCATGAGCTTTAAACCGTTCGCATGACCATCGTAGGCTTGGTGTACATGTCCACTGAGATATCCCTTGACATGTGGGTAATGCGATAGCTGCTGTAGAAACTCGACATCGTTTTCAATTCGATGTCCGTCTATCCAAGCACATCCAATTTCCGACGCAGGATGGTGGCCAACGATTAATGTTGGAGACGTGTTGGCCTCTAGTTCACCGCGAAGGCGATTCAATTCTTCCTCACTGACCATTCCGTTTAGCACGTCGTCGCGATGCGTGTCCACCGAGATGATCTGCCAGCCATTCATCGTGATGGAATCGCGTGAAAGGACCTCATCGAATGGTTTATTTAAATCGTGATTGCCAGGTGTCGCAATCATCGGACAGTCAACGAATTCGCGAACCATTGACAGAAACATCTCGTACACCTCACGGGTGCGATCGTGTGCAATGTCGCCTGTGTCTACGACAAGATCTGGTTGGCGGGTTTTGGTAGCAGACGCTAACACTCGTTGAAGTGAATCAACGCTATTGACGCCGTGACGACCTTCACTTCGATCGGCGAATAAGTGATTGTCGGTTATGTGTAGGAGCCAAAGCGACTTGCCGTCCTTGGTTCGCTTGGCCGCATGTTCGTGCAACGTTTTGAATCCGTCCTTGGATTGGGTCTAAACTGAACTTCCTTGTTCTTCGGCGGTGGTCGACTCAGCTTGTAGAGCCATGCCGTAGGTCAAACAATGATCAAGCAACTCGGTTACGAATCGATTCATTTCGATCTTCTCGAACCTTTGCGTACGAGGCGGTAACGGTCGCGTCTCCAGCACTCGAAAATCATTGTGTCGTTGATAGCTCACTACTTCCGCTGCTCGGGTGTCGTGATACACATGGAGCTTGAGGTCCAGGTTCGTCAACGCCTCGGTGGAAGTCTGCCTAATCACCACGCTTGATGTGTAGCGACTAATTCGAGCATGGTCAAATCGCAGCGACCCCGATCCGTTCGCGAACTCGACGGTACGCGACTGAAATTCACGACTATGCGATGGTCGAAGTAGCTTACTCAACCGCGAATAGTTCGCTTCGCAGCGAGCCAAATGGGCAAAAAGGTCGAGAAACGGATTCACTTCTAGTTGGGACGGTAGAGCGTCCTCCAGGCAGCGTTTAAGTATGAGCATGTTGTTTACACCATATCAGTTTAACCCATCGCACCTTCGCAGCAAGTCTTAAAGTGAAGGGAAACTGACGGTTCTGAATGAACTGAACTAATAGACTATACATCTATACAGTTATTTTAGATATAAATTTCAATCTTGCCAAAATCAAAACAAGCCTAACAAAGCAACGTGCTATTGTGCCATTTGATTTGGCAACCAAAGCACAATTTCCGGTACGAATAAAAGTACGATCACTGTGAGGACATCAGCCACAAAGAACGGCCCGATGCCTCGAAAAACATCCTGCAATGGGATGGCCATGTCGCGATCACCTACCGGCTGTAAATCTCTCGACACGCCGGCGACGACGAAGCAATTCAATCCAATAGGCGGCGTAATCAGACAGATTTCTGCCATCTTCACGACGATGATGCCAAACCAAATCGGATCGTATCCGAGTGCGATGACTGCCGGATACACCACGGGTAACGTCAAGATGAGCATGCCGATTGCATCCATGAACATCCCGAGTACCGCATAGGCCAACAAGATGCACACCATGATCAGGATCGGTGGTAAGTCCAAACCCACCACCCAGTTAGCGAATTCGTTCGGCAACCCAGCGAAGCCAAGAAATCGCACGAACAGGAACACGCCCCAGATCAACGTGAAGATCATGATCGTGAGTTTGGCGGTTTCGGTGATGGCGTCTTTGAGACGGAAACCCATTTGTTTCAGGTCCCGTTGCTGCCAAGCGCGATAAACGTATAGCGCGAATACCACTGCAGCTCCCAGTGCGCCTGCTTCGGTAGGCGTAGCAACGCCCGTGTACAGCGCACCAAAGATGATCCCCACCACGATGAAAATGGGGAACGAACCTGGCAAACTCGCGAACCGTTCTCGCCAAGTGAATCCTCTTGACGCTTGCCCGAGTTCTGGACGCCATACGCACATACCGATGATCAGCGCCGTATAGATAAACACGGAGACGACGCCAGGCAACAGACCAGCCAACAGCAGTTTTCCAACCGACTGCTCAACCAAGATCGCATAGATCACCAGAATCGCCGAAGGTGGGATCAACGATGCCAGTGTGCCCCCGGCTGCAATCACGCCAGCGGTTAGACGTTTCGAGTAGCCGTTTGTGAGCATGTCCGGAATGGCAACGCGGGAGAACACGGCGCTCGTCGCGGTGGAAGCACCCGAAACGGCGGCAAATCCTGCGCTCGCAAACACCGTCGAGACCGCCAATCCTCCTGGCACCCAACCTAGCCAGCGCCGCGCGGCTTCAAAGAGTTTGCCGGTTAACCCGGCGTGGAACGCCAAGAAACCGATCAAGATGAAGAGGGGAAGCACCGACAGCGGATAAGTGACGGTCTTTGAGTGCGGGATCGTGCCCGCAATCGCGCCCGCCACATCCCAGCCTTCGAGGGCAAACAGTCCGAGGAAACCGACGACCGCTGCGGCGACGTACACCCGTACGCCCACAACTACCAACGCGATTAGGAGCCCAACACCAAATATCCCGATCCAGAAAGCATCAACCATGGCGCTCTACTTCGTCCGTGGATTAGCGTCGTCGGTTGCGCCCGCAAGGCGGATCTCGTCCGCCGCAACTTCCTCGGGTCGCTTCAATGAAGGAATCGCGAGCTGCGGCAACTTGGGATTAACCAACAGCCGGACGTACCCGAGGAATTGAATACCTAGACGAGCCAGGAGCAGCGTCAACGCAACCGGCACAACGAGCTTCGCAGGCCATGTCGCCAGCTCTAAATCGATGGTGCTATCGCCAAACTCAAACGCGCGATAGAAATGATCGTAGGAGTATGGAATCAAGATGCTGACGATGAAAATCGCCAAGCCACTCCCAAGCGATTCGAGGAACCAAAGAGGTCGGCCGTGGAGTTTTCCGATCAAGAGTTCCATGCGGACATGACCGCCAACACGCTGCACAAACGCAATTGCAAGCACCGCGAAGCCGACCATGCTGAGTTCGACAATGTCGATGTAGCCTAA
>JAGWBO010000055.1:0-2987 GCA_021295855.1 Pseudomonadales bacterium | reverse complement strand
AGTACGCCGAGAGCCATCAAGGCAAAGATCAAAACGCCTGCTGCTAAGTTAAAGGCGTTTTCAATAGGTGTGACGAGCGCATCCAATCGCCGTAGGAGCGCTCCGAACGGGTCTTTCACGATACCCGATCCGATCGGTTACTCGTAAGTGGTACCCGCAGCTTCAAACGCTAGCTCGACTAACCCTCGCGCGTCGAAATCGTCTTGATTTTCTGCGATCCACGCTTCAATCGCACGTTTTCCAACCGTCTCCCGCAGCTCATCGCGCATCTCCGGGGTGAACACCACCTCAGTCAGAGTTTCTTTAAGCATAGGTAGATTGACCACATCAACATCCCGATACGCTTGTATCTGCGCGTTATCGATCTCGTCTTTGATCTCCGCTAAGAGTAGCTTGTACTCCTGTGGCAAGGCATCGTATGAACTCTTGCGAAAGACAACAGGACAGTCGGCAGAACCAGGCGCCATTCCGTTTGTATACCAATCGGAAACTTCGTGAATTCGATACGCGACATGGGCGTACGAGAATGGGAACGCCGCCGCGTCCATCGTACCTTGCTGGACACCGGTATACACCTCGGTCGCCGTTGAACTCGTCGGTGTCGCTCCGAGGAGCTGCATCGCATCGCCTATTCCGCCACCGGCGCGGACCGTCTTACCACGCCAATCCTCGGTGGTTCTCGGCGGCGTGCCACGACCCATGAACTCATACTGAGGCAGGAAAGAAGATGTGTAGATCATTGCACCCCAGCGTGCGAATTCCTCGACTACGGCAGGATGTGAGTAAACCGCGCTTCTGACACGCTTGCTTCGTTCGTCGGTTTCCATCGGTAGGAACGGCATCGTCAGCACCATGAGCGCTGGATTCTTCTGCGGATGGTAAAAGTTGCAGACCATGGCGACTTCGAAGGCGCCGATCGCAATTCCATCAAGGTTCTCGCGTGCTTTTGAGAGTGCTTCACCGTAATGTACAGTGAGTTGCCAAGCACCTTCTGTACGTTCCGCCAGCAGGCTGGCAAGCGTGTCGACGGCGACGGTTCCCTCGCATGAGACGGCAGGAAAGCGAGGAGCGGTCTCGGGAGACGAACCCTTCTGTGTCGACACACTCGTCGCATCGGGTGAACACGAGACTACCATGAGCGTGAACCATGCGGCGACCACCGCTTCTTTGATGCTTGAACGCACAAAAACCTCTCCTACACTAATGCATAGGATATTAAGAGGCCGAAATGCTCCACTCTATATCAGCGACTACGCACTTACGCGCTAGGCGTTTTTCGTGCCATCCGAAGCACCGACTCTTCGGATGTTAACGCTGATAAATCCTCGATAGCCAACCATCGCAAATCGTTTGACTCGTCACTAACCGTCAAAGGCACGGAATCGTCCGCTTCAAATAAGAAGCGTATGTCGTAGTGTTTGTGTTCCGGTTCAACGCCGCGTGCAGGAATCGCATGGATGTCAATATCGAACACGCGATCATCCATCGCTTTCACAATTAGGCCAGATTCCTCTTCGGCTTCGCGCTTGGCAACACGCCGTGTGTTGCTATCTCCATCGCTGTGACCGCCCAATTGCAACCACTTCTGAAGTTTGCGGTGGTGCGTAAGGAGCACGCGTCTACGGTGAGGACACACTATCCAAGCTGACCCTGTGACATGTCCGTCCAAAAAGCAGGTTCGTTCAAAACAATCGGGCTGTCGACGTATAAACGAATCAAGGATTGCGGGCGCAAGTTCACTCGGCCAGGTCAACGCGTACGCTTCAATCAGTTTCAACAACTGTTCACGATTACTCATAGAACGTATGCGAAACACCAGACTGATTTCTGACCATATCGATCCAATGCAACGCGCTCAATTGCAACGTGATTCAGGTTGATTCAATTTCATTGCGCGCAGCACTCGCTAAAAAAGCCGATCGAGTCATACCGCGCGCCTTCGCCTCATCATCGATTGCTTCGAGCAATCCGTGATCTAACGAGATGTTCACGCGCTTGGATGAGCCCTTATCGAGCAGCAGCGGGACCAACGCGATCTCCGCACCGTCATACCATTCGGCAAGTTCGTCGTCAGCTCTGATTTCCTCCAGTGACCTAGGTAACGGAATCGCTAAGGCGTCACGGAGTAAACCTTCAACATGAAATGAAAGCGATTTGCTGCCTTCTCCGAGAGCTTCGTCGACGGTGTTGCCGACAGCGACACATCCCGGAAAATCAGGAAAACTGACCCCATAACCTGTATCTACATCACGGTGAATGAATGCTATATAACGCATGCAAAACCTCTCAAGTCTGCCAGCCTGCCTGTCGGTAGATCGAGACAACAATACCTTGCGGCATGTCTTTGTTCGGGTGGGGAAGCGTGACACGCCCCGACTTAGTGGGGGCGATACTGTCGATAGCTACCTTCGGCTTCAACGTGATACCCCCATCTTCTTCGAGCATACGAAGGAGCCTTCGACTATTTCGTTCCACCGCCATCTATGGTGTAAGAATATAGACAGTACGCCGCGCCGAAATCATCTCGAATCGGATCGAACATGTTGACTATCAAAAGGTCGCGAGGCAGTAATCATGCGTAGAGGTCAAATCGCCGATCGCGTTCTTTCGAATCACGTCATTAGTGCTTGACTAAGAACTTGTGAACAGAATCAACGTGATTCAAACTCCATAACGGCGTAGCACCAGTAAAACAGGGAGTCATTAGGTAACGGCTTCCACAATATGCGTGCTGCTTGCGAGTTTCGTCTTTCTCCCCGAGTGTCGATAATTCGCAGCCACTGCCTGTACTTGGTAGTGTGTTCATTTCGGTCAGCATGGACTAGTCGCGACCATTCGTCGAAGCGTATGACGTAACCTCAATTCAGAATTCACATTCCTAGATCAACCCCTCAGAACTGCCGATCGGGACTCTCATCTACCCGATTAGTTTTCTGTATTGGCGCGTTCTAGACGTCGGAGCTTCGAGTGCGCAATAAGTCCGTAAA
>JAGWBO010000054.1:1905-21054 GCA_021295855.1 Pseudomonadales bacterium | reverse complement strand
TGACTTGCCCAACCGTTGATCATCGATCTGAAGTATTTCCCTCGTTGTTCCGTTGAGATCGTGTCTCCATATCTCAGCGCTTCGTTCGGGTCGCGTAAGGCTAGCGCTGTACCAATTTCATGCTGCAACCATCTTCGGGAGTTTCCTTCGATGTTTTGTACGTAATTAATGGCGCGATCTAAGTCAGATCCGATTAGATGACGAGCAACCCGTTCCACAAGTCGATCTTTGAGTTTTCCTTCGTAATTACCAGCGAATGTCTGCGCGGATTCGAAATCTTGCTTCAAGAATTTCGAGAACGTGTTGGACCAAATCGGAACGTCGCTTCGATCGCTTTCATCGAAGTCGTCATGCATTAACCATTCAAACGCAGCTTCCGCATCGGCAGATGACCAACGATTCACGATCTCGTCCCTTGCGGACATTCGGCTCGTGTGTGTCGCTAAATTGTCCGCGTATTGGATCGCCTCTTCGGGCGCGTCGATCGCTATTCTCCCAATCGCCTTAATAACTGCGGTTTCTCGATACTGACTCGGCAACGTTGATGCCTTAGCAAGCAATCCTCGAGCATCTTTGTTAGCCCACGTCTGAACCACTGAAGAACGAATATCGTCGCCCCCTAGACGATTGCCATACTCGATCGACGCTTCGAATGCTTGTTCGGGATCCATGTTCGCCCAAATCCGAAATACGACATCAGACGCCCATTGGGTGTCACTATCGTTGGCGAAGTTTGAAACAGCGTCTAGCACCGCGGCCGGGGTAGCGGCCTTGGAGCCGATAGCGTTCCATATTAGATTACTCAAGACGAATCGTCTGGTGCCTGCGTGTTCAATCGACTCATGGATTTCCGAGAGGATGACAGGACCTTCTAGTTCAAACCAATGTCTGACGATATTCAATAGATCGGTGTTGAGTTCCTGGATGTTCGTCGTATCGCGAATCCGCTCGTAAAACGTAGTTCGTGGATCGACTTTTGACACTTCGCTGCGAATGGACGCTACTGTGGCCGCAACCCAATCATCACTTGGTCCAATCTCTTGAGCAAGTTGTGCGCGTTGATCCGGGGAGAGATCGTCGCTCCGCCACATAATGGCTGACGCTGCCGCGAATCCGAATACCTGAGGTAGTGCCTCAATAGCCGCCGAGGCTGCCTCCCGATCAATGACTGTCCACTCATTAAAGATCGACCGTATCAGGTTTGACTTCTCCTGCAAAGTTAGCTGATTGAGTGCTAGAGCTCGATCTAGCGCCTGGTTCGGATTCACTGCTGCGTATCGTCCGAAGATGATGGAGAGCGCGGCTACACGTTGATTTCTCGAGGCTATGGAGAAACTTTCATTGATGTATCGTTCAAGGTCCACTTCATCGGCTCGCGAAAGGAGTAGATACATCGATGCGCTTTGATCGAAATCACTTGGTAATTTCGTTGAGTCGAGAACCGATTGGACGTGCAGGCTTGAATCGAGGTCGGTCTCGTGCGCTTCAAGAATAACCGGCTGAGAAACGACATTGGAATCGAGTGTAGTCTCAGTGGCAGGTAAGCTCAGAGTAAGGGCTTGCGGTGACCTCTCTTCACCGACCAACAGGAAAACCGATACACCAACAGCGAATCCGCCGAGCAGAGCGCCAGCTATTCCGGCTGTGGTTGCGACGACGCTGGTACGCATATTGCTGTCCTAGTCGAATGCTCCGACAACGAAATACTAATCAGGCGTGTTTACTCAGCGAAACATCCTTAGAGCGCTAGCGTAAGGTCGTGACGGTTGAGTGGCTCGACGAATTCGCTGCTGGACGCCGATTGATCATCTAGTCTAGACGAAGATCGCTCACAACCGATTCGTGAGTGGTGAAACCGAGTCTTAAATGCTCAGCGACGTACGACGGCAAATGAAACCATTAGGAGCTTTTCTGCTGCACTTGATGAGAAATAGTGTTGCGCTAAGTTAGCGTGCCGATTTGCGAATGTTGACAGACTTACTAGACTCGTTAACCACAAGCTAAATGCAGTATTTCTAGCCGCTTGTTGGGTCTGAGCTAGTTAACTGGCATCACTCTACGTGAATTGACGTTTTCACCCCCTCCGCCATCGCTTCAAGTTTCTTTATCTCTTGATCAGTTAGGTAATGCTTATACGCGTTCTTGGATAACAAGTGATCAGCTGCGAAGGGTTGGTATTTTTTGGGCACTCGGTGAATGTTGTCGAGCAACGAACTGAAATTTTCGGAAGACCAACTGTAGATCACGTTCTGGTAGTAAGCCTCTTGTTGGTGTTGCTCGAGAGTCTCACCAAAGCTAATCGCTCCCATCGGATCGAGTTCAGCGAACGAATACGCGAACTGATCTAGAAAAGAATTGCGAATTTCGGAATCTAAGCTTTTCATGTAGTCGACGGCCAACTCCAGATCCAATTCGAAGAGGTGTTCAGAAGTGGCTTCGACGAGCTGAGCTTCAAACTCGCCTTCGTACTGATCGAGGTACGATCGAGCTGAGTCGAAATCTTGATCTAGATACGATGAGAATGTGTAGCGCCAGAGTGATTTGTTGCGTGGAACAAATACATTCAAGTCGTTTTTCATGAGCCACTCGAACGCGGATTTCGCGTCGGAGCGTCGCCACCTGTCAACGATTGCATTCCTCGCAGTATTCCGAAGTGCGGGTTTATCTAGGTTTCTTGCAAGTCGTATCGCCTTCTGAGGTGAATCAAGTGAGATGCGATCAAGCGCTTCGGCGATAGCTACGCCTTGAAATTGGGGTGGTATCGTCATTGCTTCTTCATATAAGTCTTCCGCGTCGTCACTTGCCCAAGTGCGTAGAAGGTATGAACGGGTGCTCTCGGATACCAATTGATCGTCGAATTGAAGTGCTGCCTCGAAGGATGCTTTCGGGTCAAAGTTTGCCCAGTGCTCGAATGCGGCGTTCGTCGCTTTCTTAGCCTCCTGCTGGTTTGGGAATTGTGAAACCGCCTGCACTACTGAAGCAGCCGTGTCGTTGTGGAAGTCATTGATGCCCCAAATAAAGCTATTTAAAACGTACCTTCTTTCATCTGCGTTCTTGAGTGAGTCATAAATCTGCGGAATAGCCGAGACTCCTTCAAGTTGGAACCAGTAACCCGCGATCTCGGATAGCTCGCTCTTTCGCTCAAAACTATGACGCGTATTGCGAATTCGATCGTAAAACGCCTTTCTTGGATTGGCCTTGAGTGTTTCGCGCCGATTCGAATCGACGATTTGATCTATCCAAGAATCGGTTGGACTGATACGGCGAGCGAGTTCGTTGCGTTGGTCTGCTGACAAGCCGTCGCTACGCCACATGATGGCATTTGCGGCTTGCGTTTTAAATTCATCGGGAAGATCATGTATCGCGCTGGACGCAGCAGTTAGATCAATAACCGTCCACTCATTGAAGATCCACCATACAAGATCGCGTCGATCCTGTTTCGAGACGTGACTGAGCGCCAAGGCGCGATCGGTAGCCTTGTATGGATTCAGCGCGGCGTACCGCGCGAAGATGATCGTTAGAGCCACCATTCGTTGATTTTTTGAAGATATTTCGGCGCTTTGACTGATGTACTTTTCGAGATCACTTTCTTCGGCATACGAAATCAGTTGGTAGAGAGCGTAACGTTGATCAAAATCGCTCTCTAGTCTCGCTACATCGTGGATTGATTGAACACGAACGTTTGAATCTAGCTGATTTGTTTGCTCGTTTACCCAAGGAACAGGTGGAGATTCTTTGAGATCTAAGACTGTTTCCCCGCTAGGCAAGCTCGTGGTGAGTACCTGAACAGGGAACGGATCGTCTCTCAACGTATAAACCGCAAGCGCGCCAATTAGGAGGCCAGCTACGCCAGCCAAGAGCAAGGCGACCTTAGAACGCATTTCGAGACTTTCGATGCAGCGAGGTTGATTTCATATCCTAATCATGCGTCCTTTGATTTGAATCAGACACTGCGATTAGGAGTGAACAGGATTGACGATTGGTTCGATGGATCCGATCCTCTCAACGAATCTCTGCTCGCTTTAATTCAGGTACTCTTCTCAGTGTAACCACGTCTCTACGGTCTAGCTACACGTGTCTTCGCTTAAACGGTTCAATTACGTTGATGCCGTCGACTCAGACTCCATTGGCAGTTTTGAGCAATCGATGGTTTACTCGATTTGTGAGGACGGTGCCGTGGTGGTCGAAGACGCGCTGACGGTCGATCAAGTCTCCACGATCGTCGATGAAATGCGACCTTTTATCGACACGACGCCACACGGACTTCATGGGTTAGCTCACTCTCGGCGCGTCGGTGCGTTAGTTGCACGATCGAGAGCATCGCATGAAGCCATCGCGCATCCCGCAGTACTTCATGTGTGTGAACAGATGCTTGGGCATCAGGTGCGAGAGGGCAAGGAAGTCAGGATCACGCAATCTCCGCGTGGCGAAGGCCGATACCCTTGGCGCGTCGGGTTGACTCAAATCATTGACGTAGGACCAGGTCAAGAGAAGCAAGGTGTGCATAGAGGCAACGGACTTTGGGTCCATGACCTTGCGGGTGATCGACTCGACCCACAGATTGAAACGATGTGGGCGCTAACCGATTTCACTTCTGAGAACGGTGCGACGCATGTGATTCCTGGCAGTCACCGGTGGCCAGACGTGATGGAAGGCGGTGAACGTAAAGGAACTAGAACTTGGCTAGGCGAGGTTGAAGACGAGTCAGTGCAAGCGACAATGCGAGCTGGCAGCGTGCTTATTTGGACGGGGTGGACCGTACACGGCGCGGGTGCTAACACAAGTGAAGAACGTCGCGTCGGTATGAATATCGACTACAGCTTGTCGTTCCTCTCTCAAGAAGAGAACCAGTTTCTCTCGTGCCCGCCGGAAGTCGCACGAACTCTCTCCGATGACATGCGCCGCTTGATCGGCTACACCCAGGGAGGCGGCGCGCTGAATTATTTCGCCGATTGCTTGCGACCCAAAGTAGCGCTGAAGGAAGACTACGATGTCATGGTCCCCGGCGCACACGGGATGGAGGTCGACAAAAAGTAGGACGAGAATGAGAACAGATCACTCGAACCGTCTGATCGCATAAATACATGAAGTTCTCTCCTTAATATGTACCGTTCTGCATCGATCCGATGCAAAACGATTAACTTCACTTCACGTATATGTCAAGATAAAACAAAAGGAAACATCCGTGCCAGAACCTAGAACCGACGAGTGGCGCGCGCTCGTTCAAGAAGAGATTGTTGAACCCGAACGTCGGATCATTGATCCGCATCATCACCTGTGGTCGACACCGTCGTTTTGGGGTAGGTACGAATTAGAGGACTTGTGGCGCGATACCGGATCTGGTCACAACGTCGAGAAAACCGTCTTTATCGATTGTCATTCGAATTACCATGAAGACGGACCCGAGCACATGCGCCCGATAGGCGAGACGGAGTATGTCGCCGCTGTCGCTCGGGAGAGCGACAAAGACTCGTCTCAAGCCACGATCGCCGGCATTGTCAGTCATGCGGACATGACACGGGGTAAAGGTGTTGCTGAAGTCCTTGAGGCACACGAAGCGGCTGGCGATGGTCGATTCAGAGGGATTCGCCATGCCGGTCCTTCTGACACAACGGGCACCCTCACGAACGCGGGGCGGGGTAGACCGTGTCCTTACACGCGAGCGGATTTCCAGGAAGGCGTAACCACGCTAGGTGAAATGGGCTACACGTACGACACTTGGCACTTCTTTCATCAGAACCAGGAGTATTTGGAACTCGCACGAGCCGTACCTGGCACGTCCATGATTCTTGATCACTTCGGAACTCCGCTTGGTGTCGGTGCGTATGCGGGAAAACAGGAAGAGATATTCGAGCAGTGGAAAGGCGACATGGCTGAGATCGCGAAGTGTCCAAACGTTGTTGCCAAGTTAGGCGGTCTCGCCATGCCGGACAACGGATTTGGATGGGATACGAATGAACGACCACCTACGTCAGACGAGTTTGCAGAAGCTCAGCGGCGTTACTACCTGCACACCATCGAGTGCTTCGGTCCTGAAAGATGCATGTTCGAAAGCAATTTCCCCGTCGACAAACTGTCGATTTCCTACCAGGTTCTTTGGAACGGTTTGAAGAAAATCGTGGCCGACTTTACGGAAGCTGAGAAGGATGCGATGTTCTACGGAACTGCTGCTCGGGTATATCGTGTCTGATGCGGTGAGTGTCGCTGCGCATAGTCTGATGAGAGTTCAGCTGTGAAGTTCTGTACTCGCATTTCGTTGATATTGGTACTTGCATGTACCGCACCTATTGTCGCAGATGAGTCGATCCAATACGAACACGGATACGCATTTCTCAGCCAGCCGAACTTGCCGCCTGACTTTAGGCACTTTAAGTACATCAATCCAGATGCACCGAAAGGTGGTCAAATCCGGATCCCGCAAATGGGGAACTGGGATAGTTTTAATCCCGTTCCGCCGCGAGGTCGCGTAGCGGCGTCTCTCTCCGTCGGCTCCCCGTCGGACAACCTATTGCTCGATGCGCTTATGGAGACGGCGTCGGATGAGATCGCGTCGATCTACGGCTTGATCGCAGAAGGTATCGCGGTCGCGCCTGACCGTTCTTGGGTCGCGTTTCGCTTACGAGACATCGCACGGTGGCACGATGGCGAACCGATCACGATTGATGACGTGGTCTTTACGTTTAACACGTATCGGTTTGAGGCGAATCCCAGCATTCAAAACCCGATCGCCGGCTTTACAAGCGTTGAAGTGATCAACGATCGCGAGGTACGGTTCCACATTGACGAGGCATATCGGTCCGATCCATTGCTGCCGATACGAATCGGCACCATGGCGATATTGCCGAAACACTATTGGACAAGTGAAGATCGCAACATTCTTGAAACAACCGTTCAGCCACCACTTGGTTCGGGACCGTATGAGATTGATGACTTCTATGTCGGCCAATGGGTGCGTTATAAGCGTGTCGAAGACTACTGGGCACGTGATTTACCCGTTAATCGAGGACGATTCAACTTCGACTTCGTGAAATTCGATTACTTCCGTGACGATCAAGTTCAAACCGAGAGCTTGAAAGGCGACGTCATTGATGTCCATGTTGAGAACATCCCGCGTCTATGGGAGCAGGCATACGAATTCCGACCTCGCGAGCTCGGACTGTTCAAGAAGTCATACGTTCCACAAATGCGACCCGCAGGGCTATGGTGGCCGGTGTTTTGGAATCTGGAACAGAAGCGGTTCCAGGACGTACGAGTACGCGAAGCCCTGTGGCTAGTCCATGATCTCGTATTCCTCAATAAGCGCAACTACGGTTTCTATGACCTAGCAACGAGTTACTTCCATGGTTCTGACGTCTACGCCGCGAAAGGACTGCCCGATGAGTGGGAGCTTAGACACCTTGAGCCAATTCGTGACCTGGTACCACCTCGTGTATTCACGGAACCTTATCAACCGCCACCCAAACAAGGAGACGGCTATCACCGCGAGACGCTGCTTCGAGCACAAGAGCTTTTCCGCCAAGCTGGTTGGGTGCTCAGAGATCAGGAGCTTGTCCACGAAACGACCGGTGAACCGTTCCATATTCGCATGGTTGCTGTGTCACCGGCACTTGCTTCGTCGTTCATTCACTACATGCAGGTGCTCAGACGATTAGGAATCAAGGCAACTGCCAAGTCACCAGAAATATCAAACTGGTTGTCCCGAATGCGCACGGGCGATTTTGACGCCGGTGCCATTTGGTTCCTGCCTGACAACACGCCGACTTCACACATAGACAACTTCTTTCACAGTGCACAGGCCGATCTGGCGTATAGCTCGAACTGGGCGAACATCAAGGATCCTGCGATTGATTTCCTGATCGAACGCGTCAAGACCGCGGAAGAATTTCAGGATTACGCCGGGGCGATTCGAGCGCTTGACCGTGTCTTGCTTTGGAATTTCTACTTTATTCCTGGAATGGCAAAGACGAAAGTTGGCTTGGCTTATTGGGATCGATTCGGTCAACCCGATCCGGTACCGTTAACACGTATCACGTCCCACGTACAACATTGGTGGTGGGATGAAGAAAAGGCTGCCAAAGTCGCTGAATACTCGGGTCGAAACTGATGTTTCACTATGTTCTAAGACGCCTCATCTTGATCCCAATCACCTTATTTGGGATCTTGCTCCTTAACTTCACCATCATTCAGTTCGCGCCGGGCGGACCGGTAGAGCAAGCCATTGCTCAGTTCTCAGGACTCAACATGTCGACCACCGCGAACATCTCCACTGCGGAATCGATGGGACCGTCTGCAGATTCTGGTTATCAAGGTGCAAGCGGATTAGATCCTGCCTTCATTGCGGAAATTGAGGAACGCTTCGGATTCGACAAACCCGCACATGTTCGTTTCGGCTTGATGTTGTGGAACTACCTGCGATTCGACTTCGGCAAGTCGTATTACCAAGATCGAAATGTGCTCGAGATCATCATCGAACGACTGCCGGTGTCTATTTCGCTCGGTTTGAGTTCGATGTTTCTCATCTACACGATTTCGGTCCCGCTAGGTGTGCTAAAAGCAATTCGAGATGGCGGACCACTCGACATCTTTTCCAGTACGGTGATCTTTACCGCTTATGCGATTCCCCAGTTTCTATTCGCAATCATCTTTCTGGTGACACTAGCAGGAGGTGAGTGGCTTAACGCCTTTCCGATGCGGGGGCTTATGTCTGAGGCATTCGCGGACCTCACTTTCTTTGAGAAAGTCACGGACATCATCTGGCATTTGGCGTTGCCTGTGATCGCGCTAACGCTAGGTGGTTTTGCGACTTTGACGATGTTGACGAAGAACTGTTTCCTGGAAGAAATAGGAAAACAGTACGTGCTAACCGCACGAGCAAAGGGACTAACGGAAAAACGTACGTTATTCCTACACGTATTCCGCAATGCGATGCTGATCATCATTGCGGGATTCCCTGCTGCCTTCGTAGGCATTCTGTTCACAGGTGCGTTGCTGATCGAAGTGATTTTCTCGCTCGAAGGCATCGGGTTACTCGGCTATGAAGCCGTCATCGTGCGTGACTATCCAGTCCTGTTTGCGACGTTGTATATGTTCAGCCTGCTCGGTTTAACGATGCAACTGGTAGGTGATCTCATGTACGTTGTCGTCGATCCCCGTATTGACTTTGAGACTCGCGAAACATGAGTCCTCTAAATCGTCGTCGGCTTGAGAATTTCCGCAAGAACAAGCGCGCCTTTTACTCGCTTTGGATATTCGCGCTGTTGTTCGTGCTCAGCATGTTCACGGAGTTCATTGCGAACGACAAACCCATCGTTTTCGGCTACAAAGGCGAAATTTACCTTCCGCTGATCTTCACATACTCCGATAAGCAGCTCGGTGGCGTACTTGAAACTGAAGCTTGGTATATCGATCCCTTCACAGAGAACGAAATCGCCGAACACGGGTGGGCGGTTTGGCCGCCTATCCGCTATTCGTTCGATACCCTCGATTGGGATCGAACGATCGTACCGGCGGCTCCCGATTCAGAGCATTGGCTTGGAACGGACGGCTTCGGCACAGACATCGTTGCGAAGTTGCTATACGGATTTCGTTTGTCCGTGTTGTTCGGCATCATTCTCACCATCCTAAGCGCAACGATCGGTATCTGTGTTGGTGCTGTGCAAGGGTATTTTGGCGGATTGGTGGATTTGATCGGCCAGCGTATCGTCGAAGTTTGGATTGGGTTACCGGTGCTGTTCGTGTTGATCATCCTTGCCAGCATGGTTGAACCAAACGTCTATTGGTTGCTAGGCATCTTGGTTATGTTCAGTTGGATGACGTTAGTCGGCGTGGTGCGTGCCGAATTCCTCCGGGCTCGAAATCTCGAATTTGTCCGTGCAGCTTGGAGTTTGGGTGTGCGCGATTTCATCGTCATCTTTCGGCATGTGCTCCCGAACGCCGCTGTTTCCGCCCTCACATACCTTCCGTTCATCCTGACGAGTTCGATTGTTTCGCTAACCGCGTTGGATTTCCTGGGATTCGGATTACCGATCGAGTCGCCGTCACTAGGCAGACTCCTATCCGCAGCGAAGAGCAACCTTCAAGCATGGTGGATTGGTGCCGGCGTATTCACGACCTTGGTCGTCATGTTGACGTTATTAATCTTTATCGGCGAAGGCGTTAGAGATGCTTTGGATCCGAGACG
Organism: Pseudomonadales bacterium; assembly: GCA_021295855.1. Classification (GTDB taxonomy): domain Bacteria; phylum Pseudomonadota; class Gammaproteobacteria; order Pseudomonadales; family Azotimanducaceae; genus Bin55. Next base: position 10,874 of record JAGWBO010000054.1, on the reverse strand, counting down.
TTCGATTGGTACGCGAGAGGAAGGTCTTACGCTTCAAACGCCGCTTGAAGCCAGTCGCCAATGAGCGAGCTACCGCTGCAGGGCATCACGGTCGTTGCACTTGAACAAGCGGTTGCTGCGCCCGTGGCAACCTGTCGTTTAGCCGATGCCGGCGCTAGGATCATCAAGCTTGAACGTGAAACAGGCGATTTCGCGAGAACTTACGATACCGCTGCGAATGGCCAAAGTGCATATTTCGCCTGGGCGAATCGAGGTAAGGAATCACTTACCGTAGACATCAAGAACGCCGAAGATGTTGAATTGATCAAGCGCATTCTCAGTAGATCCGACGCGTTTATTCAGAATCTCAGTGTCGGTGCGGCTGCTCGCGTCGGCTTGGGTTCTGACGCGTTACGCAAGGAGTTTCCGCATCTGATCACTTGTGATATATCTGGATACGGTGAGACCGGGTCGTACCGGGATATGAAGGCGTACGATCTACTCATTCAGGCGGAATCCGGGCTAGTTTCAATCTCGGGATCGCCCGGAGAATACGGTCGCATCGGCGTTTCCTTGGTAGACATATCTACCGGCTTGACTGCCGCACTGGCGATCAATGAAGCACTCGTTGCTCGAAATCGAACTGGTGAAGGTCGTGCGATCAAGCTCTCGCTTTTTGATGTAATAGAGCACGAAGAGAATGGGATCGGTCCGGACCGAGTTGGATTGGCTCATCCTTCGATTACGCCGTATGGTGGATTTGTGTCAAAAGACGGTGTCACGATCGTGATATCGGTACAAAATGATCGCGAATGGGAGGCATTCACGCAGGATGTCCTTCGAAGACCCGAATTGACGACAGATCCTCGTTATGCCACAAATCCAGTCCGAATGGAAAGACGGCCTGAAGTCGATGGGCTCGTGCAGGCGTTTTTTGGTGAGCGCTCGAAAGAAGAGCTGGTTGACCTCTTAAAAAACGCACGTATTGCGTTCGGCGTCGTCAACGAGATGCCTGCCTTCGCGACGCATCCTCACTTACGTCGGACGCGCTTTGAAAGCGAAACTGGATCGATCGATATGCCCGCCCATCCCGACACGGAGAGACACGTCACGGATGGCACCGTACGCATACCACGACTCGGCGAACACTCGAAGCAACTCCGCGCGGAGTTTAGCCAAGCATTAGACGAATCGACGAAGTCAGTCGCAGATCGCTCTGTCGTCGATTCGAAATCGCCGGTGACGTGAAACGAATGGATTCTGCCGTCAGAATCCGTTTCGGCAGAACGGTCGGTACTTCGTTGAAAACATGAGGTTAAAGTAGCGAAGCTGACTCGTATCTGTTACGTCTGCACGACCGATTCGATTGAGTTCAGAGAGACTCGCGTTTCCGCTCATCAGACTCGCGAGCCCGTTCGGCGAAATCGTTAGTTGCGGACTCTTATTGGTTTCCGCCACTTCAGTGGTCTCGCCGTCTGTCTCTAGTTCGTAACGACGCTCATTCCAGGGGCACTCTGGATCGTTACGAATTTCTAGAACCACGTTTCCAGGACCGCTGTAATCGCGTTGAGTTAAGGCTTGGGCGGCATCGACGATCCTAAACCATATGCCGTCCGAGAGGGTGAGGCGAAGCGCACGCGGTTCAAGCAGCATGTTCATCGCTGGGTCGTCAACCGGCATTGGCATTTCCACTCTACCAACTAAATCGTGCTCGCGGATGAATTCCCACAGTGCTCGATACGCCTGGATGTTCAGATAAATGAAATCGCGGGCAAATAGTTTCTGATCTGGACCCTCTTCAGGGCTAGGTTCAAGATTTGACGTGTTGTATGAGATGTAGCCTTCAGGTTCGTCGTTCGCATTGAAATAAATCGCACAGTAGGAACGTCGTTTCTTGGTACCGAAGTGGTTTGTCCACCAAACGTCATCGTCTCGCTCTAGCTCTAATGTCCGGTCCTCAATAAACTGACGATAGAGTTTTCGAATGAGTGGTTCGCCTTCCTCTGCATTAACGATACGAACGTAGCCGGGCACTTCGTGACGGAATTGGAACGCTGCATAACGTGGATCGAATTTGCAGAACGTATGACTACTGCCGAGACCATAACCGAAGCGTTGATATATCGCTCCAAAGGATGCCCACAGAATCGATGCGGATTGCTGTTTATGTTCATGGACTTCATGCAAGCGGCGGGTGACCATCTCGCGAACTAAACCGCGACGTCTGAAACCTGGTTCTGTACCAACCGCAGTTAATCCGTCGACATGCATCGGTTTCCCATTCAATCGCATGATGAATGGATAGCCACCGGAAGTTGCGACGATTTTTCCCTTGTGAAATGCGGCGGTTGTCCACTCGGGCTTTAACGCCTCTTCCTCTGGTACGGGGTCTGTCGAACTTACTGCGAAAACGTACTTGACCGCGTTATCGAAGGCTTCTTGTTCTGCTTCCTCAATCGTTCGAAACTCGAAGTTATCGATCGATGACATTCAAATTCTCCTTCGGGTGTCGCAGTTTGACTTAGACGCCAAGATAGAAAGAAAGTTGGCGTTCGACTTCGGCAACGGATCCTTGCGGCATCGGGATTAGCTGAACGTCAGCACCGTCGGCAGCACGTTGTTGTAGCTGACCGGCGATCGTATCGGGAGGTCCAATTACCTGGATCGCTTGAACCATGTCTTTTGAAATCGCGCTGAATGCACCGTCACGATCGCGTTGTTGACGCCATGCTTCGCGAGAGGCAAGCACATCCTCTTCAAACCCATTGGCGACCAACATATTCCAATAGAAGTCACCCATGCGGTTGATGTAGTGAAACAATGGTTGACGTGCTGCTTGCCAGAGCGATTCATCATCAAGATCGCCGACATACACGTTTGTAAATGGTGCGACAGTCAAATGAGCATTGACGCGGCTAGCAGCGTCTGCAGCGGACTGAAGGTCTTCTTTTAAGGAAGCGAATCGCGCACTCGGCCAATGGATCGGGAAGATGCCGTCGGCGATTTCCCCTGTTTGTTTGATCGACTTTGGCGTGATCGCCGCAATGTAGATCGGTACAGATTCGCGTTGACGTTCGTAATCTAGCCTAAAGCCACGGCTCATCTGCATGAGCCGACCGTCGTAATTCAGTTCTTGACCTTCAAGTAAGAGATTGATGATTTCAACGTATTCACGAATTCGACGTAGCGGTCGGTCAAATTCAACGCCGTGAAAATGCTCGATCACTCGATGACCGGATGACCCCAAGCCGCACACCATCCGACCACCAGACAACATCTCAAGCGACGCAAACTCTTGAGCGATTGCACCAGGGGATCTTGAATATACATTCAAGATGGACGTGCCAATCTGTATGTTCTCGGTGTGCGTCGCGAGTAAGGTCATCCAAGGAATGCTGGACGGTCCCCAAGCCTCGCCCGTCGCGACCATTTCATAACCGAGCGATTCGGCGACACGTACTTTTTCGATTGAGTCTTGCCAGTCCCGACCCATACCAGCCAATACGCCTAATTTCATTTACCTACTCGAATTCTGTGATATGTCGGAAGTATCGCATTTGATGATCTACTCTTCCTGGTGCACGCGATGAACCGAGCACTATGGGATGGCGACTTGTGAGGAACGAACGTCGCGTCGTGAGAGGCGATGCGGGCGATAGGGGTGTCGAAGAATTTGCCGCTAATCAGATGGGTCGCTCGACACCGACGGTGGTTCGCTACGAGCCGGGCTAGTCGCTAATCGATTGATGGCCGGCGTAAGAACTCTATTGATGCTTACGCGTGGTATGCCAAAAACTTCATCCTTCAACGCGGAATTGGTGACCACAAGGTATGCACGATTGATCTCGCGCATGACCCAAACGAGCGAATACCAATTGCCATTCGAACCGGGCGTGTTGAGCACTTCCCCTAAGCCAGATGCATTCGGGACTAGCCACCATCCTGCGTTTGGCGATAGCAGCCTACCGTCTTCCCGCACCGCGAGACGCATCAGCGATTGCAGTTGTTCCGAGTTCAGCAACATGGGCTCGTTGTCGTACATCCACAATCGCAGGAATTTGCCTAGATCCTCCATGCTCGAATGGACGCCTGCGGTAGGTTGCAACACGACATGCCAATCGTCTTGCGTTGGAATCCATTCGAAGTCTTCTGACAGGGTATGACCCCATGGTTCGTTTTCTTCATCGAGAAGAGCCGGCGGACCGAATCCAGCGCTTGACATGCCGAGCGGTTCGAAGAGTCGCTCGCGCATGAGCGATTCCCAAGATTGTCCGGTGAGATGCTCCGCCATTACGGCGGCGACCATAAAGCCCACATGGGAGTACGTGATCTCCCCACGCTCACCCGCAGGGTATAACGCGAGAGCTGCCAACATAGCCGCTTGGCGTCGTTCAACCATCGAGAGCTCGGGATCGTCTTCCCACAGTCCGAGGTATGTATGAATGCCACTTCGATGGGTCAGGATCTCATTCAGCGTGACTTCGTGATAGTCCTCGTGAATGTCGTCAAGAAATTCACCAAAGACGTCTTGAATCGTCGTGTCCCAACCGTTTGTAAAGATGCTCTCGTCTTCGAACACAAGCGTGGCGATCATTGTCGCTGTCATGGGTTTTGTGATTGAGCCAAGATAGAGCCGATCATGGATTGACGCTTCGGAATCAGTCCCGAATTTCTTGACACCTTCTGCGGCGATCGCGCGAACACCAGTTTCATCAATGATTGCCGCGTATATGGCCGGAGTAATTTGAGTGGTGCTTTCGAGCCCTTCTGGCGCGACGAACGCTTGAAGCCGTTCGCCAATAGATCGATCGGCTTGTGCCAGCGTTTTGCCTAGCCAACAGTGCCCGACCGCGTACGAAGGACGACTTGAGACGTTGGAGATTGCACGGTCGCCTTCGACGAGGTTCATGACCGTGATCAATCGGTCAGACTGGATTGCCAGCTGCCAGTTCCCCTGTCCATCACCGAAGGAACCAGAAATGTTGTTGGTACCATCTTCTATGTCAGCCGCCGAAAGCGTTTTGGTGACTTGTGGTGCAAGCTCAAACTCGATCGAAGCTTCGCTTATGGTGCCGTCGTCGTCGCGACCACTTATTTCGATATTTGCCGCTTCAGCCGACGCGTTAGTCAATCGTAGGGTTGATGTTGCGGCATTGTCAGCCGAGTAAAACGTCGGTACGCGCCAACATCCGTTCTCGCCCTGGACGGTTTCCTGCAAGCTCGCCAACAGCCCATCTGGAGCTTCTGCGTACGCCGTAATTTCGATATTGGCGTTAGATTCAATTTGAAGACGCCAGCTCCCAACACCCCGTCCCAAACCATCTTCGACAAATCCAGCGCCATCTTCTAACTCGTCGGAGTAGATGAGTAGATTCTCCTGGCTGCCGATTGAGAGCTTGGCGGGTCCGTATTGCGTGCCTTCGTCGTCAATTCCAGTAATGCTCACATCGCCGATCGTTTTTGAATGATTGATCAGTCGTAGTACGCCAAGCTGTGTGTCATTTGACGAAGGGAGGAAAGGTACATCTCTCGTAATTTCATTCTGTGCGTTGGCGAATTGCGAGCACACGGCGATTGATAACAGCGCGAATGCAAATTTAGTGCTTAACTGAAATATTCGCACGGTTTGAATCTCAAACATGAAGGAATGTGAGCTACGACTGACGATTGTCTTGTCCTTAATCGGACATGATGCTTGGCAATGACGGTGGCGCGCTGCGCGCCGAGCTGGTCGCCAATCGATTGACGGCAGGCCTTAGAACCCTCCAGATGCTTGGGTGTCGTTCGCCATTGTGCCCATCCGGTAACGTCGAATTCGTGACCACGACATATGCGCGACTGATATCGCGCATGACCCAAACGAACGAATTCCAATTGCCGTTCGAACCGGGAGTACTCGCTAGTGCTTCACCGTAACCTAACAGGGACGGGACCCACGACCACCCTGCGCTATGCAATCCACTACCAAGGTCGAGTAGGGTACCCCCGCTCGCCGGAAAGAGGAGGCGCATCAGCGAGTGCAGTTGCTCGGAATTCAGGAGCATGGGTTCTTTGTCGTACATCCATAGTTGCAGAAATTTGCCTAAATCTTCCATGTTCGAATGGACGCCCACGGCAGGTTGCAACACAACATGCCAATCGTCTTGCGTCGGGTTCCATTCGAGGTCTTCCGACAGCCTATGACCCCACGGTTCATTCTCGTCATCAAGAAGTGCGGACGGACCGAATCCGGCGGTTGCCATCCCGAGGGGTTCAAAGATTCGCTCGCGCATGAGCGATTCCCACGATTGTCCGGTGAGACGCTCCGCCATCGCGGCTGCGACCACGTAACCCGCGTGTGAGTACGTGACCCTGCCTCGTGGAGCTGCGGGCGCTAACGTAAGCGTTGCCAGCACAGCCGCTTGGCGTCGTTCATTTATCGGGAGCTCAGGATCGTCTTGCCACAATCCAGGGTATTCGCCAATGCCGCTCAAATGAGTAATGATTTCTCTAATCTTGACTTCGTGGTAGTCCTCGTGAATTTCGTCAAGAAATTCGCCATAGACGTCTTGAATGGATGTGTCCCAACCGTTTGTAAAGACGCTTTCGTCTTCGAATACGAGCGTCGCAATCATCGTCGCCGTCATGGGTTTGGTGATCGAGCCAAGGTAGAGCCGATCGTGAATTGACGCTTCGGTCGTGGTGCCGAATTTCTTGATCCCTTCTGCGGCGATCGCGCGAACACCGGTTTCATCGATGATTGCAGCGTATAGAGCCGGGGTAATTTGAGCGGTTCCTTCGAGCCCTTCGGGTGCTACGAACGCTTGAAGCAGCTTTCCGATCGACCGATCGGCGTTTGCCAACGTTTTGCCTAGCCAACAGTGCCCTACCGCGTACGAAGGACGACTCGATACGTTGGAAATAGCGCGGTCACCCTCGACGAGGTTCATGACCGTGATCAGTCGATCAGATTCGATTGCCAGCTGCCAGTTACCGCGACCGTTGCCAAGTGAGCCGGTTATGTCGCTTGTTCCGTCTTCGAGGTCAGCCGCGGAGAGTGTTTTGGTGACTTGCGACGCAACCTCAAGTTCGATCGGACTCGCGCTCACAGTCCCGCGGTCGTCGCGACCACTTATCTTGATTTTTGCGACCTCACCCGACTCGTTGGTCACTCGAAGCTTGGACGTCGCTAAGTTGTCAGCCGAATAAAACGTCGGGACGCGCCAACAGCCATATTCGCCTTGAACTGTTTCTTGGAGGCTCGCCAATAGACCATCTGCACCTTCAGCATATGCCGTTATTTCGACGTCGGCATTTGATTCGATTTGAAGTCGCCAACTACCGACAGGATGTCCTAGGCCTACTTCGACAGACCCAGTGCCGTCTTCCAGCTGGTCGGTAAGGATGAGCAGATTTTCTTGGCCGCCAATGGACAGATTGGCGGGTCCGAATTCCGTACCTTCGTCGTCGAATCCGGTAATTCGTACGCCGCTGTTTATTTCCGAATGATTGATTAATCGCAGTACGCCGGTGTGCGTGTCATTCGACGAAGGCAGGTAAGGCACATGTCGCGTAGATTCCTCCTGTGCGCGCGCGAAATGAGAACAAACCGTGATCGCTAACAACGCCAATGTGAATTTGACGCAAGTTCGACACAGTCGCACAGATTGTTTCTCTTGCATAAAGGATGGCGACCCACGCCGGATGGGTTATCTCGTCGTTCAGGGGGAAGAGGGAAGATTTTAGATAGAGAACGTAGAAATGCTCGAGAATCCGGTGGTACCGTCGGTATTGACAGGTGCGTGTCGCGTGAGGTCCAAATAGTCCGCGAGTAAGTGCGTTGTTCCCTTTATAGACTGCGTTCGCAGATGCATGATCGCGAGCGAGCTGAACTTCGGACTGAGTTGAATCAGATTCACCGATCTGGAGTAATTTTGAGGATGCGTACTGATAGTCCCCCGTGAAATTCGTCTCTATGGTCTAAGCGCCGGAAGATCAAGTCAAAGGTTGGCTTTGCGTCCACAGAGCTTGGGAATTCGCTGCGTATCGTTCTAGCATTGTCTGCTTTAGGAGGCGCGGTTATCGATTTACGTGCGTGCGCCGAGATCGTGGGATTGCAGTTCACGATAACGGCTTCTCCAACGGCTTTCGTCGGATGCCAGTATGAGTGATCCATTTAGACCACCTGAGCAATCGATTCTTCGATCGATTGGTAGTGGTCTCGCCATGCTCCCGATGGCATTCCGCATTCTGTGGGAAGCATCACCAACTTACGCGGTGTTAACCCTTACCGTTCACGTGGTGCTCGCGACGATTCCCGCCGCCGTAATCTGGCTGACCAAGGACATCATCGACGGGGTTGTCAGTCTGATTGGTGTTGAGCCACAATGGAGTGTGGTTTTCACGCCACTTGCGATTTTGTTCGGATTGTGGATTCTCCAAGCCATTATTGGCGGGATTGACAACATCGTCTCGGAGGTACTCTCCGAACGAACTTACACGGTCGCGGCACAAAAATTGATGGCGAAGGCAACTGATCTGGATCTTGCCTTCTTCGAATCACCTCAACAGCATGATCAGATGCACCATGCGTCAACGCAACTCTGGCAGATTCAAAATCTTGGCTACTCGACATTGTCGCTCGTTCAGTCGATCGTCAGCTTGTGTTTGATGTTTGGTTTGCTTTCTATCCTTCATCCGCTTGCGATCGTGGTGCTTATTGCTACCGTGGTGCCACGCATATTGGTGGAAGGCTGGCACGCGCGAAGACGATTTGACCTCAATATGCAGTTTGTCCGCTTCTACCGGATGTCGGATTACATCATTCGAATATTGACCAGCAAGGAGACAGCACGTGAAGTCCGAACATTTGGGCTGCGCGCGTACTTGCTCAAGCGATTTTCGACGACACGAAACGAGTTAATTCAAGCGCTTCAGCGTCTCTTAATACGTTTGTTAGGCGCGAATGTCGGCATGTCGCTCATTTCATATCTTGGCATCGTGTCGATTTA
>JAGWBO010000054.1:0-1821 GCA_021295855.1 Pseudomonadales bacterium | reverse complement strand
GGGAGTTTGTATCAGCAATCGCTTTTCATGCGGCGTTACTTTGATCTCGTGGACATGGATCCGTTGTCGGTCGATGGTGCGTTGAAAGCACTCCCAGACGGCGATAGCCGCATTCCGATACCGAAATCGGTACAAGACGGTATTTCGCTTACGAACGTGTCATTTACGTACCCGATCAATTCAGAACCAGTATTAAAGAATCTCACACTCAAGATCCCTGCCGGAAAGAAAGTAGCTATCGTTGGTGTAAATGGTGCGGGTAAAACCACGCTGATCAAGTTGCTTGCGCGCTTCTATGATCCAACGGAAGGTCGAATCGCGCTCGACGGCGTGCCACTTCCTGACTACGATCTTCAGCAGTTGCGTAAATCGGTATCGATCGTATTTCAGGATTACGCGCGATACGACTTAACAGTACAAGAAAACATCGGAATAGGTCGTATTGAGGACATCGAGAACCGCGCGCTGGTTGAGAATAGCGCTCAAGCAGCAGGCGCTGATTCGTTCATCAGTCGATTAAAGAAAGGGTACGACACCGTACTCGGCAAGACATTTGATGAAGGGATAGATTTGTCTGGAGGCGAGTGGCAACAAATGGCCATCGCGCGTGCTTTTATGAGTGAGGCGCCGATTCTCATCCTTGATGAACCGACCGCTGCACTTGATGCGTTAAAAGAGCACGACCTTTACGAAGAAATCGCACGCCACGCAGCAGACAAAACCGTGATCTTCATCTCCCATCGTTTTAGTACGGTGAGAATGGCTGACTACATCGCCGTCGTTGATGACGGCCAAATGGTGGAACAAGGTACACACGATGAGCTACTCGCTCTCGGTGGCACGTATGCAAAGATGTTCAACGTACAGGCATCGCGCTACGTCTAGGCGAACGGTCGTTTTCCGGGAGTGTCGTTCTCGGTACTTTGGGATGCTCGGCGACTCGTCGATGAACTCCGAAGACCTTACTAATTGCTAACGCGAAGAGGCATGAGGTCAAAGGCCACCGTCGGACTTGCTTGAAAGCTGCTCAAAACGGACGCATTTCTGGTAAAAAACGCGTCCTAATACCGTTTGCTCGGATTGACACGGACTATCAATAGTTGAAAGACCAGGAAATCGCTCGTCAAATCGAGCTGCAGCCGATCGTAGATATTGCGAACGAGAAACTCGACATTCCAGCTGACGCCCTCAATGCGTTTGGACGGGTAAAAGCGAAGGTTTCGTTTGACTATGTGATGTCGCATCTTTCGCCTAGTCGGGGCAAATTGGTGCTGGTGACTGCGATGTCACCTACACCTGCGGGTGAGGGTAAGACCACGACGACTGTAGGTTTAGCGGACGCGCTGAATCAAATTGGTGTGTCTTCGACGGCTTGTTTACGCGAGCCGTCACTTGGACCGAGTTTCGGAATGAAAGGCGGTGCGCACGGTGGCGGCCGCGCTCAAGTTGCGCCGATGGAAGACATCAATCTTCACTTTACTGGCGACCTCCATGCCGTCACATCGGCACACAACTTACTTGCTTCGTTGGTCGATAACCACCTGTATTGGGGCAACACACTTGAATTGGATCCAGACCGAATCAACTGGCGAAGAGTCGTTGATCTGAATGATCGGGCACTTCGTGACATCAATTTACGCGTACGTCGACGGTTGCGCCGCGACTCCGGTTTCGACATCACTGCAGCTTCAGAAATCATGGCAGTACTCTGCCTTTCCGAGGATTTAGCGGACCTTAAACGCCGTCTAGGTTCGATCGCTGTCGGTTTGTCTACGACCGACGAGCTGATCAAGGCTGATGCGCTTGAAGGCACAAGCGCGC
>JAGWBO010000053.1 GCA_021295855.1 Pseudomonadales bacterium | reverse complement strand
CCAAACAAGGTGCCCTCTACCCGCTCAGCACCTGCCATCAACGCTAGCTCAGTTGCAGCGATTCCAGTACCGCGGTCATTGTGTGTGTGCAAGCTGATGACAGCTCGATCCCGATTCGAGAAATTTCGGCAGAAGTATTCAATCTGATCCGCATAGATATTCGGCGTCGCCATCTCGACGGTCGAAGGCAAATTCACAATGATTGGTTGCTCAGGAGTCGCGCCCCACGCGTTCGCCACCTCATCGCATATTTCGATTGCAAAATCGAGCTCCGTACCCGTAAAACTCTCCGGCGAGTACTCGAACGTCACGTTCGTATCGCCTAAGTCTTGCGTGATCTCTCGAACCAGCTCCGTTCCCTTCACCGCAAGATCGATGATGCCCGCGCGATCCATATTGAAAACAACGTCACGTTGAAGTGTCGATGTCGAGTTGTATAGATGAAAGATCGCGCCCTCTGCGCCTCGTAGCGCATCGACTGTCCGCTCGATCAATTCCGGACGTGCTTGACACAGCACTTGCACGAGAGTACCGGGGGGAATCAAGTCATCCTCAATAATGGTTCGACAGAAGTCGAAGTCCATCTGTGATGCCGCGGGAAATCCCACTTCAATCTCGTTGAAGCCAATGTCGAGAAGCAGCTGATACATCGCCATCTTCTCATCGACATTCATTGGATCGATAAGTGCTTGATTACCGTCCCGCAGGTCGACGCTACACCATCGCGGTGGTCGCTCAATCGGTGTGTTTGGCCAGGTGCGGTCCTGCAGATCAACGCATGGGAACGAACGATATTTCTGAAATGGCATCGCTCCGGCACGGCGACCGGGACTAGGAGATGTCAACATCATTAAATTCTCAAAGGCGAGAAGGTGGGTTGGGGTTCGATGGTGGGACTAAAGTCCCTATGTGGAATAAGACGCCGGCTAAACCGGCAGAATCAGCGTAAGGCGGGCTGTCCAGGGGGTTCGTCCGTGAACCGAAGAGATGATGACATTCATGGTTCGCGAATTATAGGAAGCCGCACTGGAAGTCAACAGTGTACCCAAGCTACTCAGTGCCTTGTCGTAGGTTCGAATTGTCGGCCGCGAAGTGAACAAGAACTTAGATGCGCGAAACCTCGGATGACGGTTCCACACTCACGCACGCTGCCAAGCGGGAAGCGGCTTCCCTCGCTTCATCAACCGTGTCACGTTGGGTAACCACGACACCCATTCGACGTGAGCCACTGACTTCAGGTTTCCCGAACAGTCGAACGTCGGTCTGTGGTTCGCGCAGTGCTCGATCCACATCTACAAATTCGACCGCTTTCGACTCGCCACTTACAAGAACGGGGCATGATGCAGATGGCCCATACTGTTGGATATACGGAACGGGTAAACCCAGAATCGCCCTGACGTGCAATTGAAATTCCGACAGATTCTGACTAATCAACGTGACGAGCCCGGTGTCGTGAGGTCGAGGTGACACTTCGCTGAAGTAGACCGTTTCGCCTTGAATGAAGAACTCCATACCGAATATTCCGAATCCACCGAGTGCGTCACTAACTTGAGTGGCAATCGATTGGCACTCAATCAGTACTCCTTCGTCCATCGGTTGTGGTTGCCATGATTCCCTGTAATCCCCGCCTTCCTGACGATGTCCGATCGGCTCGCAAAACGACACACCGTCCACGTGTCGCACCGTCAACAAAGTGATTTCATAGTCAAAGTTGACAAAGCCTTCAACAATCAAAGAGTCGGCACCCCCACGTGTTCCTTCAAGTGCATAGTTCCACGACTGCAAGATATCGGTTCTTTGCCGAATCGTCGACTGACCCTTACCTGAAGAGCTCATGACGGGTTTAACAACACATGGCAGACCCAAATCAGTCGCTGCTTGTTCGAGCTCGTGATGCGTTTTTACAAACCGATACGGGGACGTTCGAATGCCGAGCTCAGATGCAACTAACTCACGAATGCCGCGACGATTCATCGTCAAGTTCGCCGCACGCGCGGTAGGCACGACTTTCGTACCTTCTTGCTCGACCTTCAATAACGATTCGGTCGCGATTGCCTCGATCTCCGGGACAACGAGGTCAGGCGATTCCACGCGGATCAACTCGTAGAGCGCTTCTTCGTCAAGCATGTTGATGACATGCGACTTGTGTGCCACCTGCATCGCGGGCGCATGTGCGTAACGATCGACCGCGATGACTTCGCAACCTAATCTTTGGAGTTCAATCGCTACTTCTTTACCGAGTTCGCCGCTACCGAGCAGCATTACTCGCTTAGCGCTTGACGATCCCGGTGTACCGATTGCGACCATCGACTGCAGTTTAGTCCTGTGGCTTCAGCGTATTGCGATAGCGCGCCGAATTGCGCACGTATCGATCGGAAAAGTCAGTATTAGCCTCGATTTCGTCCGGTGTTAATTCGCGAACAACCTTCCCAGGAGATCCCAATACAAGACTGCCGTCAGGAATGAGCTTGTCTTCCGTGATCAACGTGTTCGAACCGATTAAACAGTTATCGCCGATCTGAACACCGTTCATGATGACTGAGTTAATACCGATAAGGCTATTGTTCCCTACGGTACACCCATGCAACACCGCCTTGTGTCCTACGGTTACGCGATCGCCGATGGTCACGGGATAGTCCTCGTCCATGTGGACGATGCAGTTATCTTGAATGTTGCTGCGCTCACCGAGCGTGATGAGCTCGTAATCGCCCCGCAATACCGCCCCCCACCATACGGACGATAAATTCTTCATCAGCACTTTTCCAATCACGATCGCTGTGCTGGCAATGAAGACCTCGCCTTCCGTCTGAACCTGATTACCCTCTAACTCGAATTTCACGCGATCACCTTAATTTCGTCGGATAAATGCACTTCAAGCTTCAAACGAAGAGTTCGACGAACTGGTTCACTGGCATGGCTTCAAGTGCCGATTGGTCGAAAACGATCTGTTCAATTGCCAAACACCGCTGTGCTGAAAAACGTGTGGCTAAGTTGGCTCGGAATTTTGACTCTAGTTCGGGGATGCCTTCCCCTCGACGGCGACGATGACCAAGCGGATACTCGACCGACACTTTTTCCGTGTGAGTACCGTCTCGGAAGAAAACTTGCACCGCGTTCGCGATTGAACGCTTGTCTGGTTCGTGGTATTCAGCACTATAACGTTCATCTTCACTGACTACCATCAGATCGCGCAATTGATCAACACGAGGATCTGCGGCGACTTCGTCCTCATAGTCCTCGGCAACAAGATTTCCTTTGAGCAAGCCAATCGCGGTCATGTATTGCAGGCAATGGTCGCGGTCCGCGGGATTGTTTAGTTCACCCGTTTTGCTGATGATGCGGATCGCTGATTCATGTGTGGTTAACTCGATGCGGTCAATGTTGTCAATTCGGTGCGCGACTTTCGGATGCAGCTGACATGCTGCCTCAACGGCGGTCTGAGCATGAAACTCCGCCGGATACGAAATCTTGAAGAGCACGTTCTCCATGACGTAGGAACCGTAATCGCGCTGGAATTTAAACGATTTACCGCCGAAGTTCACGTCGTAGAAACCCCATTGTGGTGCCGACAATGCGCTTGGATAACCCATCTCGCCTTTGAGCACAATCACCGCTTGCTCAACTCCTCGACTCGTTGCGTCACCTGCAGCCCAGGATTTACGCGGACCGGCGTTCGGAGCATGACGATAGGTGCGCAGGCTCGAACCATCAACGAAGGCGTGAGACAGCACGTCGACGACTTGATCTTGTGTCCCGCCAAGCATGTCCATGACGATTGCAGCAGTCGCAACGCGCACCAACAGTACATGATCTAAACCAACTCGATTGAAGCTATTCTCGAGCGCTAGACACCCTTGAATCTCATGTGCTTTCACCATGCCGTTCAGCACGTCGCGCATCGTCAGCGGTTCCTTACCCGGTTGTCTACTCAAGTAATCTGCGACTGGCAGAATACCGCCTAGATTATCGGAAGGATGTCCCCATTCCGCTGCCAGCCAAGTATCGTTGAAGTCGAGCCACCGGATCATGCATCCGATGTCCCACGCTGCCTTTACCGGATCCAATACATAGGGCGTACCTGGAACCCGGGCGCCGCCCGGTACAACAGTCCCTGGTACGTGTGGACCGAGCATCTTCGTACATTCAGGGAAACGCAAGGCAAGGAAACCACAACCTAGCGTATCGATCAAGCAGTTACGCGCGGTGTCCAATGCGGGTTCACTGTCGATCGTAGCATTGCTTACGTACTCAGCAATGGTCGCCAATTCCTCATCCGGGTCCGGCCTTACATTAATATCGACGTTCTGGATCAAGCAGGTATTCCTTGAAGTATTACGTAGAGAAATGCACCCAACACGCTAGCGATCGGATAGAGGAGTCACGCTCCGAGGTTCGGGTCCGACGTAGTCCGCGCTTGGCCGAATGATTCGATTGTTCGACCGTTGTTCCATGATGTGAGCAGTCCATCCAGAGACCCGCGAACACACGAAGATAGGCGTAAATAGCTTCGTCGGAATTCCCATAAAGTGATATGCGCTGGCGTGAAAGAAATCCGCATTTGCAAAGAGTTTCTTTTCGTCCCACATGGTCTTCTCAACTTCACACGAAACAGGATAAAGGACTTGATCGCCGACCTTAACCGCCAGTTTTTCAGCCCAACTTTTGATGATCGCGTTTCGCGGGTCCGACTCACGATAGATCGCATGTCCGAAGCCCATGATCACTTCCTTGGTGGTCAGCATTTCAAGAATTCGCTCTCTTGCTTGCTGAGTTGAGTCGAACTGTTCGATCAATGCCATTGCAGCTTCATTCGCTCCGCCGTGTAGAGGTCCCCGTAGCGAACCGATTGCACCCGTGACACAGGAGTGCATGTCGGATAAGGTCGAAGCGCAGACTCGTGCTGTAAACGTGGAAGCATTGAACTCGTGCTCTGCGTACAGGATCAGCGAAACGTCCATGACCCGTTGAAACATCGGGTCGATGTCACCATCAAGTAGTGTCGCGAGGAAGTGACCAGCGATGCTGTCGGAGTCGCTTTCAACTTCGATCCGGACACCGTCATGTGAGAAGCGATACCAGTAATTAATGATGGATGGAAATATTGCAAGCAATCGATCCGCGACTTGCTGCTGATTCTCGAAATCGCCCTCGGGTTCTAAATTGCCAAGCAATGAGCACCCCGTTCTCATAACATCCATCGGATGCGCCGTGCGCGGAATCTTTTCGAGTGTCGCTACGAGTTCGTCTGGTAAACCACGTAGTTTCTTTAGTTTGGCTTGATATTGCTCTAGCTGCGACGTATTGGGTAATTCACCGTAAAGAATGAGATAGGCGACCTCTTCGAATGTCGTCGACTTAGCGAGATCTGAAATGTCGTAGCCGCGATAAGTGAGGCCAGTGCCAGTCTTGCCGACCGTACACAATGCCGTTTCGCCAGCAGATTGACCACGTAGCCCAGCGCCGCCTAGTTTCTTGTCAACCACTGTTTTCTTCCTTACTAAATAGATCGTCTAGTTTCTGTTCAAACTCGTGATATCCCAAAATCTCGTACAGCTCATCGCGAGTCTGCATCGAGTCAAGATTCTGTACCTGCGTGCCGTGATTTCGGATGCCGTTGTACATGTTGAGTGCGGCTTGACTCATCGCGCGAAAACCCGAAAGGGGATAAAGTGCCATGGCGACATTCACCGCACCTAACTGCTCAGTCGTATACAGCGGCGTTTTACCGAATTCCGTCATATTTGCCAACACCGGAACGCTAACTCGCGAGGTGATCTCACGATACATATCGAGCTCCGTCATCGCTTCCGCGAAGATGGCATCCGCACCCGCTTCCTCAAACCGCTGAACACGCTCAATTACGGCATCCATACCACTAACCGCTAGCGCATCGGTGCGCGCCATGACGACGAACTCTGCGTCGAGTTTAGCGTCTACCGCTGCCTTGATACGATCGCACATCTCTTCAATAGAAACGATCACCTTATTTGGACGGTGACCACAGCGCTTTTGTGCAACCTGGTCTTCGATGTGTACGCCAGCTACGCCTACACGCTCCATTTCCCGGATCGTACGCGCAATATTGAAAGCACCGCCCCACCCCGTGTCGATATCAACCAGTAGTGGCAACTCACACGCGTTGCATATTCGTCGTGCGTCTTCTAGTACATCATCCATTAACGTGATCCCAAGGTCAGGCAGCCCGTATGAAGCCGCAGCGACGCCGCTTCCAGATAGGTATATACAGTTAAACCCGGCGCGTTGTGCCAGCATTGCAGCGTACGCATTGATCACACCAACTATTTGTAGCGGACTTTCTTCGCGCATCGCACGTCGAAAAAGTTTGCCAGGGCTCATTAGGCTTTGCTAAAGATTGAATGGATTTGAAATTCGCCTCTTCTGCGTGAAACGCCGAGTGATTTTACGATTTGGAGAGTCTTCGATTGCGTTACCGCAACACGTTACCCTAGAGTTAGTTCTTGAAACTATCTCGCTCGGTGTTATTCACCAGTCAGCTGTGTTAAGCACGAAATTTATCTTGTCTACACCTCTAAAAACAAACAATAAAATGATTTAATATCAATAGGTTATTAGGATTACTTCGAGGTGCACACCTGAATTGATCTCGACACACAGCACGAATTGCAAGTTCCAGAGTGCGGGTGAACGCTCGTTCTCCTTCCCGCTTAGCAGGCGTAGATGTATTGTCCCCTAATCCGAAGAAGACCTGCGCATACCTAAAATTCCGCGCATGCCTTCCCTCGCACTAGAAGTCGAAAGCACGCCTGACGAGGTCGTCGCATCGGCACTCAAACGCTTTGAACAAGATCGCATCGCGATTTCGTTTAGTGGCGCAGAAGATGTCGTTCTAATCGATATAGCGGCCAAGCTCGTGGGTAACGCATTCAGTGTATTTACACTCGACACCGGTCGTCTTCACGCGGAAACCTATGAGTTCATCGATCGAGTTCGCGAACACTACGACATCCAGATTGAAGTCCTCTCGCCCGATAACTGGGATGTTGAGGAACTTGTGCGAGAAAAAGGCTTGTTCAGTTTTTATAAGGACGGTCACACTCAGTGTTGCGGAATTCGCAAGATTGCTTCGCTTGAACGAAAACTCGGCGAACTAGATGCATGGATTACGGGGCAACGCCGCGATCAAAGCGCAACGCGAACGAATGTTCCTCACGAACAGGTCGACACAGCATTCTCAACGAGAACTCATGAAATCGTCAAGTTCAATCCGCTTGCGTCATGGATTGCGGACGATGTGTGGTCCTATATCCGGAAACACAAAGTTCCCTACAACGTGTTGCATGACCAAGGGTATAAGTCCATCGGTTGTGCGCCGTGTACTCGACCTATCAAGGCTGACGAGCCTGAACGCGCGGGTCGGTGGTGGTGGGAACACGAAGACGATAAGGAATGTGGCCTACACGCGCAAAACCTTTCAAGCGATTGAATCGATACCTTGAAGGTCACTTTTGTCAAGAAAATCCTGAAGGACGGCAGTCCATGTCGGAAATGCGCTGACGTTGAGCGACGCCTCGCTAGCTCAGGTTATAGCAGCAGAATTGACGAAATTCTCGTTGCAGACGAACGCGACGAACAATCACCAGGGATGCAGTTAGCGGCCGAACATGATGTCAAACTTGCACCCTTCTTCGTGGTGGAGGACGGCGAGGAAACGCGTATCTACACGGTTTACTTCAAGTTTGTGAAAGAAGAACTAGAGAGTTCACTGAAGGCATCGAGTAAGGACGCTGAAGATACGTTGCGCGCAAATCCCGATCTGGATTACATTTGAACCAAACACACGGTTCTGAAGTGATCCGAAACAACGAACGAAGTCTCCAACGTCAATTACAACGCAATCTGTATTCCTGCAATCTTAATTTCTCAAATTACTTAAATAATCTTTTTTATCAATAGGTTACGTTCACTAACTGGCTATCTTAGATGGATTGGACAAAGTCTAAGGGTAAGCACCCATGCGTGGTTTTAGCGTCGAGGCAGTTCGAATCCGCTTAGCAGCGCGTCTTGCTCGTCTCTTTGTGTAGTCGACAAAACCCTTTCAATCAACGGCCGAGTCAGATGCTCGGCGAAGGATTCAATGAACTCGTACATGTAGCTCCGTAAAAAGACGTCACGTCGCAACCCTATGTGTGTCACACTTGGATCAAACAGGTGTGAAGCATCTAAAAAAACGAGATCGTCGTCCACATCCTCTTCCCTCGCCATCGACGCAATGATGCCGATGCCTACGCCAAGACGCACGTATTTCTTGATGACGTCCGTATCGGTCGCGGTGAAGGTAACGTTTGCAGACAGGCCCTCTTTCGCGAACGCATTAGCGACACTTGAGCCTCCTGCAAAACCAAATACGTACGTTACCAACGGTTCGCGCGCAATGTTCGCCAAGGTTAGGCGGTCAACCCGCGTCAGCGGATGACCTGTAGGCACGACGATCGATCGATTCCACGTATAGCAAGGAGCCAGAATTAGGTTCGTGAAATGCTCGAATCCTTCGGTCGCGATCGCGAAGTCCACCTCTCCATTTAACGTCAGCTCTGCAAGATGCGCGGGGGTACCTTGGTTGATGTGGAGACTAACCAGGGGGTATTTCTCGCGAAAATTTCGGATGTGTGCCGGGAGTACGTACCGTGCTTGAGTATGGGTAGTCGCGATCCGTAACGCGCCTCGATCTTCGTGCAAAAATTCTTCTGCAGCACGTTCAATCGACTCAACTTTCTGCAGCGCTTCGCGTGCGAGTAAAACGATGCGTTCTCCTGCTGGAGTTGTACCTAAACGCTTCCCCTTGCGGGTTAGCAGATCAACTCCGAGCTCTTCCTCCAGCCGTCGAATACCGTTGCTGATGCCTGGTTGTGTAGTGTTTAACACACGCGCCGCTTCAGACATGTTAAGACTATGGTTATAAGTCTCCAAGAGGTATTCAAGTTGCTTCAGTTTCAAGTGATACTTCGCTCCCACGCATGCACGCTTTGAGTTCGAAATTCGGGGGACATACTTTTCCGGAACAGATCTTTGGAATTCCAATCTCGTCCGCAGAGTATGTCCATAAGCAGACCGTTCGGTAGAAGGAGAACCGTCGTACTTTTGGTTTTAGATCGATAGTCTATCTAGATGGTGTTTAACTCTCATCGAAATTGCTCCGACGAGAGATTCAGCGAGTCTTCGTTCGCTCAGCTTTCTAGCTCAGCACGAAGGACTTTCTCGAAGCTAAGATCCTGCCGAAACGGCGACGGTGTGTTCGAGGCGTGTAATCCGATCGCGTAGATTCAACTTACGACGTTTTAATCGACGGGTTAAATCCTGATCAGGATGACCGTTTTCAACAAGAAAATTGATGACGGTGTCTAAATCGCGATGTTCTACACGCAGGTGCGCCAATGATTCTTCAGTACTGACTTCAGTCAAAAACAACCTCGCAATGCAATGTGACTAAATTTGTTCTAATTTAAGCACGACAGACGAACCTGTCAAGGACAAATGATTGATAATCGCTGAAATCGCATCATTTGCGCCTCTCTTGTACCTTTGCGTCAAGATCGCAAATTCATCGTCCCTCGACTTCAACCATCAAAATGACAAGCAAAGCACCAGTCGAACGAAGCACTGACGTCAATCGATTCCTACAGGAAATTGAAAAGCATCCGTTAAAACCGATCGGCAATAACCGACTGATCTTCGCGCTAGATGCGACCGCAAGTCGCAAATTGACCTGGGATCTCGCATCAAGTTTGCACGCGGAACTTTTTACCGCGGCGAAATCCGCTGACCTCGCGGTTCAACTCGTGCATTTTGGCGGGTTCAATCAGTTCCGAGCATCGTCTTGGAGTAGCTCGCCCGAGCAGTTACTACGCACCATGCAACAAGTGCGGTGTCTTGGCGGCATGACACAAATTCGTCGTGTAATGACGCACATCTTGAACGAGGCGTCCCGAGACCAAACGGTCAAAGCAGCTGTGTATATTGGTGATATGTGTGAGGAACCTATGGCGGAAATCGTCAACACGGCGGGACAACTGGGAATACGGCAAGTCCCCGTATTCGTGTTCCAAGAAGGTTCAGAGCGATACGCGACCGAGGTATTCCGGACAATTGCGGAACGTTCCGGCGGCGCGCATATGCCATTCGAGTCTGGCTCGGCAGCACAACTTGCCGAACTGCTAAAAACTGCGGTCGTGTACGCGACCGAAGGCCTTGACGCGGTCAGACGACTAGGCACGCCGTTAAGCAAGAAACTGCTTACGCAGATCGAACGCTGATGGCGATCATTATTTGCGGCGTACTTGCTGCCTTTGCCTTTTTGCTCTTGATGAAGGTGCTCTGGACCAAGTCTAAGCCACAGCTCTCTACGAACGTGATCGTGATCACAAGTCTCGTGTTGATAGCTTCTCTCGGACTACTCGCAGCTTCCGGCCGTTTACACTGGATTGCTGCCACAGGAACCGCCTTGCTTCCGTTTCTCCGTCGGGCGTTTGGAGTGCTCCGATTCGCGCCATTCGCGACGCGAATGTGGCAAATGTTCGGTGGCGCTTCGCCGCTCAATCAGGCTTTCGGTGGTTACGCCGATACCAGCGCGAACGAAACGCCAAACGTGAGTGAAACAGCGACCGATGAAATCAACATGAAACTCGCGCATGAGACTGGCGAACTATCCGGAACCGTTCTCGTAGGCAGATTCGCAAGCCGATCACTCGAGTCGCTCGATGAATCTGAAATCGTCGAACTCTACAACTCTGTCAGCGACGAGTCGAAGCGACTATTGGGTGCATACATTCAGAGATACCACCCTAATCTAAGCGCGAGGAATTCCGAGGAAGAGACGACTCACAATGAAGGTAGCTCGGACGCAATCACGCCTGAACGTGCCCGCAAGATTCTCGGTGTCGACGAGTCAGCAACGCGTGATGAAATCGTTGAAGCCCACCGTCGTCTGATGCAGAAGAACCATCCGGACCGCGGCGGTTCGG
>JAGWBO010000052.1:6180-18149 GCA_021295855.1 Pseudomonadales bacterium | reverse complement strand
GGAATTGAAATTAGAGACTCACGATTACTCGACATCGTGAGCGAGGACACAGAACTAGAAGTATTGGGAGAAGGATTCGGGTTTACTGAGGGACCGATCTGGCACCCACAAGACAAGCATCTGACGTTTTCGGACATCCCAAGCAACCGCATGCATCGTTGGTCCGAGGCGACCGGCGTGACGGTTTATCGCGAGCCGAGCAATCTAGCCAACGGCAACACTTATGACAAGGAAGGTCGCATCCTGTCGTGCGAACACGGCACAAGTCGGGTTGTTCGAGAAGAACATGACGGAACGCTAAACGTTCTTGCAAGTCATTGGGATGACAAAGAGCTCAATAGCCCGAATGACATTGTGGTGCGGAGCAACGGAGACATCTTCTTCACGGACCCCACCTTCGGTCGCGCTGATCACACTGGCATTCCACGAGAACTCGAGTTGGACTTTCGAGGTGTCTACAAGATCGATGGGCAATCTGGCGAGTTGACGCTTTTGCGCAATGACTTTACACAACCCAATGGTCTCGCTTTCACACAAGACGAGAGATATTTGTACGTAGCTGACACGCCAGAGATGCACATACGCAAATTCGACGTGAGCACCGATGGCACGTTATCCGGCGGCGACGTATTCACGAATTCCACAGGTGAAGGAGCGGGCGCACCCGATGGATTAAAGGTGGACTCAAACGACAATGTCTATTGCTGCGGACCTGGTGGTGTGCATGTGTATGCGCCGGACGGTATCTGCTTAGGCGTGATCCAAACACCTGCGTTTTGTGCTAATTTCACTTGGGGGGATGACGATTTTCTCACGTTCTATATGACATCATCGAATCACCTCTATCGAATTCCGGTTAAAGTTCCAGGTGTGCCGCTGTTTCGCTAGTTAACCATAGGCACCTGTGTCGTTCGCTGGACTTGGAAGGTCCTTGACATGTCAGATCAGATTTCGAAATCCATGACCACCGTCGCTTGGGTTTTAATCTCAATCATCGGTTTAGTCGTCGCGGGCGGCGTAGCCTATGGTCTCATCACTGTGCTTGCGACGCCCGGAATCCCAGTTTGGATAAAACTGCTTATCCTTGCGGGGATCTTGGGTTTCGCGCTCCTGATGATCGTGGTGGTTCGCGATCGTCTGAAGGAACATAAAACCGACAAATACAAGGACATCGAGGTTTAGACATGCTCATCGTCACAAGCGATCAGATACCCGGTAAGCGCATTGTGAAAACGCTTGGATTAGTGCGCGGTAACACCGTACGAGCCCGACATGTTGGGCACGACATCATGGCTGGCTTACGCAACATTGTCGGCGGCGAGATCGGAGAATACGGCAAGCTGGTCGCGGAGAGTCGCGAACAAAGCATCGACCGTATGCAAGACGAAGCCGAAGGTCTTGGCGCAAATGCGATCGTATGCGTTAGATTCGGAACCTCCGTGATGGCTCAGTCCGCCGCCGAACTGCTTGCATACGGCACCGCGGTCATCGTAGAGGACGAATAAGCACCTAGTTTGGCAGCACTAAAGTCTTGACCCGTCAGCACACGGGCTAGACAAACTCCAAACGTTGCCGATCGGAGCAACAATTCGATAACGGTTGAGATTCCGAGCTTCGCCGGAGAGCGTCTAGGGCGACCCTCGACTGATTCGCATCACTCTCGTTGTGGAGCAAAGCACCCACGAGCTTGTGGATGCTGAGTCCTCTAAGTTCAGATCGAGTTGCTACGTACGACCCTCTATAGTGTATGCAGCCTATCGTTTGATGTTCGGGTCATTTCCTTAATTTCCGACAGCGCTTTGAGCGAGCTCTACGTCCAAGCGTGTTGCCCATGCCTCTGCCTGTTCTCGCATTGCAGTCGCGTCATCAGCGAGAACCATGCCTTGTTCAACAGCACTCACTAACGCCGCATTCCAAGCTTTCAAGTACGTTGCGGAATCGGGATATAACGTCGAAAGTTTCTCCGCGGCGAAGTCATCTGCCGTACCGTAAAGAAACCCAAAACGAGTCCCTTCCTGTCGAATACCAAATCCGGTGTGAGTCGCTGTAGGCACTTCCATGTCTGGCAATCGAATGCCACCAACCGCATTCCCATGAGCATCACGTACGACCTCGGGCGTCGTCGACCCTGGATTTGCGTCGATGCGAGGCATCATCGGAGGCGCGATGCCGTCTTTGATCCAAATGTGTAGGTGTCGAATTGCTGCGTTGTATACCGGCGTGTACGACAACCAATTACCTCCGGAACCGGCTTCAGCTGGTCGAGGCACCGAGACGTGCGATGTACCTGCGACCTCCCAATATCTAAATCGATCTGTGTCTTTTTCTCGAACACCATAGTAGCTGGGAACTTCAGTTTCGGAATTAACTACGATCGTCGGGACATCGAGATCCATTCGAATCGAAGCACGCGTACCTCCGCGGCGTTCTCCCGCTAATTCCATCGCGAATGGGTATACCCGGCCGAAATCAATGAAAGGTACGTACCCGTCGAACACGTTTTCTACATGGTGAACGCCATTGATGTAGGTTCGCAATCTCATCGCCGATTGTGATGCACCGACGGCTATCAGCCGCTGTACGTCAAGACCTCCCATAGGATCAAGCGATTGCTCGTCTCGATCTGGAGCGATCGACTGCGCGACCTGAGTAAACATCGAGTACGAGTACGCATCACCGGGGTGCACGAGCGAGCCGTAGCGCTCCGGATCCCACGCCTTCAACCCCTGTGGATCTTGTGGAAAACCGTCGATACCTATTTTTTGAGCAGACACGCCGACCCAAGCGTATCCACGCAAGGCTTCGCCTGCAGCAGATCCCAATTCAAACCCAGCGGTCACGTTCAACCAGAACACGATCACTGTCCCATTGAAACGCTCGGGTTCGCTCGGTCTCACAACCAACATGCGAGTCTTAAACGGAACGGTCTCGTCAGATCGCTTTGACTTCCATTGCCCGTCCGGTGTATGCGTGCCTTCCACAAGTTCGTACGCGTGAGCTTCGCCTTCGACGAAGAACTCTTCCGATACATACCCCTGTTCGGATACGTTAACCGTTGAATAAGGCGTGCCGTGTACACCACCCGTAATAGGACCAGTGACTGTGGCTGCCTGCGGCGCAACGAAGCAACCGACGCAGAACCCTAAAAACAAACCAAACTTTCGCATTCCGCTATTGCTCCTTCGTGATGTCAAATGATGGACTCGGACGAACCACTTCCCACCATATTTCATTGAGTATAGCGGTTGGTGCGAGACACGACGTCGCGCATGAAGCGAATATCCCGGGCAGGCAGGATCAAAATCATGATTTGCAGGCAACGGATCATTAAGACAAACGCTGGAAACGACCTCACAGACCATTCCAGTAGATCCATCGGAAGCTGTTCTGGTCCTACCTTGACCTATACCATGTGTACGTCGCAATAGCGAAAGGAGGAGCGGACACTAGGATGCAGGCGAATTGAAACGATATACCCATATCCTGTTCGATCACGACGGAGTCCTTGTCGACACAGAACCGCTTTACTTTCGCGCGACTCAGACGTGTGTCGCGGATTTGGGTGTCGATCTTCGTTTGCCACAGTACTTAGCGATGATGGCAGAAGGAAGGAACGCCTGGGAGCTAGCTCGTCAACTCGGAGCGAGCGAATTTGATATTGAGCAGGCAAGGGAGCGACGCAATTCGTTGTATCGTGAACTCCTTGATTCTGAGCCGATCGATATCGCAGGCGTTGAAGATGTACTCGCGAACCTTGCACTTAACTACCGCATCGCCATCGTTACAACATCGCGAACAGAGGACTTTGAGTTAATCCACCGCAACCGAGACATCGTGTCGTTGGTTGATTTCGTACTAACGCGCGACGCCTACGAACACAGCAAGCCTCATCCAGATCCCTATCTCAAGGCTCTTGAACGGTTCGGCATCGAACCAGATGTTGCGTTGGCGGTCGAGGATTCACAACGTGGCTTGCGTTCCGCAATCGCGGCTGGACTGGACTGTGCTGTGGTCTACAACCGGTTCACATCCGACCACGACTTTTCTCAAGCAACCTATCAGATAACTCGCCTCGCAGACCTAATCCCACATGTACTCAATCGCTCGTAGGCGCATAGTCGCATACACGATCAGGATTCAACAAGACTCACGTAGCGGAGAAGCGGATATCTGGCGAAGTTGGTCAATGGGCGGCTCAACGCGCCGTACAGAGGAGTAGCCGGTATGTGTTCAGGTGAGGTATTGCGACACCCAAATTGAGTCGCGACGTAGCACTTGTCACAACTCGACAAAAGCCCGATCGACTGGTCGGACTCTCGGAACGACGAGAACATTGGATACGCGTCCTCATGGATAATCGAAATGCAGCATCTGTTGAGCTGCTAGTTTCAAGAAAACGGCAATGGTTTAACCGAGGCACGATATGGAAGTTAAGAATCAAGTCGCACCGAATACAGACGTCGCCGTCAGCTTCTTTAGTGAGAAAGAAGACGGTCCGTTTGTCATGGTGAACTTACTCAAGTTCAAAGAGAAAGCAGAGTACGACGATGGCTCAGACGCTGGTCTCAGTGGTCGCGAGGCTTATCAACGGTATGGCACAGTTGTAACCCAATGTCTGCAAAAGGTGGGTGGGCGACTTATTTTTGGTGGGGTGGTCACCGGTCTATTGCTTGGCGAAATCGAAGAGAATTGGGATATGGTCGCACTAGTGGAGTATCCGTCGCTCGAAGCATTTCGAAATATGACGTCTCTTCCTGAATTCATCGCAGCCTCAGCACATCGAACCGCTGGGTTGGCCGGACAACTCAACATCAAGGTCAAATCCTCCGCTATCGCTTAGTCGCTGTCGCCTCAATGAGAATCCGCCCGGTTGTATCCGTGTTGTTTTTAAAAACACCGAGCGCGTGGTCCGACTGTGTGGAGATTTCCTCCGAAATGAGCGCCTAAGTAACCCTCGTGCTAGTGCTTAAACCATTTTGGTTCGCAAGCTAGAACACTAATTGACTTCAAGACAGTGGTGAAACCCTCACTGTCTGCAAGTCTACGCCCGACTAACTGATTCAATCACCTGATGCCGGTTCAACGAGTCTCCAAGTCACGCCGCAAATGTCAATTGTTTCGAACGTTTTTCGCTTCGCGGCCACACTCCAAAGGTCAACTCCGATCACGCCCGTTCTTCCGTCAGATCCTGGTTTAACAAAGCGCATCGTTTGACCGTCGGCTAAGTGCAGGATGGTAGGCTGCGCAGGATCTATCCAACACCCCGCCTCTAACCCTTGTTGCCATCTCGCGCACACGTCCTTGGGGTCCGCATCGCGTGGCGCGATCTCTACTGCCGCAAATCCAGTCGTGACTCCACCATGGGGTCGCACATCCACATCGGTTTGCCAAGTATTGCCGGCAGGGAAATAGGCACCTTTATTTCGCGGAAATTCGCTCTGGCCCGGCCAGTTTTCCTGAATCTCTGCGAGCGTACCGAAATCGCGAGGATGAAACTGCACATTAGCACCTGAAACAGTACCTTCTTTTTTCGGCAATGGCTCGCCAAGTTCATAGTTTCTTGACTCAATGTCCGCAAAACCCGAACCTGGTGAACCAGGACACACGATTAACCCGCCCGAGACCATGCCGATCGCATTTCCCTGCTTTGCCATCGCCTGCGACGCAACCCCAACGTCAGGAACCTGCACGATCGCCATGTAACCGCAGTCACCGTTTCGATCCAAAAGCCTTGTTTGGGTCGTAGAGCGTTGCCAGGCGAGATCCGACGGGCAAACGGTCTCAAGAAACGAATCGCCTAAGCGAATATGGGTATTGGTGAGATTACCACCGGCCGCCATTCTTGAATCTCGAAATACCACCGTAGCGTCGAACGCCGTACAAAGCAAGTTCGATGTCCACTCAAGATCGTACGCCAATAGGCATATCTGTCGAAGACGTAATACCGGATTTACAGTCACATCAAATAGAGCATCCTGGAGGACCACGAATCATATGGGCGTGTTTTAGTGACGTTAGCCATGCTCACCGAAGGTCAAGTGAAACACCGGTACATCGACATTTAACCATTGATTCCAAGATTAGACGAGTATCTAGCTAACACTTCGCCATAATGCGCAGATATAAAGCGAGCGGGTCTTGTGATCCCAATAGCAAAGCAATCCAGACTAATCCGATCTAAAGTCCATTACTGTCGTGGACGACTCTGATCAAAACCACGCAATAGACTCGGCGAGTGACACCTACGCTGCGCTCGACCTAGGGTCAAATAGCTTTCACCTACTCGTTGCTCGCGAAAACGATGGCACGATTCAGGTATTGGACCGCCATCGAGAGATGACTCGACTAGCGGCTGGTCTTGAGTCAAGCGGCTCGCTCTCGCAAGAATGTATCGATCTGGCATTAGCTGCGCTCCGTCGAATCAGTCAGCGAATCCGTTCGCTACCACAACACAACGTGCGCGTGGTCGGCACGAATGCGCTACGACAAGCGGCGAATCGAGATGCGTTTATTAGCCAAGCGGAATCCGTATTGAGGCACAACATTGACGTCATCAGTGGCAGAGAAGAAGGACGCCTGATTTACGACGCGGTTGCACAGTCAATTGAGAGCCGTGCGCCTAGACGACTCGTGATCGACATTGGTGGAGGGAGCACCGAGTTGATCGCGGGTCACCGGTTTGAGCCGCACCTGAGCGAGAGTATTCAGATCGGCTGCATCTCAATGACGGAACGTTGGTTCAAGGAAGGGAAACTCTCCGCGTCTCGAATGGCGAATGCTGTTCAAGACATGCAACGCGAACTTGAGGTAGTTGAACACAGCTTTCGAACATACGGCTGGGACTTATCGATCGGTACGAGTGGAACGATGCTCGCGGTACAGAATGCCATTACACAGTTCAGTGCTGAAGGCATCACAAAGGCAACACTCAAGGAATTGAATCATCGCTTAATCTGTTTTGGCCACATCGATAACATCGACTCTTCATGGTGTTCCGCTCGACGAGCTCAGTCGTTACCTGGTGGAATCGCAATGCTCCAGGGCATTTTTAAAACTCTGAATCTAGACGCGCTCGAAGTCTCAAACGGCGCTTTGCGAGAAGGTCTCTTACATCAGCTGGTAGGTCGTGCGCATGACGTCGACATACGTGAGCGGTCAGTCCGCGCGCTCGTGCCTCGTTTCCACATCGACCGGCACCATGCTACGTTGGTCGCGGAAACTGCATTGGGAATGTTCGACCAACTATTTCCAGAGTTGAACGATCAGTTCGAGGATGAGCGTCAGCTACTTCGTTGGGCAGCGATGCTACACGAAATCGGCATGAGCATATCGCACAGTGCATATCACAAGCATGGCGCATATCTGCTCGAACACTTGGACATGCCTGGATTCACGCTCACTGAACAATCGCAACTTGGTTGGCTTGTCCGCACTCACCGTCGTCGCATTCAGACTGAAGAACCAATGCCCCATGGTAGGTCACTCATGCATCTATGCGTGATACTGCGACTCGCGGTCACGTTTCGACGGAATCGAGCTGATGCGAGACCTGCGTCGATCGAGTTTCAAAAAGAAGGCGAGAGTTATTCGATTGCGATCGATCGGCATTGGCTTAACGCGCATCCTCTAACAAGAATGGACCTTGATCAAGAATCAAGTCTATTGTCTGATGCCTGCATCCAACTCGCGATCACAGAAACCGAATAAACGAGCGAGGGACAACTCAGAGTTTCATGAGTCGTAGCAGCGTTTCTTGCGCGCTTACTCGAGTATCTTCTGGGGATCTATCCGCCAACACGTAGCTACCATCAGTCTGCATCTCCCAAGCTTGCGCGTTATCTTTTAGATAGATTTCTAAGCCGTCACGTAAGATCGTCTGCGCAAGTTTTTTATCTAGGATCGGGAATCCAAGCTCTACCCGATTGAAGATATTCCGTGTCATCCAGTCTGCGCTGGACAGGATAACTACCGGATCCTTATTGTTTTGGAAATAAAAGATTCGAGTGTGTTCGAGGAAGCGGCCAACGATCGACCGTACTCGGATATTCTCTGATACGCCCGGAATACCGGGTCGGAGACAGCATATGCCTCGTACGATCAGATCGATCTGTACACCCGCTTGGGACGCACGATACAACGCGCGAATCACTCCTGGCTCCTCAAGCGAATTCATCTTCGCGATCAGTCGACCTTCACGCCCTTCACGCACATGCTCGATCTCACGGTTTATGAGCTCGACCAACCGATCGAAAAACGTGAACGGTGATTGAACTAAACGTTGAAGAGGATGCGGATGACCTTTTGACGTCAATTGCTTGAACAGCATCAAGACATCTTCGGTGATTTCAGGATTGCACGTCAGCAGTCCGCAATCCGTGTATTGCCGCGTCGTGCGAGGGTGATAGTTGCCCGTTCCTAAATGTGCGTAACGTTTTAGCTGTTTACCTTCACGTCGGATGATCAAGACCATCTTGGCGTGTGTTTTGTAGCCCACTAACCCAAACACGACTTGCACACCTGCTTCCGTAAGTGCCTGGGCGAGCTCAATGTTCTCGGCTTCATCAAATCGTGCACGCAATTCAATTGCCACCATGACCTCTTTGCCACGATTCGAGGCGTCTATCAGCGCTTTGACTACCGGGGAGTCCTGACCAGTGCGGTAGAGTGTTTGTCGAATCGAAATGACGTTTGGATCTATTGCAGCTTGTCGCAGAAGATCGAGAACCGGAACAAACGACTGATACGGGTGATGCAAAAGTAAATCGCCGTCCCGAATTGCTTCAAACATGTCTGTCGCGGCTTGTATTCGTTTTGGCACTCCCGGCGAAAAAGCCGGAAACTTCAGGTCTGCCGAATCGATTAGATCGGGAACCTGATTCAACCGCATCAGGTTTACAGGTCCGGAACAGAGATAAACCTCGCGTTCCGTGAGATCAAACTGACTCCGTAAGTAGCTCACAACCTCGGTAGGGCAATATTCAGCAATTTCTAAGCGCACCGTGTCGCCGAAGCGTCGGGTGGAGAGCTCTCCTTCAACCGCGAGAAGTAGATCAGTTGCTTCTTCTTCGTCAACCAACAGATCGCTGTCCCGCGTAAAGCGGAACTGGTGGCATCCCTTGACCTTCATCCCCGCGAACAACTCGTCAACGTGTGCGTGAATCACCGAGGAGAGGAGTACAAAATCAAATTCGTGTCCGGAAATGTCTTGTGGCAGCTGGATAACCCGAGGCGACGCGCGAGGTGCTTGCACCACCGCCAGCTCAACATTTCGACCGAACGCGTCCTTTCCCTCAAGCGAAACAATAAAGTTGAGACTCTTGTTGGTCACCGGCGGAAACGGGTGAGCAGGATCAAGACCGATCGGATTCAGTATCGGCAGTAACTCATCTCGAAAATAGCGTTGCACCCAATCGCGTTGCTCAGGGGTCCACTCATCCCGCTTGAGGAAGTAAATGCCTCGATCACGCAGCGCGGGAATCATGATCTCATTCAGGATTTCGTACTGCTCATCTACCAATTCGTGCGAGACCTTCGCGATCTGCTCAAGTTGCTCTTCGACCGCTAGTCCATCTGGTCCACGCCGGAACTGACCGTACTTACGTCTTTGTTGTAGGCCTGCGACGCGTATTTCAAAGAACTCGTCGAGATTGGAACTGGCGATACAAACGAACCGCAAGCGTTCCAATAGCGGGAAATTCTCGTTCCTCGCTTGCTGGATCACGCGTCGATTGAATTCGAGAAGCGAAAGTTCCCGATTGACGTAGTACTTCGGATAATTGAGGCTACGCATGCCCGAAATATCCGATCGCGAGATATTCATTCTGTTCTTATTATGACTGAGGAAAAATCCTCTTCGTCAGATAGTCTCTACGCAGAAAAACTAACGAAGGTCCAGGATTTCGAGTTTAACGAAGCCGTCGCACAAGTCTTCAGCGACATGGTGCGGCGGTCAGTTCCCGGCTACGAAACCGTCGTTGAACTCATCGGGGTCATCAGCGCCGCACACAGCCGAATCGTAGGGCGGCCATTGCGCTGTGTCGATTTGGGTTGTTCGCGTGGTACCGTGACACAATCTCTGTTAACCCAGCTAACCCATCCTGAGACACAAATCGTAGCAATCGACAACTCTGAAGCCATGGTCAAAGCCGCGCAGAACGCCATCAGTGATGAGCGCGCGACGTTCCTTACGCAAAACATACTCCAAAGCGAGATCAAGAATGTAGACGTCGCCGTCATGAATTTGGTGTTGCAATTCATTGAACCCGATCAGCGCTTGACCATGCTTAAGAAGGTTCGTGAAGGTTTATGCGATGACGGTTTATTTATTCTGACTGAAAAGATTCAGGCGGGCGACGAGTTTGTCGACTACCATCATGCATTCAAACGCGCAAAGGGTTATTCCGAACTTGAAATCACGCAGAAACGAGATGCGCTCGAAAAGGTCATGATCATCGACTCGCTCGAGACACATCAAAGACGTTTGAAGGAAGCTGGATTTAGTCAGATCGTTGTGTGGTTTCGACTGCTCAATTGGGTCTCGCTCCTAGCGCGAGCATGAGCTTCAGCGAATGGCTGGAGGCAAGTTGGCGCGCAGCTGGCTATTCGATCGAACTGAATAGCTTGCTACACGGAAAGCTGAATAGCTGGATTGCCTCGCTAAATCAACTGCCAGATCTGCAACCGGCCAAAACTCATCTTGGTGACACGATTCAAATAGGTACTTCGAGCGACTTGCCTAGAGATGCCGGTGACGTCCTAGATCACGTGATCAATAGTTTGGTACCTTGGCGAAAAGGACCACTAGATCTTTTTGGTCGGGAGATCGATACTGAATGGCGCTCCGACATGAAATGGCATCGGCTTCGCGATCACATTGAATGGCGTTCGAAATCGGTTCTTGAGGATTTCGCGCCATCGATGCCGGGGCGCAGTTCGTGCTTGGTGTTGACGGGTATCTTCTGTACGTCTTACAAGCAGCGTTGGTCAATTGGTTTGCTCGAACGACAAACGTGGTTCTTCCCTTGCGTTTTGATCGTAGCTGCGTTCATGACGAATTCGACGTCGTGGTTTCGATGGGCGTGATATACCATCAGCGAGACCCCGATTCACACATTAAAGCGCTCTTCGAAAGATGCCGGCCGGGCGGTCACGTCGTCGTTGAATCCATCGTCGCAGGCGAAGACTTCGTACCCCTAAACCGTTACGCCGGTATGAGTAACGTTCATCTTATCCCAAGTGTTAACACCCTAGAAACTAAACTACGTAGAGTCGGATTCAGCGAACCTAAGCTCATAGACGTCTCCATAACGACGACAGACGAGCAACGTAAGACTCAATACATGCCATTCCAATCGTTATGTGATGCACTTGACCCAACCGATCAATCGCGCACCGTCGAAGGCTTTCCGGCTCCGAAACGAGCCATGTTGATCGCACAGCGCACGAAATAGATGCTGGGGATATTTCGTTTTCGTGGGAAAACAAGCCGGATTCTGGCTATCTATCACACCTTTTGTGATCACGATGAACGGTCACTCCACCCGATTCAAATCAGTCGCGTGACAGGACTTGACCTGATAACGGTAAAACGGACGTTAGATCAAACCAATGATCTATTCATGAAACTGCCAGGACGAGGCGACGGTATTACGCGATATGCGTTACCGTCTTCTATCTACGCGATGGATCCAGAAGAAGTGGAAGCGTTCGTGCGTAAACACGCGCGTATGGAAAACTGGGTCTTTTGGACAATCTGGGCTTCAATAATCGTGGCATTCAGTGTTTCGACGTTCTTCGTGTTCGGTTCAATGTTCCTATAGAGACACTGTCGCTAAATCTCACATTTCTTGAAAATCAATGCCCGAATCTATACCTACCGCTCTAGCCGAACGTCGCCGCCAAATTGAAAGTCTGTGCGCAGTACTCAATGAAATCACTCGCGATGAGTCACTTGTGGAAAGCGAACGCCT
>JAGWBO010000052.1:0-6149 GCA_021295855.1 Pseudomonadales bacterium | reverse complement strand
TTAGACGCTGGTCCGCTCGAGGTCGTCGTCGTCCACGAAACCCTGGGGGCGCACAATCTGTGCCACATCCGTGGT
The DNA here is from genome assembly GCA_021295855.1 of Pseudomonadales bacterium. Classification (GTDB taxonomy): domain Bacteria; phylum Pseudomonadota; class Gammaproteobacteria; order Pseudomonadales; family Azotimanducaceae; genus Bin55. Next base: position 6,074 of record JAGWBO010000052.1, on the reverse strand, counting down.
CTGTTTGGACCACAGCCTGGCGTGCTAGCCGGCGTCGGCGAACCGTTAAAAAGCGAATACCTCGCGCCGATGCTTGCTGGAGAAAAACGAGGTGCGTTTGCGTTCACAGAACCAGATGATGCCGAACGTAAGACATGGGCAGTTGTCGATGGCACAGCGCTCATCATCAATGGTCAAAAGTCCTACGTAACGGGCGGCGGCGCCGCAGACTACATCAATGCGATGGTGGAGATTGACGGCGAAGGTCCCGCCATGGTGCTGATCGATATGGCGACGCCAGGTATTGAGATTGTTCAGACCTTTGGCTCAATAGACGGTAGTCACCACGCGTCCATGTTGTTTAAGGACGTGAAAGTTCCTAGATCTCATGTCATCGGCGAACCAGGCCGCGGCATGCCTCGTGCCATGAATCAGATTGGCGACACGCGCTTGGTATTCGCTGCTCAAAGCGTGGGTCTCATGCAGTGGGTGATCGATCGAACTACCGAGCACCTACAAGCACCTCATCGTAGCGGCGAGCCGCTCGGCAATAAAGAAGGTGTGCGGCTTCGCTACGCAGACATGCGGATCAAAGCCTTTGCAGCTCGGAGCATGCTGTATCGAACCGCGCGAATTGGAGAGTCCGGCGAAAACGTCATCAACGAAGTCATCGCGTGTAAGGTTTACTGTACTGAGACAATCGGGGAAATCGTCGACATGGCGATTCAGCTTCATGGAGGCATGGCCTTGCAGAGTGGACATCCACTCGAGGAGCTTTATCGGCGGGTTCGTGCATGGCGACTAGCGGAAGGCGCGAGCGACATACTTAGATTGAACTTGGTGCGCGGCAAATTGGACCTACAAAAGGGTCGCGTCTAGCCTCGCTTGCTTTGGATGCGTTCGCGAGTTGCTTCCTTCTCGCGTTCTGACTTACGCAACCACACAAGCGTCGTACCAACCCCACCTAACTCAGGCGGCGCGGTGCAAAACGCGAATACGTCATCATGCTCTTTGAGAGCCTGGCCGATGTAACTCTTTAGTTGAGCCGGTGGATTTGATCGAGCGCCTTTTCCGTGGATCACTCGAACGTTTCGATGACCTTGAGCGATAGACTCAGATAGAAACGACCACAACAATCCGTGCGCCTCGCGGATTGATTTGTGATGGAGGTCGATCTGGTCGCCAGACTGGTAGTGACCCAATTTCAACCGGTCGAGTACCGCGACTTGCGTCCCCTCGCGATGCCACTGAAAGGCGTGTTCCGGCGTCACCTGACTGCTTTCGTCCAGAAAATCTCTCAGGTAATTAGGGGATGGTTCTTCCGTTGCGTTTTTTCGCGCAGCAATCTGTTCCGGTGTAGGCTGCTTGGATCCTGGCGCCACATTCACACGAGCTGGTCGTTCGAGTTTGGCAACATCTGACATCTCGCGTTCAAACTCGCTCATCTCTACAGTCATTTCGATTTACGAGGTGAATTAGCGCAGCCGGATCGAGGGATAACGCTCAGACCGCGTACCCGGAATCGGGTGGTTGTCACGGTCGTGATAGGTGAACACGGCTGAACACTTTACGGTGTCCGATTCGTTTCGGCCTGCCGCATGAAATAATCGGCAATGGAAGAACATGACGTCCCCCGCGTCCAATTCGACCTGAACTTGCCGATCCAACAAGCCCTGATTTGCTTCCAAGTCTGTACGCAAGAATAGATCACGATCTAATCGGCCCCGTTCGACGTCTTCAACATGGCTACCTGGAATGACCGAAAGCGCACCGTTCTCTCGCGTCTCATTTCCGAACGCACACCAAATCGAGACTAGCTCCGCCTTATCGAATGACCAATACCGTATATCCTGGTGCCAACTGGTAGAACTCGAATAACCAGGGTACTTGGTCATCACACAATTGTGGTGGTTTTGACTTAAGTACAAATTCTCGGTTCCCATGATGGCTGCGAGTGTGTCCTTAATAGATTGCGCAGTCGCTAAGTCGGCAAATACGGACTCTCTTGCATACGCATGAAGTAACCGCCGCGGAGTGTCACCCCCGTGCGCATCACGGGTTGCCGGCGCTCCTGGATAACCGACCTCGGTTTCGAATTCGACTGGACCAATCAGAGGATCAAGGGCTTTTTCCGTCGCAGCATTCAAATGCGCTACGATCGGTTCCGAAATCAGTCCTTTCCTCACGATATACCCTTGCGACGCGAACAACGCAGGTTCAAATCGACTGACGTGTGGGCTAGCGCGTGGCATGACTTAGGTTCGTTGGCCGATACACAACTCGCAGGAGTTTAACGATTTTGGTACGTATTCGTCAACGAATCCGGTATTGATTGGTCTACGTGCAACTGAGAATTGCCGTCTCTCCACACTCTGAAACGCCGTCAACAAGCGTAAAAAGCCAATATAATGCTCCTGCCGCATGCGCGCTACGCAATTCGTATCAAAAAGCTTCGACCGATCTCGAACGTATTCCTCGCGCGTTTTCGTACAACTATTCAATCCGGTGCTGGTCTCTGACCCAGCTAGTCTGTGCTAATAGCATTTCAAAGGTCGTACATCGGCATTAGTAAGGAGTCGTAAGCAGCGATCTGCACGTCCCCATCTGGGCGCGAACGCCGCTACATCAGAATTGACAGATACATCCACACCTGAAGTCTCAAAACCTCCAACCGTCAAGCGACCGCGACCCTTTCTACGCGTATTCCTAAAAGTTGGTCTACCTATTACTTTTATAGCGGTGGCCGGGGGATTCGTTTATGCAACGCTAACGCGCGAACCGCCTACTCCGCCACGGTTTGAAGTCGAACAGCCTGCATTACTTGTGCAAGTCTTGCCAATGCAGCGTGAATCCGTGCAATTTTCAGTGACGTCGCAAGGCGTCGCAACGCCGCGGACTCGCACGACGATTGTGTCTGAGGTAACCGGTCACATTGTCGAGGTTTCGCCAAATTTAGAAAGTGGCGGGTTCTTTACCAAAGATGAAGTTCTTGCTCGAATCGATCCGCGAAATTACGAAACTGCGCGCAAACGCGCTCAGGCCGATCTGGCTAAATCGAGGACAAAAATCCAGACAGAGCAGGCCTTAGCGGCCCAAGCGCTAGAAAACTGGAACACCCTTCAAGGTCTCTCCGCGAACAACGATGAAGCATCGGATCTAACGCTACGCAAACCTCAGTTAGCCGAAGCACTTGCAGAGCTTGATCTAAACAAAGCAGCGCTAGAGAAAGCAGAAGAGGATCTCGATCGAACTGTGATCCGGGCACCATTTGATGGCATGATCGTCGAGAAACATTCTGATTTAGGCCAGTTTGTTAATACGGGTGCACAGATTGCCACAACAGTTGCCATCGACCTCGCCGAGGTCCGACTGCCCGTATCCCTGAGAGACTTTCAGTATCTCGATCTTGAGCATTTCTCACGCGATCAAACGGTACCTGTCAGACTGACTGCAGACATTGGTCGCGATGAGCCCGCCGTCTGGCAAGGAAGCATCGTGCGGTCAGAAGGTATCGTCAATGACGCATCGCGAGTGGTACACGTCGTTGCACAAGTTGAGAACCCTTATGACAACGAAAATTCGCATGAACACCCCTTGCTGTTTGGTACATTCGTCAATGCACAGATTGAAGGACGCGAAGCGGGTGACGTTTTTGTCTTGCCTCGACACGCGATTTACGCCGCTGATACCGTTTGGGTTGTAGACGATGCCGATGAGATATACCCGCGGGAACTTACGGTCATTCGATCAGATCGTAATTTGGCCTATGTTTCCGATGGACTCTCCGACGGCGATTTAGTGTGCATAACACCCATCGACCAACCACTACCCGGCATGAGGGTCAAATACAGTGAGTGACGATGTATTCGATACAAGCTCAAAACTAACCTCTCAAGACGAGCCGTCAAACAGAGATAGTGTTCAGCCTGACGATCAACGTGTCACCGGACTTATCGGGTGGTTTGCAACCAATCACGTTGCCGCCAACCTCATCTGGGTTCTTGTCGTTGGCGTCGGGATATACACGCTGTTCAACATCAAAGTTGAAACAATGCCGGCGTTCGACACCGAACGCATTCAAGTTTCTATGAGCTATCCCGGTACGTCGCCGGAAGATATCGAAGAGACGATTACGGTCAAGATCGAAGAAGCCATCAAGGATATTGAGGGAATTGATCGATATTACTCGTTCTCGAACGAAGGCAATAGTTCGGTAACGATCGTATTGGCGACCGGTTATGACCTCATCGAAGTCACCAATGAGGTGAAAGCAGCCGTCGACAGTATCAGCTCGTTTCCACCGGATGCGTATCCACCGCGCATTGGTGAGATGACAATGTTCAAACCGCAAGCTATCGCAGTTCAAGTGTCAGGTGACGTAGACCCAAGGACGTTAGCGGAGGTAGCAGAGCAACTTCGAAAAGAAATCATTGCACTTGACGACGTCTCGTTCGCTGAATTGAATGGCGTTCGTCCTTACGAGATTCGAATCGAAATCAGTGAATCGACACTTCAGCGATATGGATTAACGCTTGAACGTGTCGCTCAAATCATCCGACAGTGGTCTGTCAATGTGTCAAGCGGTGCGATTGAGACTGAGAGCGGGTCCATTCGTGTCCGCGCAACCGGACAAGCGTACACTGGCGAGGACTATGAACAGATCACGATATTCACAAACCCCGACGGCACATCCCTAAAACTCGGTCAGATCGCAGCTATTCACGATGGCTTCGTTGATTACAAGAACATAACGCTGTTCAACGGCAAGCCGTCCATTGGCATTCAAGCACTTGCACGCGGGGAAGAGAATGACGTTGACATCGCCGCGGCAGTAACAGAGTGGGCCGAGAAACGTCGCGCTACACTCCCCGCGTCGATCGATCTAACCGCCTGGGCGAGCTCTGCTTACTACCTCAAAGGGCATCTCACCATGATGCTCAAGAACCTCCTGTTCGGCGCGTTCTTGGTGTTTCTCGCATTAAGCGTTTTCTTGCATTTGCGCGAAGCACTCTGGGTCGTAGTTGGTTTACCGGTTGCTTTTCTCGGTGCCGTGATATTTCTTCCAGCACTCGATGTTACGATCAGCATGCCGAGTCTCTTTGGTTTCATTGTCGTAATTGGCATCGTGGTGGATGACGCGATCATCATCGCAGAGAGCGCACATGCGGAGACCATGGACAAGGGCTACAACGTCGCGAGCATCGTGCGAGGAGCCCAACGCGTAGCAGTCCCTGCGACGTTTGGCGTGCTGACGACCGTAGCTGCATTTATGCCTCTCATGTTCGCAACCGGTCCGATCAAGAACATCATCGTGCCAATCACTAGCGTGGTGATTTTCTGCTTGCTCTTCTCACTCGTCGAGTCGAAGCTCATCTTGCCGTCCCACTTGGCATTGATGAAATCGTCGCATAGTCGCACGGATGTGGTTGCGGATTGGACACAGAAGCATCTAAAACGATTCGTCGACAACGTCTACGTGCCGCTTCTCAGACGTTGTATGGAGTTTCGTTACGCAACGCTTTCCTTTTTCTTTATGCTCCTCATCGGTGCTTCGATGCTAGTCGCGAGCGGGCTCGTACCCTTCGGTTTCTTCCCGGGAGGCTCATCTGATTTCGTACGTGGCGAGATAACCCTTGTTGACGGCGCGCCAGATCAGCTCATGGTCGACACAATTGACCACGTCAATGGAGCGCTGGATGAACTCCGACAGGAATTCCTGGAGGAAACCGGCGACCCTGTCATACAGAACGTGTTTGCCTACACACGCAACCAGAACACTGAGGCGAGGTTTCAGCTCGAGCTTTCCAAGCTGGGCGAACGTCCTGTCGATACAGCGGAGGTCGCTCGACGTTGGCGCGAAAAAGTCGGTGACCTGGCGCATGCAGAAGACCTGAGTATTTCTGCATCACAAAGTATGGGAAGTGGCTCTGACCTCGATATTAACCTTCGGGGCGATAACACCGAGGCGTTAGAACGCGCAGGTGACGAACTCGTCGAATATTTGCGCGACTTTAACGGCATGTTCAACGTTCAGAGTTCTGCTACTGCCGGACCGAGGGAAATGCGATTGGCCGTTAAACCTGCCGGTCAGGCAG
>JAGWBO010000051.1 GCA_021295855.1 Pseudomonadales bacterium | reverse complement strand
TTCGGCGCACATGAATCCGCTCACAACAGCGATATTTGGATTGGTCTGGTAATCCTCGAGTTTCTCCAAATCGTGCACGAACGTGTTGTAGTAGGCATTGACCCAAGCACGAGCAGCATCTAGATTCACGAATTTGAAACACAGTGAACCCATACCGCGATGAGCTGCGTACTTGATCGTATCGAGTTGGGAACAAGCGACCCAAAGTGGTGGGTGAGGCTTTTGCAGAGGTTTCGGCACGACGGCTCTTAACGGGAATTTGAAGAACTCACCTTCGTATTCCCAACCGTGGTTCCAAAACATTGGCAGCGTACATCGAACGGCATCTTCCCAAACGTCGCGCTTGTCTCGAAACCGTAGGTTGAATGGATGCAATTCGGTGACCGACGCCCCTTCACCGAGGCCAAGCTCCACGCGACCGTCTGACACCAAATCGAGTGTAGCAATTTTTTCAGCGACGCGTGCGGGGTGATTTGTAGTCATCTGAACGATACCGTGACCTAGTCGGATGTTCTTCGTTCGTTGACTTGCTGCGGCTAGGAATACCTCAGGCGCAGATGAGTGTGAGTACTCTTCTAGAAAATGGTGTTCCACTTCCCATGCGTAGTCGAACCCCAATTGATCAGCAAGCTCTATCTGAGTCAGCGAGTTCTTTAGTAAGCGATGTTCGCTGTCTTCCTTCCAATCACGCGGAAGTTGATGCTCGTAAAAAATGCCGAATTTCATGTGAGTCCAGGCTGTTTTGGCGCAAGTATAGAGTTGACGTCTCCGTCGGCTTTTTCGATCCTAGATACGAGACTTGGTCTTTTGACCCGTAGTCCGTCGCGAAATGTATCGCGCGTGATAGCATTCAGCGTCTTTTCGATGTAGAGTGAAGTGCGTGGCTAACGATTTGCTGATACAAAACGGGCTCGTAGTGGATGGTTCCGGTAAACCTGGATTTCACGCGGATGTTGCAGTCAACGAAGGTCGTATTACCGCGATTGGCAAGCTAAGCGAAAAAGCAGATCGAACCATCGACGCTGAGGGTCACGTGGTATCTCCCGGCTTTATCGACGGTCACACGCATATGGATGCACAGGTGTTCTGGGACCAGCTCGGTTCGTGCTCCTGTTATCACGGTGTCACAAGTGTGGTGATGGGAAACTGTGGCTTCACGCTGGCGCCCTGTCGAGAAACCGAGGCAGATCTCGTGTTCCGAAACTTAGAGCGTGCGGAGGACATCTCGCGTGACGCGATGCTCGAAGGTATCGAGTGGCGCTGGGAAACATATCCAGAATACATGGACGCGGTCGCGGCGACTCCAAAAGGCATCAACTACGCAGGATACATAGGGCATAGTGCACTTCGCACCTACGTGATGGGTCAGCGAGCATTCGAGGAAACCGCGACAGAGGAAGAGATGAAGACGATGGCGTCCATCGTGCAAGAAGCGGTGAAGGCGGGTGCGATTGGTTTTTCAACGTCTCGAACAAGCAATCACGAAACAGCCGATCGAAAACCCGTCGCAAGCCGCATCGCAGATTGGTCTGAAGTCAAATACATCGCATCGAAAATGCGTGAAACTGGCGCAGGAATATTCGAAATCGCTTCTGAAGATACTGGTCGCCACCCTGAGCGACTAAAGGACTACCAGAATCGACTCCGGGAGCTTGCGGTCGAACACGGTGTACCTGTGACGTTTGGTATGTTCAGTTCACGACGAGCACCGGACTTCTGGCGAGGCTATCTCGACTTTGTGCAGGATGTGAATGCTGCGGGTGGCGAGATGTTCACTCAAGTCCATTCACGCGCCTTAAACGTGATCCTTAGCTTTGAGACCCGCACGCCGTTTGACAGTTGGGAAGTCTGGCGCGACGTTCGACGACTTCCGAAGCGAGAGCAAATTGCCAAACTGAGCGACCCTGCAATAAAGGCGAAGCTAGTTGAAGTCGCTTCCGTTCCAAGCGAGCGACATCGAGCAATTGGTGCGGAGGTACGTCCGCCAGATTGGCACTGGACCTTCCTACTTGACGAGCCGTCAGGTGGCACAAAGCGTATGGACGAACTTGCAGCCGAAAAGGGGATTTCCCCCGTTGAACTCATGATTGATCTCGCGGTTGAGAGTGACTTTAAGGCTATGTTCCGTCAACCTATCGCAAATGAGATCGAATCAGAAGTGATCGATCTCATCAAGACGCCAAATACGGTGTGTACCTTCTCAGATTCCGGCGCGCACGTATCGCAGATCATGGATAGTTCGCTCCAAACCCACTTATTCAAACACTGGGTTCGACAAGTGAATGCACTCACTGTTGAAGAAGCCGTGCGTCTGGTCACGAGTGTTCCCGCGACACGTTGGGGATTAAGAGATCGAGGTTTGTTGAAACCTGGCAATGCGGCTGATATTACGATCTTTGATGCCGATGAGATTGGTCCCGATATGCCCGAGGTAGTCCATGACTTGCCGTCAGGTGCTCGCCGCCTTAAGCAGGTGGCGCACGGGATTAAGAATACGATCGTGAACGGTCAGGTCTTTTTAGAACGAAACGAACACACGGGATCTCAAAGTGGTCAGCTATTGCGAGGACCGCTGGCTCAGTAGCTCGTCCTTATTGTTGCATGTTCCGATGACCCGATAGTGGCGGATTCGATTCAACAAGCCCTCGCTTGACGTTTACGTCGACCGACAGTTCGCTACGGCCACCACCGAACGTTATCCCACGGGACGGCGCCACGTCTTGATAGTCGCGGCCGATTGCTACCGTGATGAGATTTTCGTCGTCAACTTTTGAATTGGTTGGGTCAAATGGCATCCAACCAAGTTGGGGAAGCCAGCACTCAATCCACGCATGCGTGGCGTTCGCGGCGCGTAGGTTATTCTCGTCGGAGTCGTATAGATAGCCTGACACGTATCGTGCGGGTATACCCCATGAGCGCGCAACCGCAATCATTAGGTGTGCGTAATCCTGACATACACCAGCTTTGATATCGAGAAAATGGTCGATCGTCGAATCTACATGTGTAGTTCCAGGTTGATAGTCGAACGACTCAAACATGTGCTGGGTTAGCGCCTTCAGACGAGAGTATGGGTCGTCGTCTTGAGTCGTTTGGAAGGTCGAAAGCCAATTGGTCAGTGATTCGGACACCGTTGTTAAATCGGTGAATCGAAGGTACTCCCACATATCCCAGTCATTCTTCAGTGACTCGAGTTCCGACCAGGCCGCCTGTGGAAGAGCAAATCCATCGCTCAGCTCCTTCTGTACTTCGTGTTCAATGGTGGCCGATACGGTGATATCGAGTTTGTCGTGTGGATGGTGAATATCAAAATAGTGATGTCGATTACCGAACGCGTCAAACTCCACGCTGAATGAAGTAACAGGAGAGGTATTAATCAGGAAGCTGCTTACTGTCTGATGCCGATGATTGCGCGGTTGCATACAAAGCGACATCACGCACGAATGAATGTTCTCTTCGTATTGGTATGAGGTTGTGTGAGTGATGTCGAATCGGCTGGCGTGAGGCATCAGAATTGTCGGGCTGCGTTTTCGTTGCGATAGTTAAACCATGCTTCTGCAATTTGCCCGTGAAGTCGGTCAGCCAAGTTGCTAATCAATAGGAGCATCCGGGTGCGATCGTCACTGTCGGGCCATTCGTGATCCACCAAGGACTTCAGTCTCCCGGATATCCTTAGTGCGGATTCACCCGACTTCGCGTCCGGAGCGAGATCCAGAGCCCGAATTCGCTCATCGGTTCGTGTGATTGCATACATGAGTGAATTCGGTAGATCCGCATTTGAAACTAGCATGTCCAGTGCGTCCTCTCCATTGATATCAATTCCATAGTTCTGCTGATAAGCGCCGTTCGCACGATAAGCGTTGAGAAGACTCGTCCATTCAAAATCTCGCGATCCGTCGGAAGGAAGTGGGATGCTGTCTTGCGACTGAATCGCAAGCAGATTGACGCGCAATTGCAGGTGTTCGATCGTCTTACCGAGCTGTAGGAAGTCCCATCCTTCATCGCGATACATCGAAACAGATGCCATCCCAAAAAAGGTGTTGACGTCGCGCACGAGATCGACGTAAAAAAGCTCCGGTTCGTCCTGCCAAATGTCCGCTAATGTCGCATTACGAACACGTAGGTAGCTTAGGTTCAATGAGCTCCACATATCTTCAGAGATGCAATGCCGAACTTGGCGGGCATTTTCTCGACTCTGTGCGAAGCAACTCCAAATTGAGTATTTATTCCCAGCTTCGAAGGTAAGGTCGTCGGTGAGTGTGAACGCGTCCGCGAGGGTTTCGTCTTCTGAGAAAGTGAATTCATCCTCCTGCCCTGCAGAAGGAGGTGTTTCTTGCAAATGCTTGTATATCCGATGCCAACCGAACGTCAATTCACGCACAGGTCGGTCGATTAGAGCGCCAATTTGAACGCCGAGTAATTGACACAAATGCTCGGTCCGCTCGAGGTATCGACCTATCCAATAAAGACACTCAGCGCTTCGAGCTAGCAAGGTTCAGTCTCGAACAACCCAAACATCTTTTCCGCCGCCACCTTGACTGGAATTGACCACGTAACTGCCTTCGGGTAGCGCGACGCGACAAAATGCGCCGCTCACAATTTTCGTCTCCGTTCCCTGCAGGATGAACGGACGGAGATCGACGCATCGTGGTCGTAAGGCGCCGTCGATCCAACAAGGCGATCGCGACAGCTGCAACAGAGGTTGAGCGATGAAATTCGCAGGATCTGCACGGATGCCGCGCGCATACGAATCACGCTCCTCGTGCGTCGCTTGAGGACCGATCAGCATCCCGTAGCCACCTGAGCCGCCAACCGTTTTGACCACAAGGCTGTCCAGGTTATCTAGCGTGTACTCGAGATCTTCCTTTCGACGACACAAGTACGTTTTTACGTTTTCTAGTATCGGCTCTTCACTAAGATAGTAGCGGATCATGTCCGGCACGTAAACGTATACACTCTTGTCGTCCGCGACACCGGTGCCAGGTGCGTTGACGAGCGAAACGTTGCCGAGTTTAAAGGCGTGCATGAGCCCAGGTACGCCAAGCGCCGAGTCCCGACGAAACACCAATGGATCGATGAAATCGTCATCGACCCGACGGTAAATGACATCTACTTTCTTGAGACCGCCCGTCGTCCTCATGTACACAAACCCGTCGTTAACGACAAGGTCCTGGCCTTCAACAAGCGCTGCGCCAATCTCATGTGCTAGAAAAACGTGTTCGTAGAACGCTGAATTGAATACCCCAGGCGTGAGTAACGCGATCGACGGTTCGCCCACCTGTGTCCACGTTAGATCTCGTAAGGTCTCAAAGAGGTAGCGTCCATAGTGTTCAATCTCCATGACCCGATTCTGACGAAACGTTCGCGGCATATTGGACTTCACCGCACGCCGATTCGCGATCATGTAAGAAACTCCGGAAGGAACGCGCAGGTTGTCTTCAAGTACGCGATATCCGTCGTTCGTTCTGACTATGTCGGTGCCACAGATCCCAACGTAGATGTCATTTGGCGTCGTGACGCGGTGCATTTCCAATCGATATTGGGGACAGCTCTTTACGATGTCGACTGGAATGACACCGTCCTTAATGATCCGAGCGTCATGGTAGACATCGTGCAAGAATCGATTCAGCGCAGTTAATCGCTGCTTCAATCCTGCTTCGATCGTAAGCCACTCATTCTGCGGCACGATGCGAGGTATGGCATCGATTGGGATGATGCGTTCGGTTGCTTCGTCTTCATCGTAAAGGGTAAACGAAATTCCTTCATTCGTAAACGATCGCGTGACACGTTCTTGGATTGTCGCCATACGCTCCGGGGGCATCTCGGCGAGCGCGTTGTACAACGTTTGTGCGTAATCGCGTGGTCGTCGATCGGGTTGCAGAAACTCGTCGAAGAACTTGGGATCGAGCGCGTAGTCGTCGAACCGAATCGTGGTGTACCTAGCGAATCAAAGGAGGAGACGGGTTAAAAGTTCTATGTGCGATCGAACCGGCACGATTGATCACGTGAATAAAAAGACTCCGATTAAGTCGTTCTTGCTTCATTACTCAGGAGGATGGTCATGAAACAGCTACCGATCCGCCATCGCAAGTGATGGTTTCACCGACTGTATAGGCACCGGCACGAGAGCTAAGAAAGATTGAGAGACCTGCAATATCCTCCATCGTACCAACACGCTTCCGAGGATTGTTGCGCCCGACGGACTCCCAATCCGCACCTTCGACTTGGCCGCCAAAGCCAACGCCAGCACTTAGCATCCAGGATGGAAAAGGACCAGGTGCGATCGCATTCACGATGATGTTTTCCCGCACGAGATGAGCTGCTGTTTGACGAGTTAGATGATGGACAGCCGCCTTCGATGGACCGTACGAGAAATTGTCGAAACCAGGTGTCTTAATCCCGTCGACAGATCCGATGTTGATAACTCGAGCTGGGTCGTCTTGAGTAGCGGATTTCCTTAACAAAGGGAGACATTTCTGAACCATAAAAAAGATACCTTTTACGTTGGTATCCATTACCTTGTCCCACCCGACCTCAGGGAATTCATCGATAGGGGCTCCCCATGTCGAACCGGCATTGTTGACAAGGATGTCCAATTGTGACTCGCGCTCGCTCAGCGCCCCGGCTAGAGACTCGATACCTTTGAGTTCCGAGAGATCGGCAGGGATCGATATACAGGTGCCGCCATACGTTGACTGAAGCCTGTCGGCAGTCGCGTCGCACACATCTGCTTTGCGTGAACTGATGTAGACCTTCGCCCCATACTGGAGAAAACCAGCAGCAATCATTTCGCCGATCCCGCGCGAACCGCCGGTCACGAGTGCAATCTTTCCTTCAATAGAAAACCAATCAGGCATGTAGCTATCCTTATTTGTGAATCGCTGGTCCGCACAGCAACTTAACGAAATTATCCTGATGGGTGTCGAAAGACGTTCACGGATGCAAACAATCGGAACAAGAGCTCGTTTTAGCGTGTTCCTTAGCAGATACCAGCGACGTACTCGAGTCGTTGACTCTACCGGCTATGAGTGAGGTGCTACCTACATCCTAGGATTAAGAAAAATGAGCCGGATCAAATTTGTTGTGCCAGGTCGCTCCTGTCTCACAATAATTCAAGTATGAGACGATCGGTTCTTGGATCACACTTTCTTGGAATTACTCAATTGGTACTGACGAAGTACCTGAAGTTCGGCAGTCGCATCGCATACGCGCTCGACCTAGTACATCACGCATGATCAACTGGCTCGCTTATGCGGTTAATTGGATGCTTAACGGCTTATTCGATGTGTATTCGTTTCATCGTTTCATCCATCTTGCGAAGAGACCGCGTCATACTCAGATCGCGTTATTGAAACGCATTTTGCGGGACAACAAGGACTCGCAGTTCGGTCGTACACACCGTTTTGAGTTCATTCGAGATGTCGGTGAATTTCAGTCGCAAGTAGGGTTAAGTACGTACAACAGCATTCAGCACGAGTTGCGTTTGCAGGAATCTACGGGAAAGCATCTTCTCTGTGGGCGCCAGTTTGTCTACCTCAATCACAATGCAGATCCAACGAACCATAAAGCGTTCCCGTTTACGGTAAATGCGTTACGAGATGCTCGTCGAGACGTCCGACTGACCGCGTACGCTTGGTTGCGACGTTACGGCTTGTGGAGAAATCAGGTCTTCACAATGCTCGAAGACGAACCGATGTCTTTCTCTAATACGGGTTTACCACAAGGTACCACCGCGGGGTTTGTGTATCGAAACTTACCAGCGTTCATGCTTCGCCGTTGTATAACGAACGCGGAAATAGCTGCCATCAAGGATTCTCAATCCAGAACGCTCGCGCACGCTATCGTAGCACTGGCAGAAACGAATGTATCGTGCATGCTTACAGCTAATCCTGCGACTTTCATACACCTTTTAGACGTAATTCACCAGAACTTTGACGAGATCTGTGATGCGATCGAAAACGGTACCCTACCAGAGCGGGTGCAAAGTGAAATTCGCGGCGAGCGATTAATTCGCGCGAACTCTAGAAGAGCATCAGAGCTTCGGACTCTTATGGAGCAGGAAAATCGGCTCACGTTTGGTGACTTCTGGCCGAAATTGAGAGGCGTAATCTGCTGGACAGCAGGTAGCTGTGGATCGTCGGTTAGATTCTTGCGTACGCAGTTACCTTCAGGAACACCGGTTCTTGAGCTAGGCTACCAACCGAGCGCGTCGATTGGCGCGATAAACGTTGATACCAAGACCAACGCGTGCCTTCTGTCATTCCGTTACAACTTTTATGAGTTCGCTGAACGATCGCCTTGGGAAGCTGGATTCGGTCAGCTGAAACTGCTAGATGAGTTAGTCGTGGGACAGGAGTACTACGTACTGATCACGACACGTTCAGGGTTGTACCGACTCCAAACCGATCAGATCGTCAGAGTCACAGGTAGAGTACACAACACGCCGACATTCGAATTTGTGCAGAATGGATTGAGTTCTACCAACATTCATGGGGAGCGTCTCGCGGAATCGGACGTGATCAGAGCGATCGAAAAACTCAATGCGGAACATGGATGCGAGATTGACCAGTTCTTGATGCTCAGCGACGCCATTAATAAACGTTATGAACTCTATGTCGAGACGGAGAATGTAGCGGAGCCAGAGTTGGTAGCGAACTGGTTTGATAGCGCTTTAGCGAGCTGTAACTCTGAGTGGGCGGTAAAACGAATGGCTGAGCGTCTGCAAGCAACCGAGGTACACCGGGTACCGACCGGTACGATCAACTCGCTAAGGATGCGTTCGATTCGTGACGGCTTCGCCGAACCGCTGTTTGTTTTTCCTCACCTTCAGTCTAGAGAGGATATCGCGGCAGATACTCTGGGAGCTCTCGTTCTGTAGTGGCAGAAACGGACATTGACGTTACTGCGCCTTTAACGCCAGGCGAATCAAGCTCTCGATTACGTTTCTCCGTGCTTGACTTGGCTCCTATCGTACAAGGTAGTGACGCAGGTACGGCATTAGCAAACACGATTCCGTTAGCTCAGCATGTGGAACGACTTGGCTATACCCGCTATTGGGTCGCTGAACACCACAATATGCAAGGGATAGCTAGTAGCGCGACTGCGGTTGTCATAGGCCATGTGGCTGCGGCAACAAACCACATCCGGGTAGGTTCAGGCGGCATCATGTTGCCGAACCACGCACCTTTGGTCATCGCAGAACAATTTGGCACACTTGCATCGCTGTATCCTGGTCGAATCGACTTAGGATTAGGTCGCGCACCTGGGACCGATCAACAAACAGCCTACGCCTTACGACGTACTTTGAACTCCGCGGTCGACAGTTTCCCGCAAGATATTCGAGAACTACAGTTCTTTCTTGGTCCGAGACAGGAAAACCAGAAAGTACATGCAATCCCGGGAATGAATACAAACGTACCGATTTGGATCTTGGGATCTAGTCTCTATGGTGCACAGGTTGCTGCAATGTATGGTCTTCCGTTCGGATTTGCTTCTCACTTTGCACCTGCCATGATGAATGAAGCAGTTTCGATTTATCGCGAGAAGTTTCGCCCGTCGGAGCAACTTGATCGGCCATATGTCATGCTCGGCTACAACGCCTGCGCTGCCGATACGATGGAGGAGGCGAATTTCTTACGCACTTCGGGTCTTCAGTCTTTTTTACGAATGCGCACCGGTCGACCGAGTCAATTACCGCCACCTGTAAAGGACTTTGAGGCAACGCTAGATCCAGCGTCACGAAACGTGCTTCGAACCGCACGAGCGGCATCCGTCGTGGGCGATCGGCAAGTCGTCTTAGATGGGATGCAAGAATTCGTTAGCGAAACTCAAGCGGATGAGTTGATTGTGGTTTGCCAAATTTATGATTTTCAGAAGCGTCTTCGTTCCTACGAAATTGTCGCGGACGCGGCGAAGGAAGTAACCCGAGTATATTCGACTGAGGCTGCTTGAGCACTGTAATAGCAGTATTGTCAAAAGCCGATTACACGAGAAGATAGAAATAGCTCATTGATATAGAGAGATAAAAATTCGGAATTAGTTTGTCGCGCCTTCGAATCGTATTCAGTTCTATCCACGCTTATTCAGTGAACGCAGAGCGAGTGATTACTGATCAACGACGACCTCTTCAAGTTGGTCTTGGTCAACGTCGTACACAAATCCCCGAACATGTGTCGTGCGAGTCAAATACGGATTGGCGTGCAACTTACTAACCGATGATTTGACACTCTCGTACACGTCCTCGAAGTCTTCCATCTCAAATTCTGGCCGCTGTTGCGTTTCGCGTTCCACCTCGTCCTTGAACTGGTCTCCTGCAAACGTTGCCAAACCGCATTTTGTGTGCTGAACGACCAACACCTCGGTAGTGTTCAGCAGTCGCTGAGAAATCAGAATCGAACGTACAACATCATCAGTAATGACACCTCCAGCATTACGTAACAGATGTACGTCGCCTTCGACCAAATTGAAGATCCGATATGGGTTGATTCTGGTATCCATGCACGTCACGATGACGACATGTTGGCGAGGTTCGCTTTGTCGTGGAGATTCTTCACTATTGTGACGACTAGCAAATCCTCTATCTAGCAGCTTTGTGATATTGCTTTCGCTGTTTTTTGGTATTGCCATAGGTCAGTTGCTCGCAGTAAATTCTGTCTCAATCCCACGTGGTGCTTACTGAGCGAGTGTAAAAACGGTTCACCTCTCAGCGCAAGTTCCTTGGTTCTGATCGTCCGTAAAATCGCGAATGTCCTCGAAATTTGACCAAAAACACGTGACTAACAATCAGATTGAGCTCATGAGAAATAGCGAGGGATTCATCGCGGCACTAGATCAGAGCGGTGGAAGCACCCCGAAAGCACTAGAGCGATATGGTATCCCAAACGATGCGTACGAGGACGAGGATGCAATGTTCGATCTCGTACACGCTATGCGTGTTCGCATCATGACGAACGCGTCATTTGCTAGACCACGAATTCTTGGCGCAATACTGTTTGAGGGCACGATGCATCGCGATGTCGGAAAGGGGATTCTGCCGTTCTTGAAGGTGGATAAAGGTCTCGCAGATGAAGTCGACGGTGTTCAGCTCATGAAACCTTTTGAAGATGGTCTGGATGAGCGACTCTCCGAAGCGCGAAGCCTTGGCGTGTTCGGTACGAAAATGCGTTCCGTCATCAAAGCCAACAGGCAGCAAGGCATTCGCTCGGTAGTCGAGCAGCAGTTCAAGATAGCGAAGAAAATCATCTCCAACGGACTGATACCCATCGTGGAACCTGAGATCGACATAGAATCAGAAGACAAAGCGGGATGTGAAGCCACCCTACGTGAGTGTCTCCTTGACGGCTTGGCGAGCTTAGACGATGATACGGCAGTCGTATTCAAGTTAACTTTGCCCGAAGAAGCGGGCTTCTATAGTGCTTTTTGTGATGACCAACGTGTCCTACGCGTGGCAGCTCTTTCAGGTGGGTTTTCACATGAGGAATCAAACACCCGCCTGGCGCTA
>JAGWBO010000122.1 GCA_021295855.1 Pseudomonadales bacterium | reverse complement strand
TCGGGGTAGAAGGTGTAGGTTTTTTCTGCTTGTGTGATTTCGTTGAGCGTCACATTCCCATCTGGACTAGCTGACACCGATGCCGCGATTGCTGCATGAGATAAAAGAAATGAAGATCCGACGCCACTTCGATTAAATCGCCGCGACTGCCCGGAGACGGAACCGACAGCAAGGGACAGCTCGTCATCGCCAAAGATGTTTACGAGTGGTGCGCTCAATAGACCGAACCCATGTGCGGTGTTATCGCTGCGGATTCGCGTACACGACTTGGACTGAACGCAGTTATGCAAATTGATTTGGCCGTCGAGTGCACCATCTACTTCGTCTAATTCCGCCCAGTTTCCTCCGTAAACGATGGTCATAGCCCCCGAAAGGTCGTACGAGAGTGGATTGGATAAGACAAGGTCTTGAATCCCGTCGCCATTTAGGTCGCCGACGCTACCACTACTAAGTTTCGGGAAATCGAAACCCACGCGAGAATTGACAAAACGCCAGCTGGATTGACCTTGATGGACCTGACTCAGGTCAATGGTTTTGTCGACTTGGCCGTCGTTGTTGTCCAGAGATTCGAGATCCGCGCTCGATAACAGAATCCATGGTTGACCGCTGACATTGGGTAAAGAGTTGACGATTTCGATGTCATCAAACCCGTCTCGATCGAAATCTCCGAGACGATAGGCCTCCATCGTTTGAAGTGCCAACGGTCCGCCGACTGGAACTTCCCAATCCGTGACTAATCGATAAGAGTTGAAAGCCGCGCTACCGTGGTTGTCGCCAAAGCCGTCTCCGTCCAGGTCTTCCCACTCCAGCGGGTCAAGCGGGAATTGATCGGTGTTGTCACCGAATCCATCGCCGTCTGAATCGAGCCACTCGGTGGGATCTAATGGAAATGCGTCCTCTGCGTCAAAGTAACCGTCGTTATCGTCATCGGTATCCGCATTGTTACCGATTCCATCGCGGTCGGTATCGAATGCTTCATTCGGATCATCGTCGAACTCGTCCGCGTTGTCTCCAACCCCGTCATTGTCGACATCGGAGCTTTCGGTTGGATCGATTGGGAATGCATCTTCGCTATCCAACACCATGTCATTGTCATCGTCGTCGTCCTCTCGGTTGGGTATCCCGTCGTTGTCGGTATCGAATGGGAATTCATCGTCCTCATTGAGAATGCCGTCGCCGTCGGCATCCACGTCTTGAGAGTCACCGATGCCGTCAAAGTCGATGTCCGAATGTTCGGCGAAATTCAGCGGAAAGGCATCGATCGCATTGGCAAAACCATCTTCATCCGCATCGTATCTGAATTGCGCGAGGTGCGGATATACATCCTGTAGATCGAGTAAGCCATCACCGTCATCGTCGGTGTCGTGCAGATTCGGGATGCCATCGCCATCGATGTCAACCATGTTGTTGTGGAGCATGACGATGTGATCGACCTCGCCATCGGCTTGATCCAACATACTGAGTTCCGATGTGTATACGAGGTACATCGTGCTGAACGAACCTTCTTCCTCTTGTGAGAAAACCGAAAACGTGAAATCTGTCTTCGAATCTTCGTCCAGATCACCGAGAGCCGTTACCCCCGCGAGGGTCATGGGTCCACGCGGTCCAAAAGGCGCTCGGAGGTCGTAGATGCCGGGGTAACGGATGCGAATAGGGAGGTTGACGATGCCGTTCAAGTCTTCGCCCGAAGGCTCATCGAGGAAGTCGAGATCGCGGAGCTCAGCCACGAACATCGAACGGAACCGTGAAAAGGCGAGGTGATCGAAGGCCGTCGCTTCGGCAGCAGGGATGATTCCTGAGGAAGATATCGGCGCTTGTTTACCGATTCGATTAAAAAACCACGTGCCAAAGACCTCGTGGGCGTCTTCCGGCAACTCCACCGAACCGTCAAGGTTCACGTCGTTTAAATCGTGGAAACGGATTCCACCAATCGTAAATACGTAGTTTCTGCCCCAACTTCCCCATACGAGCAGATCATTACGCCCGTCTGCGTCAAAATCGGTCATCGCATCAA
>JAGWBO010000050.1 GCA_021295855.1 Pseudomonadales bacterium | reverse complement strand
TCGTCGATAAGTAGATCGACGACTTTAAGGAGGGCGCTTTCCTCACTAGCGCCATCCAATTCTGCTAGTTTCATCGTGTCGAACTGACGGTCAGCGCTGGTTCCTCGCGCCAAGATCGTGCGTATCAATTCAATTTCTTCTTCGCAATTGCAGATTTTCGCGCTCTCGCTTAAGGCAAGTAAAAGATCTTCAGCGATGTCGCTCACTAATCGACGTTCACCTGTTGTTGGATCAGCGAGAAATGACAAAATGCCGTAACGTTGAGCATGCCAGCGATTCTCTTCGATCAGTTGCTGACTCGACTGCTTCGGCAACTCACCGTTGCGATCGAGTGACTGAAGGTAGTGGATCAGGCAAACATACAGCGCGGTAAGTGCAACTGCATCTTCTACTAGCGGACAGGTATCGCAGATTCGGAGTTCAATCGTCGGGTATTTAGCTGATGGTCGAATGTCCCACCACATTTCGGTTCCGTCGTGTATGAAGTCAAGGGACTGCAACTCTGATATCGCCTGTTCATACTCTGACCAACTCTCCATGCGTGGTGGAATCCCCGTTCTTGGCAGGCTAGTTAAGTAATTCAGGCGATACGATCTGAATCCAGTCAGACGCCCTTCAACAATCGGCGAGGACGCGCTGAGGACACAGAACAAAGGCATGAAGGATCGTAACGCCGACATGACGCGTATGCGTTGATCGCGATCGCCAAATCCGACATGGATGTGCATGCCTGAAACTAGCATGCGACGAATCGCATCCTGCATGCGCAACTCGAACTTTGCGTAGCGTTCTCTTGGAGTGGGGGACTGATCCTGCCATAAGGCGTACGGATGCATCGAAGCCGCAATAACCGCTGCATCGTGTTCGTACGCGGCGTTAATCACGATGCGACGAGTTTCGATTAAGGCTTCACGCAGCTCACTGATCGAGGAACAGACCTTTGTATTAGTTTCGATCTGGGATTTGAGAAACTCGTGCACGATTTGATGTGGCCCGGCGTTACGTTCGCACGCTTCAAAAATCGCTTCCGCAGGTTGAGAGATCAGATCACGCGTATGCGGGTCAACCAGAAAGAACTCCTCTTCAACTCCGACGGTGAACTGCATTCGTAAATCACTCTCTTATGTATGCGGCTTGGTAACGTGTGTGAGTCCGTCTTCCGGGCTCATATTTCTCGATGACTCAATTCAGTACACTGAGCTGTTCGCCGCGTGAAATGTGAACGGACCTGCCACAAAATTCTTCAACAGTCATGGCTTGAACCAGCTCGGGATCGGTGGTATTGACCCATGTACGCTCGTCGCCACCTGTACGACACGCGACATGACCTATTGCCGGTTGGAACCCTTCGTACATTACCGTATACGACTCGACATTTGCTGATCCATCGTAGCTACTGAGACATGCCCTCGATGGCAGTGCATCGATCTGTGCTTGCACGTTGTCTGAGACAAACGGTCGATTTGGCGGCTCTTTGCCATAGGTGCCATGCACGTGTTTGTAAATGTTTCCCCCGTTCGCTGTAACGAGCGCTTTTCCGTTTGGATGATCCCGCAGTAGTTCGACCGTACGAGCGATACTGTGCATCACATAGTTGTTCAACGGTCCCCCGCCAAATGTCAAGCCGCCAGTGACCGTCAAGTCTCGTTCTTCCGATAGACCATACTCTTTAGCTGCGACCTGAACGGCTGATGGGAAACAGCTGTAAAGATCAACGTAATCCAATTCATCCGCACTTGTTTCGGAATGTTCAAGTAAACACGCGGCGACTGTTCTGATGCCCGGTGAAGTATCAAATTCATCTCGAACTGATGCAGAGAAGTGATCGTAGCCTTTCACGCCAGCAAGAGGATAGACCCACTTCGACTCTGGGATTCCAAGCTGTTGAGCTCGCCTTACCGAAGTCATGATCAAAGCAGCGCCCATGTTGACGGACATGTTTGCATTCATGAATTTCGTGTACGGGAAACTGATCGGTCGATTTGATTCACTAGGTGTGCGAATCTCTTCCGCTGTCATTCTGGATTGCACCCATGCATTCGGATTGCGAAGCCCGATTTCATTGAATCGAGACCACAGTCTTGACACTCGGTGCAGATGTTCGTCAATGGTTTCGCCACGAGAGAAGCGAATCCGATTGTCGTACATCGGGTAGACCTGTATTGCCCGTTGAATCCCTTTCGCGACTTCGTACTCGTGATGTTCTGGCTGTTGTTCCGCGCCGATGATTCGATCGTAGCTGCCGGGTGCCTCTGTTTGTGTCAATTGCGTGCCCTGCTTACGGGCTTTTGTTGCACTGTTTCCGTTTTCCGCGCCTGTGATCAAGACCAAGTCAACGGTGCCGTCGCGTATCTCGCATGCTGTTGCGTTAATGACGGCTTGGTTTTGATTCCCGCCAATCAACGTGCCGACAGTTTCGAAGCTGGTCGCGCCCAAGCGTTCCCCGATGAGTTTTGCGGGATTTTGGTAGCTCCACATTCCGCGAACCACTCGCACTGACTGAACATTATTGAGGAACGAACCGCATTCAGCGTCAGCTTCAGCAAGCTGAATCGCTTGCCACATCATTTCAAGTGGTTCGAGCGCCTCGCTGAGGTCTTGGATTCGGTTCAACACCTGGCCGACGCCTACCAGGATAGGCGTATTTGTGGGAGCGTTCATCAAAGTTCGTACATCTTCGCAACGCGTATTTTCGACTGTCCCTGACGTCGCACACGCAAGGCAAACTTTTTTTGACCTCCAGCCACCGACAAGGCTTCGGAATTAACCGGGCAGATTTGAATTGGGTCGATGTGCTCAGGTAGAAAATACAGTTTAGTTGGAAGGTCAAATCCATGATTCTCAAATCCGCGGTACGCACATCCGATCCAGATTTTCAAGCAAACCGCGACGCATATTTAGCGGCAATTCAAGATCTTGAAGCGCGACAATCTCAAATTTCACTCGGAGGCGACGAGCGTTCTAGAAGTCGGCACGTAAGTCGAGGCAAGCTGCTACCTCGCGAACGGGTGAAACGGCTTCTTGATCCCGGCACACCATTTATGGAGTTTTCGACATTCGCGGCGTATGACATGTACGACGACGACGTACCCGCGGCGAGCGTCATCACCGGAATTGGAGTCGTAGAGGGCAAGGAGTGTGTCGTTGTTGCAAACGATGCGACCGTTAAAGGAGGTACTTACTATCCGATAACCGTTAAGAAACACCTACGTGCACAGGAGATTGCGCTCGAAAACGAGCTGCCTTGCATCTATCTGGTGGACTCTGGCGGCGCGTTTCTGCCGCTGCAATCAGATGTGTTCCCTGACAAACAGCACTTCGGTCGAATCTTCTACAACCAAGCGACAATGTCGGCCGCAGGAATTCCGCAGATTGCAGTTGTCATGGGTTCGTGTACTGCCGGTGGTGCGTATGTGCCGGCAATGTGCGACCAAGCGATCATCGTAAAGGGACAAGGAACGATCTTTCTCGGTGGTCCGCCGCTCGTAAAAGCGGCAACTGGCGAGGAAATTGACGCAGAGTCGCTTGGCGGCGGAGATGTACATTCACGACATTCAGGCGTTACCGACTATTTAGCGCACGATGACGATCATGCGTTAGCACTCGCGCGCAGCGCGATCGCTGATTCAAACTTGAAATATGAACTAACTGTTGATCGCGTACCACCAAAAGATCCGCTATACGAACCTTCGGAAATCTACGGCATTCTTCCTCAGAACAATCGAACCCCGTATGACGTTCACGAGCTGATCGCGCGTTTGGTAGATGGATCTGAGTTAAGTTCGTTCAAGCCGCTCTATGGTGAGACGCTGGTGTGCGGCTTTGCGCGCATCCACGGCTACCCGGTTGCGATCTTAGCGAATAACGGCGTACTGTTCTCCGAATCTGCACTGAAAGCAACACACTTCATTCAGTTGGCGGATCGACGCGGCACTCCTTTGTTGTTTCTGCAAAACATTAGCGGTTTCATGGTGGGTCAGAAATACGAAAACGAAGGAATCGCGAAAGACGGTGCGAAGATGGTTACCGCAGTCGCATGTGCGAGTGTCCCCAAATTAACCGTGATTATTGGAGGATCATTCGGTGCGGGTAACTATGCGATGTGCGGTCGAGCCTACGGTGCGCGCATGCTGTGGACCTGGCCGAATGCACGCGTCTCGGTGATGGGCGGCGAACAGGCTGCGCACGTGCTCGCGACCGTCCGTGAAGACAGTCTTGCTTCACGCGGTGGCGAATGGCCAGAGCAAGAGAAATCTGCATTCATGGATGACATCCGCGAGCAGTACGAATCAGAAGGGCACCCGTACTTTGCTAGTGCGAGATTGTGGGACGACGGGATCCTTGACCCCTGCGATACGCGCCAAACGCTCTCCATGGCTCTGGCGATAGCGTCCAGGAAGCTAATTCAACACACCAATCAGTTTGGTATCTTCCGGATGTAGTTTTGCCTTTCAGAGGGATTGCAGCGGTAATTCCGTCGTGTATTTCACCTGTTGCAGCGCAATCGTCGAGTTGAGGTTGCCGATTTCTGGTAGGTGGATTAACGTCCTCTTCAATAACGTGTCGTATGCACTCACATCATGAACAATCACGCGCAACAGGAAGTCCGCTTGACCCGATACGGAATAGCACTCGACAATCTCGGGGATATCTTTCACGGCATTCTCAAAACGTGTAAGCGCATTCGACTGATGACGGTTCAGTGTGACAAATACGAACACATTGACGCTGAGTTCTAGTTTTTCTGGATCAAGCAAAGTCACACGCTTGTTGATAAACCCCTTTTCCTCGAGCCGCCGTACACGCCTCCAGCAGGGCGTATGTGAAAGTCCGACCATCGAACCGAGCTCCTGCATGGTGATGGTGGCGTTTCGTTGAAGGATTTCGAGAAGCCGTTCGTCCGTCTGGTCTAGCTCACTCATAAAACTCAATCCTATATTTGCTCGATTATGAGGATAGAAATACTACATAATCCGCTTGAATTCAAAAATTTAGTTAGGTTAATTCGTTAATAAAACAATATCATTTGTTTGTATATTCGATAGATTATTCGACCGTATGAGCGACCTTACCGCGCGAGCGCAGCGGATAACCCTGACGCAGAAGTATGCGCTCGATGAGACGGACCTTTGGCTTACTGGAACTCAAGCCGTGGTGCGATTGTTGCTCGAACAGAACAGACTTGATGTTAACTCGCGCAGACATACGGCAGGTTTTGTAACGGGCTATCGCGGCTCCCCGCTTGCCGGACTAGATCTCGAACTGGCACGTGCGGAAGCGCAGATTGGCGAGGCGAATATCGTCTTTCAACCTGCGATCAATGAAGACCTCGCAGCGACGGCAGCTTGGGGTTCACAACAGGTCGGATTGTTCCAAGGCAAAAAACATGACGGCGTTTACAGTCTATGGTACGGTAAGTCACCCGGACTTGATCGCTCGACGGACGCGATCCGACACGCAAATATGGCAGGTACAGCGCCATTAGGTGGTGTGTTAGCCATCGTTGGTGATGACCCCGACTGCAAATCGTCGACTCTACCCAGTGATAGCGCCGGAGTTCTTCGCGATTTGCAAATCCCGATTCTCGATCCAACTGATGTCGGGGAATTGATCGATTTCGGGCTTTATGGGTGGGCGCTTTCACGCTTTACCGGATGTTGGACCGCGATGCTCGCCCAGACATCTGTCATGGATAGTTCTGCTACGATCGAACGTTCCGAGCCATCGTCGTTTGCTTTTCCGAGACTCGACTTTGATCCGCATATTCGTCTCGTCGATACGCCGCACGAGCAGGAACGTCGTATGGCGCATAAATTAGCGCTCGTTCACGAATTCACTGCTCAGAACCCGATCAATCACGTGGTGGTTGATGCACCGCGTCCCAAACTTGCGATCGTTACGACCGGAAAGAGCTATACCAATGTAAGGCAGGCGTTACGTTTACTCGGCCTGAGTTCGGAGGATGAGATTCGTGAGGTTGGTATTCGCTTAATCAAGCTTGGTCTTATATGGCCGACTAACCGGGAGTGGCTTCGAAACCAGGTGGAGGATGCGCAAGCAGCACTCGTCATTGAGTCTAAAAGCGCGTTTTTAGAAACGGAACT
This sequence comes from Pseudomonadales bacterium, assembly GCA_021295855.1. GTDB lineage: Bacteria > Pseudomonadota > Gammaproteobacteria > Pseudomonadales > Azotimanducaceae > Bin55. The sequence continues at coordinate 5,173 of JAGWBO010000050.1, read as the reverse complement.
GAAGTCCGCGCTATATGGATCAGCACATGTCCCGATCCTCGGCAAAGAGGATTTGGACGGCTTGCCGCTACTGACGCCTTTTGGTGAGCTTCAAGTCGATTCGATGATTGACGCGCTTGTCAGAATCGGTGACAAGCTGAATCTGAACTTACCACAAGCTGGGCGATTCGCGAATCGAAGTGGTGAGTTCAAGCATGAGCTGACGTCGATGAATGCGAAACGCAAGCCATTGTTCTGTCCGGGCTGTCCGCATAGCGGCTCGACCAAACTGCCGGAAGGCAGTCGGGCATTCGCGGGTATTGGTTGCCATTACATGGCACAGTGGATGCATCGCGAGACCTATTTGTTCACCCACATGGGTGGAGAAGGCGCAAATTGGATTGGTCAAGCCCCTTTTACTGACACAAACCACGTCTTTGTGAACTTGGGAGACGGCACTTATTCCCATTCCGGTCTACTTGCAATTCGAGCCTCGGTAGCCGCAAACGTAAATGTCACCTACAAGATTTTGTTCAACGAAGCCGTCGCGATGACCGGCGGACAAGCAGTTGAGGGGAACTTAACCGTTGCCGATGTTGTGTCGCAGGTAAGAGCGGAAGGGGTGAAGCATGTAGAAGTCGTTGCTGAAGAACCCCGTAAACACAAAACTGGTGACTATCCGGTTTCAAACCGAAGTCAACTCAATGAGGCGCAACGGCGACTACGTTCGATAGCAGGATGCACGGTGTTGATTGTTGACCATGCCTGCGCAAACGAGAAGCGACGGAAACGCAAGCGCGGATTAGCGCCACCGCCTGAACGATATGTCATGATCAACGAAGACGTATGTGAAGGATGTGGTGATTGCGTTTCGAAATCGGGGTGCTCAGCAATCAAGGTTGTGCAAACGGAATTTGGCGAGAAGCGCCAAATTGAGCAAGCGCACTGCATCCAGGATCTCGCGTGCGTTGACGGTTATTGCCCTGCATTCGTGGAAATTCGGGGTACGCCACGAAATCGCTTGACACACATTACTTCAGTTAAGGTCGATCTTCCGGAACCTGAAATTCCCGCTGCTAAGAATATCTTGATTGCCGGCGTTGGTGGCACAGGCGTGATTACGCTGAGTCAAGTGATAGCCGTTGCGGCGCACTTGGACGCGAGGCGGGTCAGCACACTTGATATGACAGGCTTGGCGCAGAAAGGTGGAGCTGTCATCTCGCACGTTCGAATCGGTGTAGACGATGTGTGGAGAACGCGCCTCGCACATGAAGAAACCGATGTGCTTATTGCAGCTGATCCTGTAACTGCGACGAGTCAAGAAGTTGCACCGCTGCTCTCTCATGAACGAACTTGCGCAGTCGTTAACGAAGCGTTGTCACCATCTCACTTGTCGGTAGTTGACCATGATCGAGAGCACGGTTTGACTGACGTGCTTGATGAGCTGCTCCCTTGGGTGCATTCCATGACCGCTGTAGATGCTTTGAAGGTTGCGGATGAGCAGGCCGGTATTGGTACGGTGGCAAATTCCGTTCTTCTTGGTCTCGCGTATCAACGAGGGCTCTTACCAGTTAGTTTGGCGAGCCTCAGGCGTGCCATCGAATTGAATGCGGTTGCGGTAGAAGCGAACCTCGCGGCGTTTGATGCCGGCCGCATGCATGAGCACGAAGACACAAATAGAGACGCTTTGATGACGCCGCCGACCGAGAACGTTCCTGACCTTGACGAATTTATTGAAACACGTGCTCGGCGGTTAGAGGACTACCAAGACGTGGACTTAGCAGATATCTATCGGGCGCACCTTAAACGAATCCGCCTCTCGGATATGGGTGCGAAAGATGGGAGCTTTCCAGTCACGCATGCTGCCGCTGACGCGTTATACCACTTCATGGCGATCAAGGATGAGTACGAAGTAGCGAGGTTATTGACCATGAATAGTTTTGAGCGACGCGTTGCCGATCGATTTGAGCGAGCCGAGATAAGTTACGCGTTTGCACCGACCTGGTTGAGAACTCCAACAAAAGGTAAACGTCGCATCGGATCCTGGATGGAACCCGTTCTGAAAGTCATTGCGTCAATTCGCTCAATCCGTGGGACGCGACTAGATCCATTTCGATTCAGCGAGGAACGAAAGCTCGATCAACTGCTGTTGAAGCAGTTTATCAACGATTTGACATACGTTTCTGACCGACTGAATGAGACCAACTACGACACAGCGCTAGCGCTACTCGTGACTTATCGTAAAGTCAAGGGATTTGGTCATGTTCGCAAAGGTAATTGGGATAGATTGGCGGGTGATATCGACTCATTGCGAAAACAGCTCACTGAGCTATCTCGACCTTCGGTGATAGCGATCGATCAGGCGTAGTCGGCATTGCAAGATCGTGAATTAACTTCGAAGCTGAGATTTGTCTGCTAGGTATTCACGAATAGATTCAGCATTGCCTCGAAAGACGATTCGGGCACGCTTCCTACTCAGCTGGTACTCGTACATTGGATCGTAATACCAATTGAGCAAATTGGCGATCCAAATCAAATGTCTCGATTCCGATTTCGTTTCGATAGCTTGATTGAGCTGGTTCTCTAATACTGAATAGCGCTCGAAGCCGAGGCGTTTCTGAATACGACCTAGCGCAGCAGTTAGGTTGCTTGGGTTTGCGTCATGCACGTATTGGTGGTAGGTCAGCGTAACTCGTTCTTCGAAAGGCGCTTCCAGTACGACGATTGGCGCGGTTTGCATCGCCTCAAACAGCGCATTCGGTAACGCCAATCGGCCGATCGTACGACTTTCGTCTTCAATCAAGCAGGTAGGGAAGCACTGCGTCTGCAACAACCTTTGAGCTAGTGCGAGTTCAAATGAAATGGGCACTGGTTGTGGCGTGTCGAGTTGCCCAAATGCTGATCCTCGATGGTGTGCGATAGCCTCAAGATCGACCGATTCACGATAGTCATTGAGCAGTAAAGTCTTGCCAACACCTGTCGACCCCGCAATCACAATCCATCGACGGCTACCTGATTGTTCAAAGACATCTAGGCTGCACTGGCGGACGGCTTTGAAGCCACCAGCGATACGCGGAACTTCAACGCCGATATCGGCCAGCCATTGCTGCGCGATCGCGGAGCGTTGACCTCCACGCCAGCACGTTACGAGCGCATCGGGGTGAGATTGAATAAAGCGTGACCAAGCTTCGATGCGCTGGTGTTTGGTACTCCCCTTGACCAGATCGTAGCCGAGTGCGACTGCTGATTCATTCCCGCTCTGCTTATACCTGATTCCGACTTCTGCTCGTTCGTTGTCGGTGAGTAGTGGTACGTTGACCGAATTTGGGAGACTGCCTCGCGCGTATTCGACCGGCGCGCGAACATCTAGAACAGGTGTGTTGTCACGGAGAATGGCGGCGTGGTCGGCGATTGAAGCGACCAATCACGGTACCTGTTCGGTCAGTGCCTTACGATCGCGGTAGTTTCGAAGGTGTAGCTCAAGTATTTGCTTCACTTCGCTCTGGGTTTGATCCGCGCGCGCGACGGCTTCCTCTTGTAGCTCGATTGCTCGTCGAAAGTCACCTGCAGCCGCATATGCGGCCGCCCACGTATCGATGAAAGCTGGGCTCTTACGAGCTTGGGTATTCGTCGCCATCAAGTTGTCCATGTATTTGATAGCTAGGGTTGGATTACGTAAACGTTTTAAGTGTGTTGTTGCTAGTACCCATGCGACTTCATTGACGTTCTGACCGTCGGTTGGTTCGACTTCAACACTTCGGCGATACCAACGTCGTGCTTGACGAATGCTCATTTTGTCGTTGTAAAGACCTTTCGCATGAATCGTCGCGAGCAACACCATCGCGTCTTGGTTTTCGTCTTCGGCGAGTTGCTGGATCCAACCGAACGCTTCGGCACTTAGCGGTTGTTCGTGAGGCGGATGAACGAGGACTCGAACATATGTAAGTCGGTGACGATGACCACCGAGTTCTGCGGCTTGCTTGAGATAGTTAATCGCATCCTCGGGTGCTTGACTCATCAACAAGGAACCCAATGCCGATGCCGCGTCGACGTTGTTTTTTTCGGCTGCAGATTCAAGTAATTCGAGACCGACTCGCCTATCCGGTCCGCCAAATACGCCTTGCAGGTAGATCTTGCTTAGTCCGACTTCGGCATCCGTAGAGCCAAGCTGAATCGCCCGTTCATAGCGACCTTTTACTCGGGTCCAGGATATTCCCTGTTCTCTTCGAGCCACTTCGTAATTCGCAAGGAAATATGGCGGGAGTGCGTTGGGGGCTTGACTGGCGTTACGAAGCCAGTTGCGTCCCGTCTCGATGATTTGGTCGTGCTTCTCAGGATTGGATTCGGCATTTTCAAGCAGGTAAATACCGTACGCAACCTGAGCGGAATTGTCCTGTAATTGGGCGAGCTCGCGAATCACATCCACGGGTTGAGCATTGCCTGGATCAGGCGTCAGCTCCCGCCATCGTTCGTACGATCTGATCTCGAAATAGAGCTTTTCGACTTCCCCTGAAGGCTTGCGCGCCAAGAGATACGCGACCAATGGATATTCGTCGTTCTCACCATACATGGATCCAATAACGGCGTCGCCTCGTTCAATAATGAGGGCGTGAGCATCTTCGATCGTTAATGCTCGGAATGGTTTTTCAAGTGAACCAGTGCGTCCGTAGAACGCATGATTCTTGATTCGCTCGACCCAGGTTGAATGTAAGCTCGCAGCGTCTTCATCCAGAGGTTGGTAGAACTTCCGAAGGACGAGATGCCCATTCAGACTCGCGTCGTGTTTCGCTACAAGGGCGGAACCCAAGGGTCCAAGACGCAACGATTCGGTGCCGTAGAGGACAGCTACTTCCTCTGCATACGTCCGCATGTCCTTGAGCCTGGACAGTGCGTCTGGCAACGCGAGAAACTCGTCCTGACGTTGCTGCACGAGTTCGAAATCGTCGATTTGTGCAAGCAGATGCAGATCAGGCGTTGAGAGACTTGCGCAACCCCAGAGAATTGACGTTAAGAGGGGTACAAGGAGACGTTTTAGTTGGCGCATATAAGTTCGCGATCGCGCCTAAAATTATAGGTCGACGCTAAAACTGGTTGGATAGGCGAAACGATGAATTTACTACGCAAACTCTCGCTGCCGAGTGCGGAAGACGCATTGCCAGGACGTGTCGAGACGATGCCGGTTCCGTCCCAACAT
>JAGWBO010000049.1:11858-12500 GCA_021295855.1 Pseudomonadales bacterium | reverse complement strand
CAGGTACCGCTTAACGATCGATCGACTTGCGTAGGACGGTAGTATCGAGTTTAGGAATTTGATCATCTACGGCCACGAGGTACGACGAGGCTCAGGATCTCAACGATTTATGAAGTGGACGTGTCACACCCATCCTCGGGCATGGCCGCCGTTAGGTCGTCTCGCCGCCTTGGACCAAGTCCGCCCAGGACAACCGTACACCCGAAAACTGCATGGCAAGTTGCGACATCTGATCAATGGTGTCCAGCTCGCGCAAGTTGCGCCGACCGGCATACTCCTTCACATAGCGGTCGAGATGCTTCTGTGAGAACCGGTGGTAGATGCCGACGTAACCACGTTTCAGCATCGACCAGAACGACTCGATGCCGTTGGTGTGGACGTGACCTCGAACGTATTCACCGGTCCCGTGCTGTACGGCTTCGTGTGGTTGCGGGAGGTCGTCGTAGCTGCTCGCCTGGTCCGAATACACCGTGGCGTCCGACATGACGTTTTCTTCCAGATAGCCTTGTAACTCGTCTTTCTTGGTGTCGTCGACCGCCTCCGCCTGGACCTGTCCCGTGGCACGATCCAGGATGCCGACGACCGCCCACTTGCCATCTACGCCCCGCTTCCCATCACGCTGGGAGGCATGCCGATTCCGGG
>JAGWBO010000049.1:0-11673 GCA_021295855.1 Pseudomonadales bacterium | reverse complement strand
GGCGAACGATGCATGACCGAGCCGGTCTTCACGGAAAAGTAACGACGGCAGTCATGACACCAGTAGGGCTGTGGTCGCCGGTTCACACGTTCGGCGATATGTGCTGAGTCGCAATGGGCGCAGCGTACCCCGTCTGGCCAGCGCCGTGCAACGAGCCAGGCTTCTGCCGCTACTTCATCGGGCGCGAACTCATCGAGAAACTGGGTAAGTGTCATGCCTTCCCGAGGGCGTCTTGCGTCCGCTAATCGAACCATGATGGGCTTGTTTTAAGGTAGGTCGAGAAGTAAATTTTCCTAAGTTACGCGACGATTTGTGTCGTGAATTGACGATTTGTAGTTTAGTAAATAATCCCCTTTCAAATATCCCAATCTTGCCGTGCCAACCTACCGGTGCAAACTTGAACGAAGCGCCAGGCTTCGCCTCGAATTCCGCCGGAAACATCCAAGTTGCGAGCTTTTGAGGATCGGCGAGAAACTCCCACGCGGTCTGCATACCTGTGGGCAACACGCGCGTGATCTGTGCGGTGTGCTTATCGAGCAGGATCGCGGACTCCTGAATGAACGTATGTAGGACACGCCAGTTATCGAACCCATGTGCGCATGCAAACGATTCCAACTGTGCGCCAACGTTAAGGACATGATCGCCTCTTGCAGCGCTCTCCAAGCAAGAAATTGAACCTTTGACAGACCGTAATGCGCGATCAGGCACGCGCAAAATTTCGTTGATCTGTCTCCACGGGCACCACATCACAGGTACACATATACCACTCGAGCATCAACTCACGTAGCGCTAGCACATCCTGAGCGTACTTCGGATTGTTGATTTCGTTTACCGTCTCGCCAGGATCGCTGCCTAGGTCGTAAAACTCGTCGAGTTCGTATGCGCGTCGTACGTACTTAAAGTCGCGCGTTCGACACATCGTGGCTTTGGTGTGTTTTAGCGGTAGCGACTCCTCTACTTGAAGCGAGACTCGAGGAGAGTACAGTCCTAATGGCGTATTGGAGGACATGCTCTCCCGTTCGCTCGCTTGGACCTCGCACTGTAATCGCCCACCTTCGGTGAACACTGCATCCCGATGTGAATCAGTGGTACCGTTCAACAATGGAAGCAGCGATGAACCAAAGTGCCAATAACCGCACTCGATCTGTGTCAGATCGTAGACAGTCGCGGGAAAATCCACCAGTTCAACGAGCTCGTCGTAAATCCCGCGCCGAATCTCGAGACCCGCTGGCGGTTTAAAGATAAACGGCACGCGTGAGAGGCAATCCTGAAACGTGTTCTGAGTTTTCTCGACCAGCCCGTAATCGCCTGTGAAGTCACCGTGATCAGAAAACATGAAAAGTGCGGTCGACTCGTATCGCTTACTCGTCTTAAGCGCATCGATTAGCAGTCCGAGTTGATAGTCGACACGGGAGCACATACCGTAATACGTCGCGCGCAGCTCGCGCCATCGATCCTCGGACCACCCCTCTAACCCCTGACCATCTCGAATACCGCGCAAAAGCGACGGTTTATCGTCCCAATCTGCGTATTCGAACCGATCTGGAATTGCGTCGCGATCCGTGATTGAGTACCACGGTTCTTCAACACAGTATGGTGGATGCGGATACCCAATCGGCAAGAACACACACAAGGGCTGTTCGCCTTGGTATTTATTTAGGAAGTCAATCGCGCCATACACCATGGCCCAATCGCCGTCGAAGTATTTGGCGCCGTCTGAGCGACTCAATCGACCCTTAAAGAAGCTGTAGAAGTTGTCGCCGTCAGGTTCGCCGCGCCATTCGAGATTCCCACCGTGATTGCCTTCAGACGGTTTTACGCCCCAACGTTCATAGTCGACCGGACTTGGTTGGAATTTCACATCGCAATGGTCGGCGTAGCCCAGTTGACCCGGAACCATGTCGTTCTTGCCACCCCACCACACGTAGTAACCTTGATCGCGCAAGACCTTCAAAAGGTTCGGCTCGTCATAGTTCGGATTCAGCATGTGGTGCATGGTTCGATGACCACGCACATGTGGATACCAACCCGTCATGAACGAGCATCGACTAGGCGTGCAAACGGTTGCTTGCACGAAGGCGTTTCGAAATGACACGGCATCAGTCGCTACGAGCTCATCGAGGACAGGCGTCTGTACGGCCGGATGACCTAAATGTCCGACCGCATCGCCGCGCCACTGATCAGGATTAAAAATGACGATATGGGGCTGTTTCATATCTACGAACTACGCGCGCCGCATTTGGTCCGATTATTCATCAATCGCACTCGTCAGCGGTTCCGTCCCAAACTTAGAAACCGCCTCGTTGATAGGCAGGCCACTAGCGACTAGAGCTTCGAGCGAATAAATCGGCGTCATCGCAAAGATCTCGTCAATGGAGTCCTTTAGTGCTTCTAGCTCCGTATCGTCGAGCGGAGTCGACAAACTTACTAATCGCTGCAAACAATCCATTGCCAAGCCGACACTGAACACGTTCTTGTCCTCTGCGATTACGACACGCAACACAGAAATCGCCGAAGTTAGTGCATCACCGAGCTTGTCCGCGCCGTGTGAACATAAGATCACCAGCGACCAAAGTACATTCTCGCGGACAACAGAACGAACCGGTTCATACCGGCTCTGGCCGTAGTCGAAACCAATTCCCTCGCATACATCGCAATCGTCATTCGGTCGAACCATTTTGATACTGCGACCCTGCGCACGATCCATGCTCAATCGATTTTCCTCTCGATCTAGACTCTGAACTAAATACGATGCAATGAGACTAATCGTGCGGTCTATTCGAGTTCCATGCGCAATGATCCGACGCCCAAGACAGCCCATCGCATCTGCAGCGACGGAGCGCACATACGCAGAGGGATCTTCGAGTAATCGACGCCCTAGCGCATGAACGACAGCTGCAGTACCTGAACCCGCGCAACCGAGTCCGAAGGCAGCGGCCTTTCGAACCCACCTGGCATGCGAGTCGATGCCGGATAAAAACAGTTCAGTCGCCTCCTCGCCAATCGCGATCGATCCATAGAGCGCAGCCCTACGCACGTTTTCGCGGTCACTGTGTAGGGCGTCACGAAGGTGTCTCAGTGCCTGAGTGCGCATTGGATGCTCGGCGAGTCGATACGCGGCGCCGATACGTTTCGCCTCGTTCGAGTCTCCCTTCAATCTCATTTGTTCGCTGAGATTAGTAACTCCGTCTTGATTACTGTCACGCGCTGTCGTCCGGATTGACGCTGATGCTCCCGAAGTTGACCAGTTGTAGTGATAGCGCCAAACCGCAACTACGTCGTCATCGACACCGTCCAGCTCTTGTCCCGTCAGCTCGTCGTTCAATTTCGACTTGAAGTGGACTTTGACCATATTTTCTTGACGACGAGGTTCAGTCGTTCGATACAACCAGAAACGCCACATGAACCGCGGGTTGGTCTTCCACGTCTGCCAATCATCCCGACGGTGATTGCCTCGATGCAGAAGATTGTGTGAATAAAGCACGACGCTGCCAGCCTTCAGCGGACCAACTTCATACGTCTGGCACAGCGGCCACTTCAGATCAAGAACCGATTGGCGCATTCGGATATCGTGGTCCGTCGTTTGGTTGACGATGTCTTCGATGTCGTAGTTTGAGCGAGGTCCGCTGATGGGGACGCGTTCCATCCCACTTATCTGGTAGCCGAAATCCAAGTGGTCCGCACCAGCAAAGTTGTCATGGTTCTCTTCATGATTAAAAGTCCAATACTGCGAATACGGTACGGTCGCGGTTGGTCCCATATCAGCCTTGACTTCCTGCGGGTAATAAAGCATCTCTAGCTGAATGGCATGGTGATGCCGCTGCTTCCGCATGTTGTACGGACCGTTGTCGTCTTTATGCCAATGCTGATCGTTTGACCCACTCATGAATGGCGTGTTGTGTGTAAAAGGCACGATCGCGTAGTTCTTGCCGACCAACATCTCACAAGCTTCCCGAACCCCTGGCGCATGTGTGACTTTCATGATGTCTGGGACGTTTTCCGCAGTGATGCGCACTTTGTTTTGGAACGCCAATCGTTCCTTTTCGTAAATCTCAGCGTGCGTTGACAACGGAATGCCGAGCGCTTCTGGCGCCAGTACCACCAACCCTCGGGTTACGTAATCACGAACAATGCAGTCACGGGGCGTCGATTGGATGGCCTGAATTTCCGTCTCAGCATTTGTGCGGTCTACTAATGAGACAGTTTGTTGTTCTTGCATACTTCTCTAGCAACGTGATTCACGTTAACCACGGCGACAGGGCGTCGTGATGGTCGGTAAATTCTGCTTAGTCGCCAATTCCCCTTATACGCAATCGCGACAGTACAGGACTGACTATCAAGATTAACAACGCGATCATTTTCCACTCGTTAGAGGTCCCACCATCTCGTATGCTAAATCAAGCGTCCATATGATTTGCGGGTTGCGTCTTGGCGCAAAATCTATCAACAAGCAATACAGTCCCGACGAGTTAGACGATGAACCAAGTTAAGCAAGTACTGCAGAGCGGCAAAACTGCCATCGGTACCACCGCTTCGCCGAGCAGTGAAACTAGATTTCTCGCAGGAGCTGGTTTTGATTTCTTGTTGTTCGACACACAACATTCGCCGACCGAAATAAAACAGTTAGGTCCGGCGATCGGAGCAATGCGTGGACGCGCTGCGTCACCAATCGTACGGGTTGGCGAGAACCATGCAGATCAAATCTGCTACGCCCTTGACGCAGGCGCAAGAGGCATCATCGTGCCGATGGTAAACACACCAGATCAAGCGGCGAATATGGTCAGTTACTGTCGTTATCCCTTCGCGGGAGTACGAAGCTCGGCAGGGATGCGAGGCGAGTGGGGTGAATTCAAAGACTATCGAGCTTACATGGACGCTGTCAATGATCAAGTCCTCATCGCGCCAATGATTGAAACCATGGAAGGCATGGACAACCTCGATGAAATCATAAAAGTGCCTGGTATCGATGTCCTTCTCGTCGGACCTTCGGATCTCTCAATCAATCTTGACGTACCACTAGATTACACCAGTGCGACCTATAAAGATGCTCTTACGCGCATTGGCAACGCATGCAAGGATGCAGGAATAGCGGCCGGGATGTTCTTCGTTCCTCCCGGTATTACCCCTTCGACACTCGTTGATTTAGGATTTCGATTCTTTACTATGCCATGGGAAGGATGGGCAACTCGTGGTGTGACGGATGGCATCGCGGCGTTACGTACTAGCCGCTAAGAGTCGCTACGCACTTTTAAATCTAAGTGGAGGCGCTTTAGATCAACACAATCGAACCTTCAGCATTTCGTGTGACGCCGTAGATTCACCGATAGCTCGTTTTACTTAGCGGTCAATCATCTCGTCGAAGAATATCGTCGTTACTTTAGACGCGTACGCTCGGTTCTTGCTCCACGCCTTGAAATTTCGTGAATCCCGAAATAGAATAATGGGTTAACCGTCGCACGACTCATTCAGCGGGAAGGTAAATGAGCGTTGCAGGTACAGCGTCTACACCGCCCGGTGATATGGATCCGCATAGCTACGCACGCAGTCTGATCGCGTTTTTACTCAGCTTAACCCTTGGCTGTGTAGGTACGTCTATTTGGGCACAAGAGGAAGAGGAAGAAGCTGAGACGAGTACCGAATTCGGTATTCAAGCACCGATAAGCGATCAAGACGGTCATCCCACTTTCGCAAGTCCACACTTCAATCCCCTAGCGCTTCACGGCGATCTTGTTTACGTTGTCAACACCCCATCCGACACGTTGGACGTTATCGATCCGTCATCAAACGAAGTCGTGCAGCGGATCAATGTCGGTATCGATCCGGTCAGTGTCATTGAACGACCAAATGCCAATGAAGTGTGGGTTTCAAACCACGTTTCCGACACGATCAGTGTCATTGACACGGATCCAGACAGCACGTTTTATCACCAAATCGTCGCAACGATCCAGAACGTCGATCGGTATACCTTCAGTACGATGTTCGACGAACCCGTTGGGATCGCATTCACGCAAGATGGGAATAAAGCTTACGTCGCGCTCGGTCCGTCAAATCGAATCGCAGTGATCGATGCTGACACTCGTACAGTAACAAAACACCTCAAAATCAACGCGCAAGATCCAAGGGCCTTGGTCGTGCGCGGTACACGTCTCTATGTGCTTGCGTTTGAATCAGGGAACACCACGCAGCTATCTGGCTGTAATCCTGATCAGATCGACGGCACCATGTGTACGTATGACGCAATACAGGAAACTCATACCACAAACAACGTACTTTCGCTCCACTACGACGTCGACATCGTTCGAAATCCAAAAGTTCCAGATCGCGACCTGTTCGTCTTCGATACTCGAAGCGATCGATTGCTTGATCAGGTCGATGGCACTGGTACGCTCCTCTACGGGCTCGCGGTCGATGGGAGACGCAATGTTTACATTGCTCAAGCAGAAGCTCGTAACGATGCGAACGGCCTAGCTGGCACGCAAGGGCACGGCTTAGCAGAGATGGAAAATCGCGCGTTTCTTAATCAGATCACGCGTGTCAACTGCGTTGGCCAACGCTGCGAAGAACCCGAAATCTTCGAGCTCGAACCACTCCCACCTGAGCACCCCGGAACCGGCATGGCGTTGGCGACACCGTTCGCCGTCGAGGTAACCAAGGACAACTCGACGCTCATCGCTACGGCTGCGGGATCCGACAAGCTATTCGTTTTTGACATCGAATCCGAAAGTGTGATCGGGCGTGTCGATGTCGGCGCTGTACCGCGAGGCGTGAAACTGGTACACAACGATGAGGACGTCGTCACCGATGCATGGGTAATGAATGCAGTCGCAAACACCGTGACTCATGTCGATCTGACGACACTATCCGAACCCACAATCATGGCGACGATCACGTTGAATGATCCAACTTCCGAGCAGATGAAACTCGGTCGCATCGCGTTTAACAACGCTAACGCTTCAACAACTGGCACATTTTCATGCGAGAGCTGCCACCCAGACAACAACGTCGATCAGCTCGTGTGGATCCTCGACACGCCGCTCTGCGATCACCCTGGTTGCACGCAGATTCCTCCGCGTCTAACGATGCCAGTTCGGGGATTGCGCGACACCCAACCGTATCACTGGGATGGAATTCCCGGAGACCCCTACGGCGGAATAAACGTCCAAAGCCTATGGGAGGACGTTGAACCTAATTGCGAGCTAGACGATCCTGAGTCGTGTACGCGATTTCTCGTTGACGGCAGCTTAGGCACGACGATGTGCGATGTGACCGACTGTCCGGTGAACGAGGAAGACAAAGGCGGAGCTTTGGATATTGAAGATCGAGATGCCCTAGCTCACTACATCCTCAATGTTCCCTTCCCGCCTGCGCCGAATCGCCCATTCGACAACGAACTATCTGCTTCCGCGAAGGAAGGATTCTTTGAATTCAATTTTCTCAACGAATCGGGAACGTCAACCGGTTCGCAACCGTGCGGCGCATGCCATAAACCACCCTTCCTAACGACGACGAACACACCGTCAGCCACCAACGTAAATGCAGATGTCGGATCGTTCAACGGGATGGACGCACCAACTTGGCGCGGCGCGTATGACCGATGGATTGTGACACCACAAGCTCGATTTAATGTCATCGATCTCATTGAACGTATAGGAATGGACTTGGATGAGGACATTCCAGAGCAGGAAGTTTGGTTCCATGCGGGTGCACGTACGCAAGCGAATTGGGATATGGTGCTTGAATACAGCACAGGCTTTTCTGGTACGTTTGCGCGACAAGCAACATTCAATGCTTCGCTCGCGGATGACAACATCCACACCACAATGACTAATCGAATCGTCAGCGCACTTGTCGAGGCCGCAGATAGTGGCGCAGTCCTATTACACGCTGATGGCGCGTACATTGAACAAACCTCGGATGAAGCGGAAGTGCTCGAATCTGATTCAAAAGACGATACGGCCGCTGAGACAGTATCGGGACTCGCTTTGGAATACGTTGATGGTGAATGGCGCGACCGTTCAGACAGCGAAATCACTTACGAACTCGACGACCTACGGGCTGATGCAGTCGATGGGAATCTCGTACTTACATTTACCGCTCGAATCGGCGAAAACGTTCTTCCCGATTACCCTCAACCTGCCATCTGGCCGTTTTGGAACAGGTTCAATACCGACTACGACGGCATTGTGCAGCAGTCACCTACCGTTGAGATTACTTATCTAAGTGATGACCTGACCCTTACGATAAAAGGACGTCATATTGAAGATGATGCGCTAATTTACGTTAACGGACACCTCGCCGACGGCACAGTGGCGTGCGAAACCGAGACGCTGCCTACGTGCGAAGATGAGACAATTATCGTGACACTCGATGAAGCACCAGCGCGATACGGACTGAACTTTCTTCAGATTCAAAACTACGACGGCATGATCAGCAACGATGTCATGTTCTTCTCGCAAGGAGTCGAAAAACCAAGTACGAGCGGGAATCTAATCGTCAGCGGCGGCGACTTCGACCAATTTGTCTTCCCGCTGTTCGAATTTTGGAATACAGTAGAGTTAGACGGAAACGACATTTCACTGAGTAACGGGCGTATCAATGCTTCGATAAGAACCGTAAACACGGATCAACCATGGCGTGCACAAATCAGCCACCATGTCTCCGTCGTCGAAGGTCAGGAGTATTCAGTTTGCTTCCGCGCTCTGGCGAACTCCGAGCGTAGCATATCGGTTTACGTCGATCAGAGCATGCACGAGTGGCAAGGTTTGACTCGTGAAGAAGTCGATTTGACAAATTATTGGCAAAACTACAAGCACACGTTCACTGCTGATCGAACCGACATCACTGCTCGGGTTGCATTCGACTTCGCTGGAGCGTCCCCCTCAGTGCAGCTGGACAATGTTGGGTTCTACGAGGGTGATGAATGCGGTACCCCTACAACTATTGCACCTATCGGTTTTCATACAAGTCGCTGAAGGGCAACAAAGTACCTCGTACGTCCACCAACTCCTAAAACAGACGAGTAATTCGACTTTATAAGGGACCTAAGCTCCCTTGAGCAGAGCATCTCTACCTGATCCACGACTTTCGTTAATGAAGGCCATTCGATCGTAAAAAGCGGTGTAGAACCCAGCTTTCTCTGATGCATTTCGTATAGGTACATACCTTCATGTGTCAAGAGCTCGTTTTGCAATTGTTTTAGAACTATATTTGCAAATCATTTATAGCTTGATTTGCAATTTGGTACATTCAAGCATCCGTTCGATTGACGAACAAAGAACATCCTAGTTTCGCACTCAGGTTCCTCGCACAAGCATTGCGGCCCAAACCTTCGTAAAGGCTCATTAATCTAGCGTCAAATTGGTCGGAATACTCTTGTCAGAGCGACCCGATAGCGCTTTGTACACTCTGATCGTCCCACAACACACGCAATTCTTCAAGTGGGGCATTCTCTACCGACGCAGGTAATCCGAAGATAGCAGTTGATCGGGATTCCTTGTTATATGGCGACCAATTCGACAGCTTGTCGGTTGCTGGATTGCCGGAGCGCGCAAATGCCAACCACACGTCCATGGTCGTTTCTGCTAATTCAATATGTTCACGCTCGGCACCGAAAAATCGACGAGTGCCTTCATTGAGATTGTTCGTACCAAATACATAACCAATGTCGATCGCGTGACAAGATTTCAATATTCCGCCTGATACGGGAGATTCGACGGTAAACAGATATTGGTAAGCACTCTTTCCTCGCGCGTTCATCGTCTCCGCCAACACGATGCCGGGTAAACGGAACGCACGATCGGATTCGATCGTTTGCCAAACATCCGCGAATGACACGCTGTCGTCCCCTCGGGCGAGAATTTCACGGTAAGAATGACCAAGTGCTCGCAAGTCTGGACGGCCGTTTCTAAGTGAGAGTCGTCGATCGAAGTCCTCTTGCGTCATGTTTTGGATCGATGGATCCATCACGCCGAAGAGAAACCACTCATCGCGTGTGCAGCCGACTAATATCGCAACATCGTCAGCGGAGCCGTTCGCCACACAGTCAATTGGACGGGCAGGAATCTGAGTGCCGTCGATACATGGTTCGTAGCACATCCACGGTAATTTAGCTGAAACCTCCGCACCAACTCGCGTGATTTCCTCAGCCGATAGTTCATACAGCTTATTCAGGTTGCTATTCGGTGAAATCTCAAGTGCAGTGAGTAATTCCGACGCGACTTCGATTGATTGGGCAACAGTATTGGCCGTGTGGGCGGCTCCGCTCTGCGGAATTGCCTTGTGAAAGAGCCCTTTTGCTTCACGCAACGCTAAGAGCGCACCGACACTCATACCGCCGGCGGACTCGCCAAATATCGTTACGTTACCTGGATTGCCGCCGAAACGACTGATGTTGTCACGAACCCACGCAAGCGCAAATGCTTGATCCAACAATCCTTCATTGCCGGTCGAAGGGATGCGACCACCGGTGACTTCGTTCAGGTTTAGGAAACCCAACGCCCCTAGACGGTAATTGATGGTCACCACGACCACATCACCGCGACGAGAAAGAATCGAACCGTCATAAATCGGCGATGAGCCTGAACCAGTGACGAAAGCACCACCATGTATCCAAACCATTACCGGTCTAGAGCTCCCTTCCGTACTAGGCGTCCAGACGTTCAAACTTAGGCAGTCTTCGTCTAGAACTGGCGGTGCTGCGTCCTCCGCAAACGAAAGTACACCTTGTTCCGTTGCGACAACCTGCCAAGAGATGGGACCAAATTCATCACCTCGTCGCACGCCAGTCCACGCAGGTGGCGGCTTCGGTTCAGACCAGCGGTCCTCACCAGTCGGCGCGGCTGCAAACGGAATGTGCTTGAACGCGATTACGCCATCCTGTTCAAAGCCTTCGACGCTGCCGTACGCGGTTTCAACCTGAGTCATGGGATAGCTACCCGTGGAAAGTAAGTGCGTCGCAGATTATTCCGATGACACAACCGCGAGCTTTGTAACGAAGGGAATGCCTATTTTTTAGCTTCGATACTCAAGGGCTCAGGCTGAGTGGGTCGATGAGGGTAACGCGCATTTGGTGGTTCAAGAATCGCGAGTTTGCGATCGTCAACATCTGGGTAACTGCGAAAATCATCGGGATCGTAGTAATCAGCTGACCATGTCGAACCGTGGGGTGAGAACTTGTAGAAAAGCGTACGGCGTGGCGCATCTACGGTCCAAGGCAACGTACCATGTGTCAACGCTTCCGTAAACACGATCGCGTCACCAGCATTTGCTGGAATTCGTTTCACACACTCATGAACACCTTTCGTTAAGTCTCGCCATTCGTTCGGAATGTCAACATTAGATTTATGCGAACCTGGCACGCAGCCGAATCCACCGTCATTTGGATGCGTGTCGAAGAGTTCAAAGGACACCGATACAAGACCGTTATAAAAGCGCCGATCGTGGTACGCACTGAATTGTGAACCGCCAGTGATTCTCCAGCCACCATGTAACGAAGTACCGGCAAATCCTTTCTTTACATGGGTGTGCACGTTGATGTGGTCAAGACGAAAGGTCGGTATGGGAGGCAATCCCCGCGCCGCCCGACCTTCACGAACACCGTGATTGCCAATGATTTCTTCAAGCAACGGGGTCATCGTTGGCAAGTCCAGTAAATCGCGCCAGACTTTTCCCCAG
>JAGWBO010000121.1 GCA_021295855.1 Pseudomonadales bacterium | reverse complement strand
AATGAATTGCTTGTCTTCAAACAGTACGACAGCATGGAGGAAGCACCAAATCGTCGTTGTGTGTACCACGGGGCGATAGATCTTCCAGATGAAGAAGAGGATTTACCTTTGCGGGAGACGATCGAGGTTCGACTCTTAGCGCTATTCGACAAAGAGCAGGACAAAAAAGAACGGGTGCGTCGGTTCCAAGCACAGATTCCGTCGAATCTACCTGATGGTACGACCTCAGCGTGGCTCGTTAAGAACCCGTGATCATCTGAAGAACGAGTCCGATAGAACGAATATCACGAGCGGGAATACGACCACAAACGCGATCCCCATATAGCACAGTACGTTTAGAACTTCGTTCTGGACGGGTTCCTCGTTCAGTTTTAATCGCGGTCCAACAATCAACCAGATCAGCGCACCGATGACCACGGACGCTGCAACGCTCAAAATCAAGGCTGCCATAACACAGGATTATGGTCGCATCGAAAACGTAACGGGTCCCTTCAGCTCGTCGAGCTGCGGTTGGATCCAATCGATCCACTGACATAAGGTAGGGCGCGTCTCGCGAGGATCGATCAACTCATGAACACCGAAGGACTCCGCCCGGGGAAACGGCGACCTCGCAGCACGAAGTCGTTCTTCGATCTCAGTGCGCTTCGCAGCCGGATCGTCCGCAGCTTCGATTTCCCGGTGAAACGCAACCGCTACGCCGCCTTCTAGAGGCAATGCGCCGGATTCAACCGACGGCCAAGCCAAGACGTAGTTATTTGGCGCGTAGTGCGCAGCCGTTGCGACTCCAAAGCCTTTATGCACTTGAATCGCACACCAAGGAATCGTCGCTTGTGCGGCAGCAGCCACGGCAGCCATGCCATAGCGGATTGTGCCTTTTTTCTCTGCTTCGGGTCCGATCATGAATCCAGGCTGGTCGATGAAATTGACAACAGGAATGTGGAATGTATCACACAGTTCAACGAACCGTCGATACTTCTGTGCTGCCTCGGCAGTCATTGCACCTGCGTACACTCGGTTGTTGTTCGCGAGAATGCCAACCGGCTGTCCATCGATTCGCGCAAGTCCGACGATTTGACTTCGACCGAAATCTTTTCCCATCTCGAAAAAGGAATCTAAGTCCACGATCATCTCAATGACCGTACGCATGTTGAACACGCTTCTTGAGTCACGCGGTACGATGTCAAGGAGATCGGACTCCATGCGTTCGGGGTTGTCGTCGCATGGATAGCGAGGAGTGCGTTGATATACACTGCTAGGTAGATAGCTCAGAAAACGACGGCACTGCATCAACGCTTCGGTTTCGTTGGGGGCGACGTTATCAACGACGCCACTCTTAGCGTGAATGTGAGCGCCTCCGAGTTCATCCTTTGTCATGTCGACACCCAACGCGC
Organism: Pseudomonadales bacterium; assembly: GCA_021295855.1. Classification (GTDB taxonomy): domain Bacteria; phylum Pseudomonadota; class Gammaproteobacteria; order Pseudomonadales; family Azotimanducaceae; genus Bin55. Next base: position 1,304 of record JAGWBO010000121.1, on the reverse strand, counting down.
GCTCGACGACTTTGGGACCAGCGACAAGGATTTGCGCGGTATCTGCTGACATGACTGAGAAGTGTGACGCGGCCATACGCCCTGCAGGGAAGCCGGCGACCGCGCCGCCTGCCATCGATACAACAGGCACTTCTCCCATCGCATCCGCGATGACCTTAAATCGCGGCTCAGAGAAAACGGAATCTCCGCCCGAAGATCCGCCACGTTTGCCGCTGCTCTTAACACTACCGCCGCCACCCTCAAGCATCCGAACAAGTGGAATCTTGTATTGAATAGCCAGGTGCTCGGCGTAGATGCTTTTGCGCAAGCCGGCGGCGTTAGGTGATCCGCCTTTGAGTGTGAAGTCCTCGCCGCCAACAACGACGCGACGGTCTTCGATGCGGCCGAATCCTAAGACGTAGTTTGCGGGTACGAAGCCGAGAAAGTTGTCATCGTCATCGTAATCGGGAACAGCTGTCGCTTTACCGTGTTCTTGAAACGAATCCTCGTCAAGTAACGTATTTATTCGCTCACGAATGGTCATCCGACCGTATCCGTGTTGCTTAGCGATACCTTCCGGTCCGCCTTGCTGTTTCGCTAATTCACGTCGTCGCTTAAGTTCCTCGACTTCTTCTGCCCAGCTCATGGATCGTCGTGATAGCCTTATTCGAAATTAGCCTTAATCGCCTCGACTTGATTGGGGGAACCGATTAAACCCGTCTGCAGCTTCGCTTCTAACTCGAATCCCGATTCGTCGTCGGCATGCCAAGTGGTCTCAAGTAGATGCTTGCCTGCTCGAACCGCTGTCGGCGAACGCCCAGCAATTTCGCGAGCGAGGTTGAAAGCGGCGTCGCGAGGGTTTTCCGTGACGTGGGTGACTAGCCCAAGTTCTTGAGCTTCTTGAGCGCTCAGAATGCGTCCCGTGAAAGTTAGTTCTTTGGCGATGTCCATGCGGACGGTCTGACGGAGTGTCTGCGTAATGGACATATCGGGAATCAGTCCCCATTTAATTTCAAGCACCGATAGTTTCGCAGAAGGCTCCGCAAACCGAATGTCGGTCGCAAGTGCGATCTGACATCCGCCACCGTAAGCTACGCCATGGATGGCTGCGATCACGGGCATTGGTAGACGACGCCACACGTATGCGGCCCGTTGAGCGTGGTTTTCGGTGGTTTTCGTACGCTCAACGGACACGTCCGCGCCAGATTGAGAATCACTTGATCTCGTTTCCGCTCGATCCGCCATGCCTTGGAAACTATTCATGTCGAGACCAGCGCAAAACCCGGGTCCATTGCCTGACAAAACGACGGCACGAACATCCGTGG